>JBDGSU010000090.1:0-6176 GCA_042217395.1 Halosimplex sp.
GCGCCCGCGCGGGCCATCGGGAGCGCGAAGTAGCCGATGCCGGCGAACATGTCGACGACGCGTTCGCCTTCCGTTACGATTTCGCCCATCCGCGCCCGCTCGGCCTTGTTCCCCGGCGAGAACATCACCTCGGCCAGATCCATCGCGTAGACGGTGCCGTGTTCGCGGTGGACGGTCTCGGTGTCGCCCTCGCCCGCGAGGACGGTCACGTCGGGTTCGCGGTGGGCGCCGGTGATCGGCCCGCGGGCCAGCACCGTGTCGGCCGCGCCGTGGAGGGCCAGGAGCGCCTCGCCCACTTCTTCGGGTCGAGGCGCGTCGCCGACGTCGACGAGGACGACCGTCCCCAGCACGGCCCACGACGAGGGCGCTCGCTCGATCTCCGCGTCGGTCCACCCGCGCTCGCGGAGGTGGTCGGCGAGATCCCGCAGGCGCGGTTCGCCCACCTGTCGCACCACCTCGCGGAACGCCACGGTCTCGGGCACGGCCGTCACGGGCACCGAGACGCTGCCCCCGTCGTACTCCCGGACCGAGCGGTCGGGGTCGTAGACGCCCTCGCCCCCCAGGTCGTCGATGACCGCCTCGGCGCGGGGCTTGTCGACGACGACCGCCAGTCGCTCCTCAGACGTGTCCTCGGGCGTCTCGTCTTCGGACGTTTCGTCGCCCTCACTCATCGGTCTCGTCGCCTCGCTCGGGCAGAACGTGCAGGCCCTCGCGGTGTTTGATCACGGGCACCTCGTCGGCGTCGGGGTCGAGGTAGTCGGGCCGGGGGACGGTCCGGGCCTCGTAAGTCTCGGGGTCGAGCACCTGCACGGCGTTCTCGTCCTCGACGGTGACGACGGTGGTCGGCTCGGCGTCCGCGCGGGTGCCCAGCCGGCGCGCCTCGGGCGCGTCGCCGTCCTCGAAGCTCGCCTCGTAGTCCTCGCCGGAGGCCAGGCGGGTCCCCTTCAGGTTGCCGCGGACGCTTCGGACGAGCACCGGTCCGTCGCCGTCTTCGGGGTCGATGACCTCCCCGGGACGGTAGCGGGGCAGCCGCACCGCGAAGGTCACCCGGTAGACCTCGTTGCCGTCGCCGTCCTCCGTCACGAGCGTCTCGTAGTCCTCGAAGCTCCCGCCGAGCTGGTCGGTGATCCGCTTTGCGATCCCCTGGCCGAGCTGGTTGGTCGAGATCTTCATGTCCAGCCCCTCGTCGACTTCCTTCACCTCCGTGACGAACGCGTTGCGGTCGCCGGTGGCCTCCCGCGCTTCGACGAACGACTCCGCCGTCTCCCGTGCGCGCTCCATCTCCTCGTCGGTCGGCGTCCGTTCGTCGGCGCGGATCTGGACGATCGCGGCGTAGGAGCCGCCGGCGATCCGGCCGCAGCGGTCGCAGGTCTGGCGGGCGATCTTGACGGGGACGACCACCTCCTCGGAGACGAGCGTCCCGCGGACGATCCCCGAGAACTGGCAGTGCATCCTGATGTTGTTCTGGTCGACCTGCTCGGGCGCGACCTCCCAGCTGACGTCGGTCGCGTCGAGGTGGACCCCCAGCGCCTCGGAGACCTCCTCGACGGCGATGTCGGTGTAGTCCTGTGCGCCGACGTCGACCCACCGGTTGCCGCGGTGGACCGCGCCGCACTGCGAACAGACGCGCACGTCGATGCGGTCGGGCGCGTCGACCAGGTCGAACGCCTCGAAGTAGCAGGCGTCACAGAGCACGCTGTCCCCGGCCCGCGACCCGTCGGCGCCGGGCGCCGACGGCCGGGCGTCCAGGTCGGCGTCTAGCTCGTCCCCGCAGCGCGGGCAGAACTCCCCGGAACGACTCATTAGCTCGTGATACTGGCCTCGGGCGGTTAAGCGTCGCGTTCGAGGGGCGGGCGACGGCCGCCGGTCCGCGGCGGGGCGCCCTCGGATCGCGCGCCGACGCGAGTGATTGATATGTCGGGCGCACCCTACCACCGGGTATGGAATGGAAAACCGACTGGGGACTCCGTGGCAGGATGGTCTTCACCATGTTCCTGCTCGTGGCGCTGTACCTCGCGTTCCTGGCGGTGCTGACGCTGTACGTCCAGAACTTTCTGGTCATCGTCGTCTTCATGAGTCTCTTCCTGTTCGCCCAGTACTTCTTCAGCGACAAACTGGCGCTCAGGAGCATGGGCGCCCGAGAGGTCTCCGAGGAGGAGTATCCCGAACTCCACCGCACGATCGGCCGGCTCTCCCAGCAGGCCGACCTCCCCAAGCCCGCGGTGGCCGTGGCGGACACGCGCACGCCCAACGCCTTCGCGACCGGGCGCTCGAAGAAGACCGCCACCGTCGCCGTGACCACCGGGCTCCTCCGGACGCTCGACCAGGACGAACTGGAGGGCGTGCTCGCCCACGAACTCGCCCACGTCAAGAACCGCGACGTGGCGGTGATGACCATCGCGTCCTTCCTCGCGACCATCGCGATGTTCATCCTCCGGTGGGGCTTCCTGTTCGGCGGCGGCCGGGACCGCCGGGGCGGCGGCGGGGGCGGCGTCATCGTCGCCGTCCTCGCGTCGCTGGTGGTCTGGATCGTCTCGTTCCTGCTCATCCGCGCGCTCTCGCGCTACCGGGAGTACGCCGCGGACCGGGGCGGCGCCGCCATCACCGGCAAGCCCGCCGCGCTCGCGAGCGCGCTGATGACCATCGACAACCGCATGGACCGGGTCCCCGAGGAGGACCTCCGCGACCAGTCGGAGATGAACGCCTTCTTCATCGTCCCGATCAGCAAGGGCGTCATCGCGAACCTCTTTCGCACCCACCCCACGACCGAGCGCCGGGTCGAGCGCCTGCAGGACCTCGCCCGCGACATGGAGACGGCCTGAGACGGATTCTCGCGGGACGGTTCGGATCGCCGGCGACCGCGTGCGGTCGACCCGACACACGCCCGCACGACCCCGGCCGAGCGCAGACGGAACGGTTCTCCGGGTTCCCAGGGGTTAGGTGCGCGTCCCTCGAATGACCGACACAGTGACCGAACTCGACCAGCACCGGCTCGGACTGGGCACCTGGCAGAACGACGACCCCGACGAGTGCGCCGAGAGCGTGCGGACGGCCCTCGAGACGGGCTATCGCAACGTCGACACCGCGCAGGGGTACGACAACGAGGACGCGGTCGGCCGCGGTCTCGCCGACGCGGACGTCCCGCGCGAGGAGGTCTTCCTCGCGACGAAGGTCGACACCGGCAACCTCGCCCACGACGACGTGCTCGAGACCACCGAGGAGAGCCTCGACCGACTGGGGACCGACTACCTCGACCTGCTGTACGTCCACTGGCCGACCGACACCTACGACCCCGAGGGGACGCTGTCGGCGTTTCAGCGGCTGTACGACGAGGGGACGATCCGACACGTCGGCGTCTCGAACTTCGAGCCCGAGCACCTCGACGAGGCCCGCGAGGTGCTCGACGCGCCGGTCTTCGCCAACCAGGTCGAGATGCACCCCTACCTCCAGCAGCGCGAACTGCGCGAGTACGCCGCCGAGCACGGCCACCACGTCGTCGCCTACTCGCCGCTGGCCCGCACCGAGGTGCTCGACGACCCCGTCCTCGGAGAGATCGCCGAGAAACACGACGCGACGGTCCCGCAGGTGACCCTCGCGTGGTTCCTGACGCTCGAGGGCGTCGCGGCCATCCCGAAGGCCACGAGCGCCGAGCACATCCGCGACAACTGGGGCGCCTACGGCGTCGACCTGGACGAGGAGGACCTGGACCGGATCGCCGACCTGGACCGGGGCCACCGCGAGATCGACTTCGACGGCGCACCCTGGGACGACTGACCGCCCGGAGACGACGGAGGAGCACGGAGAGACGGCTGACCGCCCGGAGGGACGAACGGAGGGGAACCGGCGCCCGACGGGTCCCGGCCGTCGGAGGGACACGACTTTTACTCGCCTACCCCAACGGGCGGGTATGGGACTGCTGGACGGCCTGAAGTCCGCGCTGGGGATGAGAGCGGAGGCCGACGCGACCCGGGACGCCGACCCCGAGGATCTGTTCGGGATGAGCACGGCGTACATGACGATGGAGGCCGACCTCGGGTTCGCGCCCGCCGGCGCGGCGGCGCTGTGTTTCGCCGAGGTCGACAGCACGGACTTCGAGGACGCCGTCGAGAACGTGCGGGCCATCCTCGAAGCGGGCGAGGTCGAGACCGGGACGAACGCGGAGTTCGTGACCGACGCCCACGGCTACGAGTGGGTCGTCCTCGAGGACGACGACCCCGAGGACCTCGTGACGAGCATCCACTTCGCCGCCGACGAGTTCATCGAGCGCGGCTACGGCTCGCGGCTCCTGGCGGCGCTGTTCGCGTTCCGGAAAGGCGGTGCCGACAGGCACCGAGACGGAGGCGGCGGAGCCGCCGGTGGCGACCGGTTGGCCTACTGGGTCTACTCGTTCCGCCGCGGGAAGTACTACCCCTTCGCGCCCGACGGCGACCACGACCGCCACGACCAGACGGAGATCAAGCTCCAGAGCGTCCTCGACGGCGAACTCGCAGTCGAGTCGGACAAGGAGTACTGGTACCCGCTCTGGCCCGACCGGCCCGGCGACCACCCGTGGGAATGAGCGCTCGTGGCCCCGCCGTCTACGACCACCTCCGGGCGACCGACGGGGCGACCGTCACCGACGCCGACGGGGCGACCGTCAGTCCGGGAACCTACCGCGTCGTCGGCACCGACCCGGAGACGGTGACGCTCCTTCGGGTCGGCGACGCCGACGGCCACCGGGTCAACACCGGCGTCGTCGTCGCCGTGGACCGCGACGCGCTGGCGGGGTTCGAGCCGGCCGACAACCCGGACGGGAACCGGCCGGCCGGCGAGAAAGCGAAGAAGGCCGCCGAAACCCTCGTCTGGAACCTCCGGGCGTTCGTCGCCGGGCTGCGGGCGCGCCCGCTCGCGGCCGTCGCCGCCCTGGCGCTCGTCGTCGTCGGCCGCCAGGGCCACCGCGTGCTCGACGTCCCCGAGTCGTGGCTCACCGGCGTCTACTTCCTCGGCGTCTTCGCCGTCGTCTACCTCGGCTCGCGCGGGGGCTGACCTCGTTTCACTTTCACCGCTGCCCGGCGGCCCCCCGGTCGCGCCGCCCGCCGAGATCCTCGTTCCGCGCCGATGACGTTTCAACCTGCGGATCGGTCCCGGCAGAGACCCCTCGCGTGTCCGCTTTTCACTTCCACTCCGGTGTTAACGAGGGTTTATATGACGGGCGGCGCAAGCGATGTCCATGGCGACAGAAGACCTCGAAGAACTGCCGGGCGTCGGTCCGGCGACCGCCGAGAAGCTGCGCGAGAACGGGTTCGACGGCTACCAGGGCATCGCGGTCGCCTCGCCCGGTGAGCTCTCGAACACGGCGGACATCGGCGAGTCGAGCGCGGCGGACATCATCAACGCGGCTCGCGACGCCGCCGACATCGGCGGTTTCGAGACCGGCGCGACGGTCCTGGAACGGCGCGAACAGATCGGCAAGCTCTCCTGGGGCGTCGACGAGGTCGACGACCTGCTGGGCGGCGGCATCGAGACCCAGTCCATCACCGAAGTGTACGGCGAGTTCGGCGCCGGCAAGTCCCAGGTCACCCACCAGATCTCCGTCACCGTCCAGCTCCCCCGCGAACACGGCGGGCTGGAGGGCAGCGCGATGTTCATCGACAGCGAGGACACGTTCCGCCCCGAGCGCATCGAGCAGATGGTCAAGGGCCTCTCCGACGAGATTCTCGAGGACTCGATGGTCCTCCACGGCGTCGTCGAGGAGGAGGAGGCCGCCGACGCGACCGACGAACAGCTGCTCGACGACCTCGTCGAGGCGATGCTCGACAACATCCACGTCGCGAAGGCGTTCAACTCCAACCACCAGATCCTGCTGGCCGAGAAGGCCAAGGAGCTCGCCCGCGACAACGAGGAGGCGGAGTTCCCCGTGCGGCTGCTCTGCGTCGACTCGCTGACCGCGCACTTCCGCGCGGAGTACGTCGGCCGCGGCGAGCTCGCCGAGCGCCAGCAGAAGCTCAACAAGCACCTGCACGACCTGATGCGCATCGGCGACCTCTACAACGCCGCGGTGCTCGTCACGAACCAGGTCGCCTCGAACCCCGACTCCTACTTCGGCGACCCGACCCAGCCCATCGGCGGCAACATCCTCGGCCACACCTCCACGTTCCGCATCTACCTCCGCAAGTCCAAGGGCGACAAGCGCATCG
>JBDGSU010000130.1:0-6152 GCA_042217395.1 Halosimplex sp.
CCGCCGACGCCGCGCTGATGATGCACCACGGCTGCGACGGCATCTTCGTCGGCTCCGGCATCTTCGGCGCCGAGGACCCCGAAGCGATGGGCCGGGCCATCGTCGAGGCCGTCAACAACTGGGACGACCCCGAGAAACTGGCCGAGATCAGTTCGAACATCGGTGCGGGAATGAAGGGCGACGCCAACGTCGACCTGCCCGAGGAAGAGAAGATGCAGGGCCGCGGCGTCTGAACCGCCCGAGGCGGCCACCGCCGTTCAGTTCTCCGTCGGCGTCTCCGACCGGTCGAGCGTCAGCGTCGCCGGGTCCAGTTCGTAGTACGACTCCCAGACGGGGGCCAGCGAGACGACGCGGCTCTCGCCGACGGTCGCCTCGGCGTGGCGGTGGTAGTGCCCGACGAGACAGAGCCCGGGTTCGACGGCCGCTATCAGCCCGTCGATCGGGTCGCTCCCGGGGTCGTAGCCGAACGAGATCAGCCCGTGGGGGGCCTCGTGGGTGAGCAGCACGTCGACGTCGGCCTCGCGCCCGCGCTCGACCGCCCGCTCGACGTCGTCCCGCGTGAAGTGCCGGCGCCGGTCGCCCGACAGCTCCTCGCGGTCGAGGGCGTACTTCGTCGGCGCGTAGGTGCCGGAGAGGCCCATGACCGTCAGGTCGCCGACTCCGACGAGGTCGCTCGCGAGCAAGTGGGCGTTCCGCGTTCCCGCAGGCGCGCCGGCCCCCTCGCCGCCGTCGCCCGCACCCCCGGCATCCGCCCCGGCGTCGCCCGGCCCGCGCCCGCGGAGGCGGTCGATCGCGTCGAAGTCCTCGTTGTTCCCGGCCACGAACCACGTGGGGACGGGCAGGTCGTAGTACTCGAGGTCGCCGACCTGCAGGGCGCGCTCGGCGGCGGCGGCCTCGTAGGCGCCGAGCAATCGCTCCCGGTTGCCCGGATCGGTGGCGTGGGCGTCGCCGAGGACGAGCACGGGGATCACCCCGCGGCGAGGAGGTCGTCGATCCGACCCTCGAGCCGGTCGATCTCGTCGCGGAGCTCGTCGGCCTCGGCGTCGTCGAGGTCGTCCAGCCGGTCCCGGAGCCCACCGAGCCGCGAGCGCTTCTCGTCGGCGTCGACGTCGGTCTTCTGGACGTGATAGGCGTCGTCGATGTCGTAGACCTCGTCCTCCGCGACGTCGGTGGTCGCGACGACGACGTCCAGCTTGTCGGAGTCGATCCCGAGGACCCACTCGCGGGGGACCCCGGCTTCGTCGAGCCTGTCGAGGACCTCGTCCTCGTCTTTCAACCGGCGACGGCGCCGGTGTGCGCGGCTGACCGTACCGTACCGACCGCTGACCCGTCCCTCGGGCCCGACGTAGTCGAGCAGTTCGTCGCCCACTTCCCGCCGGAGCTCGTCGGCGCCCCACTCCACGTCCGAGAGGAGCACGTACAGGTCGACGGCGTCCGACGAGGTCAGCGACCCGACGTCGGTCGCCTCGTGGCGCTCCAGCTAATCGGCGAGTAACAGCGCGTCGTCGTGGACCGCCTCGGACGCGCTGCGGACGTCCCACCGCGAACGGAGAAACGGGCTCTCCGGTTCGGCGTCCGCACCGGGCACGGTCTCCGCTCCGTCGCGGTCCGTCGAGCGGAGCGCGCCCTCCTCGACGGCGAATCCCGGCGCGAGCGAGAGGAGCGCGACGTACGGCCCGACGCCGGGCGGGAGCGAGTCGACGTCGAGCGAGTCGCGCTCGACGCGCTCGGCCAGCAACTCGAACTGGTCGCGCCGGAGCGTCCGCTCTCCGCCCTCGCGGAACGCGACGAAGACCCCGTCGTCGTCCGTCCGGTCGACCGTGAACACGCGCCCGTCGCCGGCCGCGACGAACACGGCGTCGGGGTCGAGCGAGTCGCAGCGTTCCCGGAGCCGTCGCCATCGGTCGTCGAAGTCCATGCGACCGATTGGGGCCTCGCGTGCAAAAGCGGTCGGCCGTCTCCGGTCGGTCGCGTCGGGCCGGCGCGCTCGGCCGGGAGCCGCCCCGCGGCGCCGACCGGTCGAACAAGCGCAACGCCCAAGGGAGTCCACTCACGATGAGCGAGACATGCAACAGGCGACGACGGTCGAGTCGGTGCGGAGCTTCCTCGCGGGCTTCGACACGCTCGGCGGCCGACTCGGGTTCACCGTCGCGCTGCTGGCCGGGATCGGGATCGTCGGCTGGCTCCTCTTTCCGCGCCTCTCCGAGCGCGCCCAGGGATCGACCCTCCAGTGGGCGCTCAGCGGCGCGCTGTTGCGCGCCGTCCAGTTCGGCTTGCTCGCCGGCGCGGTTCTCTCGCTGCTGTACGCCTGGGGGTTCGGCCCGTTCGTCACCGAGACGGCCACCCGCATCGAGGGGGACAAACAACTGGTGTACGCCGGCAGGGTCCTCGGCTCCATCCTCATCTTCTTCGCGGCGTACGCCGGCGCACGCTTCCTGTCGGGCGGCGTCGCGAACCTCGGCCAACGGGCGGACTGGCTGACCGACCACCAGGAAGAGATCCTCCTCCGGACCTCGCAGCTGCTTCTCTTCGGCTTCGGCGGCATCGTGATACTCGGCGTCTGGAACGTGAGCCTGAGCGGCCTCCTGGTCGGGGCCGGCTTCCTCGGCATCGTCGTCGGCTTCGCCGCCCGACAGACCCTCGGGTCGCTCATCGCCGGCTTCGTTCTCATGTTCTCGCGACCGTTCACCATCGGCGACTGGGTGCAGATCGGCGACCAGGAGGGGATCGTCACCGACATCACCATCTTCCACACCCGCCTCGAGAACTTCGACGGCGAGTTCGTCATCATCCCCAACGACCGGGTCTCGGACCGCCCGATCACCAATCGCAGTCAGAAGGGGATGCTCCGGCTCCGCGTCGACGTGGGCGTCGACTACGCGACCGACCCCGAACGAGCCCAGCGGATCGCTGTCGAGGCCATCTCCGAGCTTCCGGAGGTCGTCGACGCGCCCGCACCACAGGTGTTCCCCAAGGAGTTCGGCGACTCGGCGGTCGTCCTCGAGATGCGCTTCTGGATCGACCACCCGACGCCGCCGCGCAAGTGGAAGGCCGTCTCGGCCGTCGTCTCCTCGGTCAAGAGCGCCTTCGAGGCGGAAGACGTCAAGATACCCTTCCCGCAGCGCGAACTCTCCGGCCGCGCCGAGACCGGCGGCTTCCGCGTCCACGACGGCGAGCCGACCGAGGGCGACCGCCGGGACGCCAGACCTGAAGCCCGCGGGAACGACTGATACGGATTCGAAGCACGCGGTATCGGATCGACCGCACGCAGTCGTGCGGTCGATCCCGGACTGTCTTGCGATAACCCGTATGAGCAGTCGCGTTTCGGCGACCGTCTCGGAAACACGACGGCGCTCGAGGCCCCACCGAACTGCCGGTGCGCGTCGCCCTCACTCGATACCGAAGTACCCCTCGACGACCAGCGCGAAGCCGACGACCCACGCGCCGGCCAACCCGGTGACTGCCGCCACGTGGAACGCCCAGGCGACGCCCTCACCGCCCACGAGCGGCGTCGTCATCGCCGCTCCGACCCACGCGACCGGCCCCGCGGTCCCCTCGCGCGTCAGCGCCACCAGAAGCGCCGTCAGGACGGCCGGACCGGCCGCGCCGAACAGCGCGAGTCCTAGTCGCCGGCTCGCCCGCGCGACGCTCCGCGGCCGCGTCCCCTCGGTCACGAACGCGTCGGCGTCTGAGCCCGAGTGTGCCATGATAGAAGATGCCAAACACGGCTGCGACTTAAACGTATCGTCACGCGTGTACAACTGGCACGGAAGCGGAGGCAGATAGACCAGTTCGTATCGGGAAACGGACGAAATCCGAAACCGGACGGTCGACCGGCGAAGCGGTCAGTCGGCCGGGCGCTCGAACTCGGCGTCGGTCTCCTCCTCGACGACCCGACGCTCCGCGTTCGAGAGCGCGCCCTTGAACCGCTGGAGGACGCTCCGCGCCTCGGAGAGTTCGGCGTCGCCGAGCGCCTTGACGAGCGCGAGCGCGCGCCGGGCGCGGGTCTTGCGCCAGGACTCCTCGCGGTGCTCGTATGTCCGGATCGACCGGAGGAAGTCCACCTTCCGGAACTCCGGCCAGTACGGCGTGCAGAAGTAGACGGCGGCCTCGTTGCCGTTCGCGTGCCAGGGCAGGAAGTTCGACGTCCGCTCGTCGCCGCCCGTCCGCACGATGAGGTCGACGTCGCGGCTGGGTCCCTCGTAGAGGCGTCGATCGACCGTCTCGACGTCGATGTCGACGGGGTCGAGGTCGCCGGCCTCGACCTCGCGGGCGACGTCGCGGGCGGCCGACAGCAGTTCGGCCCGGCCGCCGTAGGCCAGCGCGATGTTCAGGTGGAGTTCGTCGTAACCGGCGGTCCGACGCTCGGCGTAGTCGACGGCGTCGCGGACCCGGTCGGGGAGACGGTGGGTCTCCCCGATGGCGCGGATCCGCACCTCCGAGTCGTGGACGCGGTCGGCGTCCGCGAACTCCCTCAGCTTCTCGCACAGCAGGTCGAACAGCGCCTCGTTCTCCTCGTCCGGGCGGTCGAAGTTCTCCGTCGAGAAGGTGTACAGCGTCAGTTCGTCGACGCCCACTTCCTGGCACCACTCGAGGACCTGCTCGGTGGTCTCGGCCCCTGCACGGTGACCGTCGGTGGCGTCGTCGCCCCGAGTACGGGCGTACCGCCGGTTACCGTCCTGGATCACCGCGACGTGACTCGGCGTGCCCGATACCTCCCACTCGAGCAATCGCTCGTAGGCGCCCTGTGCCAACTGCCGCGCTCGCTGCATCTATCTACGTTCTTTTATCCCGACGATATGAGTTTTGTGTTTGCCGGATCGCCCGACCGTCGTCCGGTCGACCCGGCGCTCGCGACGACGAGACGGAGCGGCCGAGGCGGCCGGCGACGGTTCCCGCCGTCCCGAAGCGGTTTTGACACCCGCGAGCGTACTCGGTAGCTACGACCGGAGCCCTGAGCGCGCTGCCATGTTAGACATCACCGCCGGCGACTGCGACGAACTCCCGACAGACGCGAGAGACGACGTACGCGGGCTCGCGGCCGATTCACCGCGGGTCGTCAGTATCAGCGACGTGCACGGCTATCTCGGCGCCGCTCGCAGCGCGCTCAAGACTCCCGGCGACCACCCCGAGTACGACCCGCTCGTCGACACCGACGACGACGGACGCCTCCACTGGGCCGGGGGCGACGACTACGTGCTCCTGTTCAACGGCGACCTGATAGACCGGGGTCCCGACAACGAGGGCGTCCTCGACCTGGTCGAACGCCTCGCCCGCGAGGCCCCGCCGGGTCACGTCCGCCTGACCTTCGGTAACCACGAGTGGGGCGTCCTCTTCCCCGCACTGGTCCACTGGGAGGAGTGGTTCTCCGGCCAGCGCACCGACGACGACCGCCGGCAACTCTGCGAGGCCGTCGAGCGCGGCCACGTCGTCGCCGCCTACCGCGGCTACAGCTTCACCTACGCCCACGCCGGCCTCGTCTCCAGCTACGAGGCCACCCGGCTCAACGACCGCTTCGTCGAGGCCGCACGGGACCTCCGCGAGGCGGTCGGGAGCGAGAGGGACGCCGACACCCAACGGCGCCTCGTCGACGAGTACCGGCAGGTGCTCAGCCTCGGCCGCCAGGGCGGTCGCGGCTTCGGCGCCGGCGTCGCCTGGCTCGACTTCCGCTTCCTGAGCGCCGACGCCCAGCCCCAGATCGTCGGCCACACCCGCCAGGACCAGCCCGTCCAGAAGGGCAACGTCGTCTGCGAGAACGTCATCCGCGCCAATCGGGCCAACCCCGGCGGCGAGGCCGTCCTCGTCGAATCGCCCGACGCGCTCGTCTCGCTCGAACGCACCTACGACGGCGGCGTCGACCGCTACGAGTTCGACGTCCCCGAGCCCGACGACTGACCGCCGTAGTAGAACTGGACCGCGGTTGCACGGTCGAGCGCACGCCGTCGTTCGCTCGTCGAAGCCGCGTCTTTCGACTCTTCCGCCGGGGAGAATCGGTAGGTTCAGCTGGTCTCTCTCTTCGGCGTGTACTGCGTGAGAACTGTGATGGGACCCCCGAGGTATCGAACCGCGAGACCTCGTGCTCCCAGTTCGCATCGCGAAAAGTGGGACCGCCGAGATTCGAACTCAGGTCCGACGCACCCCATGCGCCGAGG
>JBDGSU010000038.1:0-6084 GCA_042217395.1 Halosimplex sp.
ACCTCCAGCGCGAGACCATCATGGAGATCCGCGAGCGCAAGGGCATGAAGCAGGAACTGCCCCAGACGGTCGATTACTTCTGAGACCATCTTTTTGCGCCTCGGGTGTCCTCGGCGCGCTTCGCGCGCCTGTGGGCACCGCTCGGCGCAAAAACATGGGTGAAAAAGGCCGGACGCTCCCTTCGGTCGCGCCCGGTGAATCGCGCTCGCTTTACTCGCGCGAATGTTCCGTATAGGAGACGGACTGAACAATCTACGTGGCGCGCGCTGGCGCGAGTCTCGTCTCGCGCCAGCATCGTGCGAGGTCTTCTCGAACTCGTGAGAGAAGGCTTGTCAGAGCACGCTCTGACAGTGGATGAGCGAACGAGCGTAGCGAGTGAGCGAATCGGCTGGGGAGGTGTGTGGCTCCCTGCGGCGCTGTGCGGGGCGGTCCTGGCGGATTGAAAGGGCGAGGTGCGGTCGGGCGGTCTGCGCGACCCTATCCGAACGAGCGTAGCGAGTGAGGATATGTCGCACAGACCGCCCGAGCGCGCCGAGGGCTTTCAGCGCTCACTGTCGACTGCGGTCGCTCGACTTCATCTCATAGCGCCCTCGCGAGAAACTACTGATAGGTTCGCAGACGTGACCGAGCAGAGGTATCGAGCTACTGCTTCTCCTCGTCGATCTTCGACGGCGTGGCGTCGATTCCGTTCTTCATGTCGCCCTCGTCGAGTTTGTCGCTGCGTTTGCTGACGTGTTTCGCGACTTTGTCGTCGTATCTCTCGGCGAGTCCGACGAGCCTCTTGTGCTTGGAGAGCAGTCCCATGGTTCCAGAGCGGCATTCCGGACGCAGATCCATCTGGCCGCCGTTGCGTGACTGCCTTGATCCCGAGTCACTCCACCGCTTCTCGGTACCGGTCCCGAACGTCGTCCTCACCGTCGACGCGCTCGTCGTGGCTCACGCGACCGTCCGCGAGGACGGTGAGCCGGTCGAGAACGGGACCGAACGCGGCGAGGCGATGTGTCGAGACGAGCACCGTCCGGTCGCCGTCGCAGTAGTCGGCGGCGAACGCGACGACCCGCTCGCGAGCCGCCTCGTCGAGTTCGTCCAGCGGTTCGTCGAGGAGGACGAACCGCGGGCGACGGACGAACGCCAGCGTCACGTCGAGGAGGCGCCGGTAGCCGCCGGAGAGGTCGGCGACGACGCGCGATCGGACGCCCTCCAGGCCGAGGTCGGAGCGAACCGTTTCTACCCAGGCCTCGCCGGCGTCGCCCATCGCGGCGAACACGGCGAGGTTCTCGTCGACGGTCAGGTCCGGGTAGACGCTCGGCGTCTGGAAGCTACAGCCGACCCGTTCGGCGGGCCGATGAACGGTCCCCGACGAGGGCGGTTCGAGCCCGAGGACCAGGGCGAGTAGCGTCGACTTGCCCGACCCGTTCGGGCCGACGAGCGCGTGCACGTCGCCGGCGTCGACCCGGAGGTCCACGTCCGCCAGCGCGACGACGCCCTCGTAGGTCTTCGAGACGCCGTCGAGGCGGATCCCGCTGGCGCCTTCCCCGGCACTGTCCCCGTCACGCACGCCCTCGCGGTCACCCATCACGACCACCTCGCTCGTAGACGCGGACGGCCGCGGCCAGCCAGCACAGCGACGCGACCGCGACGCCGCCGACGAGCAGCAGGCGGTCCGCGTACAGACCCGGCGTGTGTCCCGTCAGCACCAGGCCGCGGACGGCGACCGTCGCGTGGTAGACCGGCGACCAACCCGCGACCGTTCGACGGGTCGCAGAGAAAAAGCCCGTGGGATAGACGGGGTTCGAGAAGGCGACGATCCCCGCGAGCAGCGCGACGTTGGCGACCCGGCCCGCCACCGAGAACCCGGTGAGAAACGAGACCCCGAGGCTCACCGCGACGAGGCTTCCGCCCGCGAGCGCGAGGACCCCGAGGGCAACGGGACTCGCGAGCGCGATTCGATACCCGAGCGCGACGCCGACCGCGGCCGCACTCGCGACGGCGAGGGCGCCGAGCGCGGCGAACAGCGCGGCCTTGGCGGCGAGCAGCGAGCCCAGCGAGGATTCGACGCGGATCCGGTCGAACACCCGCCGCTCCCGGGCGAGGTGGTAGGGGACGTAGGTGAACGCGTAGCCCGCGAGCAGGTAGAGCAGTCCGGTCGCGAAGAGGAACTCCGAGAGGGTCCGTCGGGGGCCGACGACGCGTCGTTCGACGGTCACCGCGGCGGGGAAGACCGCGGCCCGCTCGCGCAGCGTGGCGGTCACGACGCGGGATGGCTCGACGTAGGTGACCATCAAGCCGGCGACCGACAGCGACAGCGTCGCGTTCGCATCGCCGTCGTAGAGGCCGTGTCCGACGGTGAGGACGCCGTACACCCCTTCGCGTTCGAGTGCGGTCCGTGCGGCCGCGGACGAGTCGTACCGCCGCGGGGCCGACACCGACCGCGCGAGGCCGGCGACGGCCTGCAGTTCGTCCTCGGTGACCGAATCGCTCGCCGGGGCGACCGCGACCGGCACGTCGCGCGGGACCGTGCGGTCGAACGCTGCCGTCGCGAGGCCGAACGACGCTGGCAGCAGGAGAAAGACGAGCGCGACCGCTCGCCAGTGGCGTCGCAGCCAGCGCAGTTCCTTCCCGAGGAGGGGCCCGACCGGCATTCACAGTGGGTGGGAGGGCCCTCGACTTAGGCGATGGGTTGTGCGCCGGCGCCCGACCGCTCGTCCTCGAGGATCGACCCGTACCAGCGGATGAGCTTGATCGCGACGTCGACGGAGGTCTCCCGCGTCACGGTCACGGTCGTCCCGTCGCGGGTGACCTCCGTCGAGCGCAGCTCGTTCTCGATGGTCTCGTTCTGGATGGCCCCGGCCTGGATGGAGAGAAAGCCCTGCGTGAGATCCTCGACGTCCCTCGCGGTGTCGGTGGAGTTCGTCAGGGTGTGGGACTCGACGCCGAGCCCGTCGTCGGTGAGGTAGTACGAGCCCGACGTGACGTAGAGGTCGTTGTACGCCCGCGCGTAGGCGGTGACGTTCAGTCCGGTGGTGCTCCCGACCGTCTCGTTGACCCGCGTGACGTTGACGTTCTGGGACCGCTGGGCGTACCGGAAATAGCCGTCACGGGTCCGCTCGTAGGCCGAGCGCAGGTCGCCGTCGACGGGCTCGGCGTTCCCGACCGCGACCTGGATCGTGTCGTTGACGGCCCGGGCGGTCCCGACGGCGTACTCGCCGTCGTCGAGGACGGCGATCCACTCCTCCGGCTGGGGCGGTCCGAAGCGTTCGTCGTCTTCCCCCTCACCGCTGTCGGCGGGCTTGTAGACGGTCACGCCCTCGACGGTGGTGTTCTCGTACGAGCGGCCGGTGTTGTTGGTGATCGCCCCGACGAACGCGCTCTCCGACCAGTCGGCGTGGACGATTGCGCCCGCGTATCGAGGCTCGGTGAGGTTCTCCCGGCGCTGCTGGAAGACGGCGACCTCGTCGACCGCGCGCGGGTCGAGGCCGCTCTCGTTCTCGGCGCGGTCGAGCGCGGCGGTCACGTTGGCCGGGAGCATCTCGCTCGGAGTGGACTCGCGCGTCCGCTCCCGCTCTCCCTCGTCAGCGTCTCTACCGCCGTCTTCGGCCGAAGCTCCGTCGGCGTCGTAGACGTCGAGCGTCTCGTTGTAGGCGGCGACGTAGAGCCGGTTCGTCACGTCGTCTTCGAATACCGACGCGTCGAACGTGGCGACGCTGTCGACGCCGTCGGGAACCTGGTCGAGGGTCCCGGAGGAGTCGGAGCCGACCACGCCGTCCAGCATCCCCATCTGCGCCGCCGCGACGCCGCCGACCGCGACGACCGCGACGACGACGGCCACTTTGGCCGCTGTACTCTTCAGCGCGCCCGTCGGTGCGGAGACCATATCGTCTCCCCGTTCACGAACATGTCAGTAATAGCTATCGGTCGGATTCGATCGTGTGAGGCCCGTATCGCGCGGCTCGGCCGCGAGTGTCAGCCCGTGTCGGGGACTGGGTCGCGTCGGACGAACCGAATGACCGGATTGATATAGCCGCCCCCTGTGAGTCTCCCCTAATGAGCGCACGCGAGCGCACCGGGGAGGTGATCGGGCGATGAGCGACTCGACCGACGAGGTTCGGGCGTACACAGTCAGGCTCGAACTCGTCGACGAACCGGGCGAGCTGCTGCGGGCGCTGCACCCGATCGCCGACAACGGGGGAAACCTCCTGTCTATCTTCCACGAGCGGGGGAACCTCACGCCGCGGGGGCACATCCCCGTCGAGGTCGACCTGGAGACCACCCCCGAGCGCTTCGAAGAGATCGTCGAGGCGCTGCGCGAGGCGGGCATCAACGTCATCCAGGCCGGCGCCGACCACTACAGCGAGTCGCTGACGATCGTCCTCTCGGGCCACATCGTCGACAGCGACCTCTCGCACACGCTCTCGCGTATCCAGCGGACCACCGAGGCGTCGGTCACCGACCTGTCGCTCTCGGCGCCGCAGGGGACCGACGACGTCTCGAGCGCGCGCCTGCGCCTCGCGACCGAGGAGGGCGCGACCGATGCGACGCTCGCCGAGGTCCGGACGATCGCCGCGGAGAAGGACCTGCGCCTGATCGAGCCGCTCGCGGTGGGTGATGCCGCGTGAGGCTAGCCGTCCTCGGCGCCGGCGCGGTGGGCGCGTCGGTCGCAGAACTGGCCGCCGACTACGGGCACACCGTCACCGCGCTTGCCGACTCCTCGTCGGCCGCCGTCGACCCGGACGGGATCGATCTCCGGACCGCGCTGGAGTCGAAACGCACCGAGGGCGTCGTCGGGAGCGCCGACCCACGAGATGCCCTCGAGGGACCGTACGACGTCCTCGTCGAGGCGACCCCGACGACGCTGGGCGACGCCCAGCCCGGATTCGGGCACGTCCGGACCGCGCTGGAGCGCGATCGCCACGTCGTCCTCGCGAACAAGGGGCCGGTCGCCGAGCGGTTCGCCGAGGTGCGCGAACTCGAGCGCGAGAGCGAGGGGCAGGTGCTGTTCGAGGCGACCGTCGGCGGCGCGATGCCGGTCCTCTCGACGATCGCCGACTTCGACGCCAACCACATCAACGCCGTTCGGGGCGTTCTCAACGGGACGGCGAACTTCATCCTCACGCGGATGGCCGCCGAGGGGCTCGACTACGAGCACGTCCTCGCGGAGGCCCAGGACCTCGGAGTCGCGGAGGCGGACCCGAGCTTCGACGTCGAGGGGACCGACGCGGCGCTGAAGTGCGTCATCGTCGCGAACGTGCTCGCAGACGACGGCCGCGAGTACACGCTCGAGGACGCCGACGTCGAAGGGATCGAAGAGATCCCGGGCAGCGCGCTCGATCTGGCCACCGAGGACGGTCGCACCGTCCGGCTCGTCGGCGAGGTGACCGCCGAGGGCGCGGTACGGGTCGGTCCGCGGCTCGTCCCCGAGAACGGCACCCTCGCCGTGACCGGCACCGAGAACATCGTCCAACTGGAGACCGAGCACGCCGGCCAGCTCAACATCTCCGGGCGCGGCGCGGGCGGCCCCGAGACCGCGAGCGCGGTGCTGGCGGACGTGGGCCGTCTCGATACGGAGTAATCACCCTTTCTGCCGCGCACTCGCCGTTCGCTCCCGGAGCGGGCTCGATCCCGTCACCAGTCGCTCGTCGATCGGTGATCGGATCGATTCCACCGCACGCGGTCACCACCGTTCGCGACCGCCGTGGTCCGTGAGAGCGGTTCGCAAATCGCAAGACTGCGGCGGGATCGCGTGGAGTCGCTATCGAAATGGTTTTAACACTAACCGCCAAAGGATTCCCACATAGCGCCTCTGCGCGTGAGATACAACAATGAGCGAAGACAAGCCACACCAGAACCTGGCTATCATCGGTCACGTCGACCACGGGAAGAGCACACTGGTCGGGCGACTCCTCTACGAGACGGGGAGCGTACCCGAGCACGTCATCGAACAGCACAAGGAGGAGGCCGAGGAGAAGGGCAAGGGCGGCTTCGAGTTCGCCTACGTCATGGACAACCTCGCCGAGGAGCGCGAGCGCGGTGTCACCATCGACATCGCCCACCAGGAGTTCGACACCGACGAGTACTTCTTCACCA
>JBDGSU010000034.1:0-5995 GCA_042217395.1 Halosimplex sp.
AGATGGCGAAGCCGATGTTGTCGCCGCCGCCGGAGTTGACGACGCCGGCGACCGAGCCGTCGAGCGTGACGAGCGGACCGCCGGAGTTGCCGGGGTTGACCGGCGCGTCCGTCTGGATGGCGTCCGGGATAGAGAAGTCGTTCGGCGCCGGTAGGGTGCGGTTGACGCCGCTGACGATGCCCGACGATACCGACCCCGAGAAGCCGAACGGGTTGCCGATCGCGATCACTTCGGTTCCGACGGACGGGTCCGTTTCGCGAAGCGCGAGCGGCTCGGCCCCGTCGGGGAGTCCCGAGACGGAGAGGACCGCGAGGTCGCTGTAGAGGTCCGTGCCGACGACGTCCCCCTCGGTCCAGCCGCCCTCGCTGAACCGGAGGAAGACGTGTCGGGCACCCTCCACGACGTGCTGGTTCGTGACGACGTGGCCGTCGCTGTAGGCGAACCCGGTCCCCTGGGCGGGACCCGGCGCGTCGGTGTAGACCTGGATCTGCGCGACCGAGGGGGCGACCGACCGGTAGACGTCGGCGTACGCGCTGTCGGCGGCCCGGTCGAACCGGTCGAACTCGCCGGCCGAGCCTCCGTCGCCGCCATCGGACGGTCGCGGGGACGGGTCGACGGGCGTCGCGTCTCCGTCGCTCGTCGGCTCGCCGTGGCCGAACAGCGAGCCCGAACAGCCGGCGCTGCCGGCCGCGAGCGCGGTCCCGAAGGCCGCGAGGAAGCGACGCCGGGACGTCTCGGACGTGTCCATACGTGGTCGTCGGCGAGGAGCGAAATAAAACCGCTGACGAAGCCCGCCGGATCCAGAGAATCTCTCTCCCTGAGCGGGGTTTTTGGACGCGAACGGTCAATCCCGGGCGACCGAATGGCACGTCCCGACCCGCACGGCAGTTTCGACGAGATCCGCGAGGAAGTCGACGGACATCCGATGATCAGCCTCTTCCGGTACGCCCTTCCGTACTGGGCGCCGCTGTCGCTCGGCGTCGTCTCGACGATGGTCAACCGCGTCGCGAGGCTCTTCCCGGCGCTGCTGATCGCAGCGGCGATCGACCTCGCGGTGAACCCGTCGGGCACCGCGAGCAGCGTCCTCTCGTCGGCCGGTCTCGTCCCTTCCGAACCCGTTCCGCTCGACGACGTGGCGGCCCGGCTGGACCTGCTGTACTACCTCGGAGCGCTCGCGGCGGGCGCGTACGTCGTCCAGTCGATCAGTCACTTCGGGTCGCGCTACTTCTTCCAGACGACCGCCCAGCGCATCCAGCACGACCTGCGTCTGGACACCTACGACCACATGCAGCGCCTGTCGCTGGACTTCTTCAACAACCACCAGACGGGCGGGATGATGTCGATCCTCAACAGTGATATCAACCGACTGGAGGACTTCTTCAACGCCGAGATCCGCGAGATCACGCGGGCGGTCATGGTCTTCTCGCTCGTCGGTGGGTGGATGATATACACAGCGCCGCGACTCGGCCTGCTGGTGCTGGTCCCGGTGCCGCTGATCGCGCTCGCGACGGCGAAGTTCATCATCTGGATCGAGCCCAAGTACAAGCGGATCCGCGAACTGGTCGCGCGGATGAACACCCGCCTGTCGAACAACCTCGGCGGCGCGGCCATCGTCAAGTCCTTCGACCGCTACGACGTCGAACGGGACCGCGTCGCCGAGCAGTCCGGCGGCTACCGCGACGAGAAGATCGACGCCATCACCGTCCGCAAGGCGTTCTTCGCCTCGCTGCGCCTGCTCGTCGGCGCGATGTTCGTGACCGTCCTCGTGTTCGGCGGGCGCGAGGCCGTCACCGTGGGCGGGCTCACCGCCGGCGCGTTCGTCACCTACTTCATGTTCCTCCGGTACCTCGACGGGCCGATGACGCGCATCGGCAAGACCGCCAACAACTACCAGAAGGCGAAATCCAGTGCCGAGCGCGTCTTCGGCGTCCTCGGCTACACGGCCGACGTGACCACCGCCGAGGAGGGTCACGCCCCCGACGCCGTCGACGGCCGCGTCGGCTTCGAGGACGTCGACTTCAGCTACTCCGAGGACGGCGAGCGGATCCTCGACGGCGTCGATCTGGAGATCGAGGCGGGCGAGACGGTCGGGTTCGCCGGCACGAGCGGGTCCGGGAAGTCGACGCTCCTCAAACTGCCGCCGCGGTTCTACGACGTGGACTCGGGGGCGGTCTCGATCGACGGTACCGACGTCCGGGAGTTCGACCTGCAGACGCTCCGCAACCGGATCGGCGTCGTCGAACAGGACCCGTACATGTTCTCCGGGACGATCCGGGAGAACATCGCCTACGGCGACGACGGGCTTTTCCGCTCGGTCCTCGAGAACTACGACGCGATCCCCGCGGCGGTCGACCTGCGCGTCCGCGAGGCGGCCGAGGCCGCTGGCGCCCACCAGTTCGTCGAAGACCTGCCCGACGGCTACGACACGATGGTCGGCGAGCGGGGCGTGAAACTCTCCGGCGGCCAGCGCCAGCGCGTCTCTATCGCGCGGACGCTGCTCAACGACCCCGACGTGATCGTCCTCGACGAGGCCACCTCGGACGTCGACACCGAGACCGAAGAGCTCATCCAGCGCAACCTGGAGACGCTGACGGCCGATCGGACGGCGTTCGTCATCGCCCACCGCCTCTCGACCATCCGGGACGCCGATCGCATCGTCGTCATGGAAGACGGCGAGGTCATCGAGACCGGTACCCACGACGACCTCGTCGACCGCGACGGTGCGTACGCGGGCCTCTGGGCCTCCCAGACCGACGAGAGCGGCGCCCGCGGCCTCGCCGGCGCCGACGACTGACCGCTCGTCACTGCCCGCCGCTCCACCGTCCCGTCGCTCGCCGCACCCCGGTTGCTCGCCGCATCCGTCTCGGCGGACGACGACGCGACAGCGGGATCCCTGCGAACACGGGTCCGACGGCGTCCTCGGCCGGAGGGAACTGTCGGTTCGACCGCCCGCTAACACCCTCAAGTCGGGACCGAGAGCCCGGTGGGCACTCGAGAGACCGACGATTCGCGGCCGACGCCCGGGCGGTCCGTGGGTAAACTACAACACCGAGTTCCCCAAATGGTGTGCCATGAGTCGAAAGGCGGCGACGGACGGCTCCGGTCGGCCGGACTGGCGGATTCCCGCGCTCCGGACGGGCCTGGAGGTCTCGCTCGTCGCGCTCGTCGCCGCGTACCTCTCGATACATCTCTCCTCGCCGCTGCTCGTTGGCGTCGTCGTCGTCGCCGGCGTCGTCGGCGCGGTCGCCCTCTGCTTCCGGGCGCTCGACAGGCAGGCGTACGCCTGGGTGCGCTACGCGAGCAAGCGCGCTCAGGAGAGTCAGCGCAAGCGTCGCCGCGAGCGCGAGCAGCGACAGCGTCGACAGCGGCGACGGCAGGGGAGCGAGCGGACGGATTCGCCATCCCGCGGCGACTCGGACGGGTGACGACCGTCCGCTCGTCCGCCGCGGTCGGTTCGTCTCTCGCTGCCCTCCTCCGGCGCAGTTCGCCGCGAGAGTTCACTGCAGAAACCGGCGACGGATCGGGGGGTGTCGTAGTCTTAAGTGACACTGCGCCGTAGTCACTGACGACCATGGAACTGACCTGGCACGGCCACTCGACGTGGTCGGTGACGGTGGGGAGCACAGACCTGTTGATAGACCCCTTCTTCGACAACCCGAAGACCGACACGGACCCCGAGGAACTCGACCCGGACTACGTCCTGCTCACGCACGGCCACGCCGACCACATCGGCGACGTGGACCGCTACGAGGGGACCACGCTCGTCGGCACGCCCGAAGTCGTCGAGTACTGCCGCGACGAGTACGGCGACTTCGAGGCCGTCGGCGGGATGGGGATGAACCTCGGCGGCACGGTCGAACTCGGCGACGCCTTCGTCACGATGCACCGCGCCGACCACACCAACGGCATGGACACCAGCTACGGCACGTCGGGCGGGATGCCCGCCGGGTTCGTCGTCTCGAACACGAAACCGACGCAGGTCGACGACGAGGAGAGCGAGACGTTCTACCACGCCGGCGACACCGGGCTGATGACCGAGATGCGCGACGTCATCGGTCCCTTCCTCGAACCCGACGCCGCGGCGCTGCCGGTCGGCGACCACTTCACGATGGGGCCGTGGCAGGCCGCGATCGCCGCCGACTGGCTCGACGTCGACCACGTGTTCCCGATGCACTACGACACGTTCCCGCCCATCGAGATCGACACGGAGGACTTCGTCGACGAGGTCGCGGCGACCGGCAGCGACGCCGAGGTGCACGTCCTCGACGGCGACGAGACGTTCGACCTCTCCGAGGGGTACTAAGCGCTTACCCGACGTTCGGGCGCTCACACCCGCCGACCGCCGCCGGAACGGCCGGCGTTCGGACCTCGATCGGCTGACACTACGACCGCGGACGGTCGAACGAGTTCGGTCAGGTATTCTTTAGGGACGGGGGTCCGATGCCTCGAATGCAATGTCCGACATCGAAGTCACCAGCGTCTGTGAGGACGGATACACGGTCGAAAACGAGATCGACGGCGAGTGGTCGCTGGTCGTCGACGCGCTGTCCGGGGACGGCCCGTCGGCCAACCAGGTTCTCGCGGCCGACTACGTCTCCTGTTACATCCCCGCGCTCCGCGTGGCCGCGAGCGAGCACGGTTACGACGACATCGGTCGCGTCGAGGCCGAGGTCGAGGCCGAACTCGACGAGGACGACGACCTCGAGTCGATGACGTGGACGCTCTTCGTCGAGGCCGACCTCGGGAACGACGGCCAGGACGTCGTCGAACTGGGCGAGGAGATCTGCCACGTCCACTCGGCGCTGCGCGAGGGGCTGCACGCCGACGTCACGCTCGAAGACGACGCGTTCTGAGAACTAGGCCGCGACTTCCTCTTCGTCGCCGTCCTCGTCGCCGTGGACGCGCTCGACGACGTCGTTGACGATGACGATGTCGCCGACCGCCTGCACCCAGCGATAGGGGACGATGACGCCGCGAGAGGATCCGACGGACGGGTCGAACAGCTCTGTGTTGACCTCGTGGAGCGCCAGCCCGGTGACCTGCTGGACGTTCAGATCGAGACGCAGGTCCTCGACCTCCCCCACGAACACGCCGTTTTTGGTGTAGACCTCCCGCCCCACGAGGGTCGTGATCTCCTGTGGCGCAGTCTCGGGATTCATACACCGTACCTCGGCTGGCGGGGTCTTAAAATCTTGTCTGTGTCTGACGCCGTCCCCGACTTTCCGTCCGTCGGCCGGCGTCCGCGCGTCGGACGGACGGGCGGCACGGTGGGTCGCGCGCCGGTCCGGATCGATCCGACGAACGCGAGCGGTCGCGAGTCCGGAGGGCGCGGAACTCGACCCGCCGTCGAGCGGCCGGTCGTGCGACCCACGGACACGACTTCGGGGGGATTATACGGTCGAACGCCCAAGTGGCGAGTCGATGAGCGAAGCGAGCGACGACGCGGACGACGAACTCGAACGGATCCGCGAACGGAAGAAGGAACAGCTGCGGTCGGGCGGCGTCGACGGCGCCTCGACGGACGAGGGCGAGGCCGCCGACGCCCCCGACGAACCGGTCCACGTCGAGAGCGCGGACCACTTCGCGGACGTCGTGTCCGAGGGCGTGGTCCTCGCTGACTTCTACGCGGACTGGTGCGGTCCGTGCAAGATGCTCGAACCGATCGTCGAGGACATCGCCGCCACGACGGGCGCCACCGTCGCGAAAGTCGACGTCGACGCACACCAGGGGATCGCCCGCGAGTACGGCGTCCAGGGGGTCCCGACGCTGTTCCTGTTCGTCGACGGCGAGGCGACCGAGCGCCGCGTCGGCGTGCAGGACGAGGGCGCGCTCCGCGACCTGATCGAGAGCCACCTGTGACCCGCGGGCGGTATAGTAGAATTTGAAAGCGTTTGCACAGTCGATCGCGCGACTGCGTGCGATTGTCTGAGCGACGTCTTTCAAATTCTACTATCGCTCATCCGTAGCACATTGTTGATTTCACAGCGTCGCTCGA
>JBDGSU010000215.1:0-5952 GCA_042217395.1 Halosimplex sp.
CGTTCGCCCGCGATGGAGTCGATCTCGTCGAAGAACACCACCGTCGGCGCGTTCGATCGAGCCTTCTCGAACACCTCGCGGACGCCCTTCTCCGACTCGCCCACGAACTTGTTGAGCAGCTCGGGCCCCTTGATCGAGATGAAGTTCGACTGGGCCTCGTTGGCGATGGCCTTGGCGAGCAGGGTCTTCCCCGTCCCCGGCGGGCCGTACATGAGGACGCCCTTGGCGGCCTGCATGTCCATGGCCTCGAACACCTCGGGGTAGTCGAGCGGCCACTGGATGGTCTCGCGCAGGCGCTCTTTGGTGTCTTCGAGCCCGCCGACCTCGTCCCAGGTCACGTCGGGCACCTCGACGAACACCTCGCGCAGCGCCGAGGGTTCGATCCCCTTCAGCGCCTGCTTGAAGTCGTTCTCGGAGACCTCCAGGTGCTCGAGCACCTCGGCGTCGATCTCGTCCGATTCGAGGTCGAGCTCGGGGCGGATCCGCCGGAGCGCGTTCATCGCCGACTCCTTGGCCAGCGATTCCAGGTCCGCGCCGACGAAGCCGTGGGTGTTCTCGGCGTACTGGTCCAGGTCGATCCCCTCGGCGAGGGGCATCCCGCGGGTGTGGACCTGCAGGATCTCCTTGCGACCGTTCTTGTCGGGGACGCCGATCTCGATCTCGCGGTCGAAGCGACCGCCGCGGCGCAGCGCCGGGTCGACGGCGTCGACGCGGTTGGTCGCGCCGATGACGATGACCTGGCCGCGCGACTCCAGCCCGTCCATCAGGCTGAGCAGTTGCGCGACGACCCGGCGCTCGACGTCGCCCTGGGTCTCGCCGCGCTTGGGCGCGATGGAGTCGATCTCGTCGATGAAGACGATGGCGGGGGAGTTCTCCTCGGCCTCGTCGAAGACCTCGCGGAGCTGCTCTTCGGACTCCCCGTAGTACTTCGACATGATCTCCGGCCCGGAGATGTCGGTGAAGTACGCGTCGATCTCGTTGGCGACGGCTTTCGCCATCAGCGTCTTCCCGGTGCCGGGCGGGCCGTGGAGCAAGACGCCCTTCGGCGGCTCGATGCCGAGCGTCTCGAACAGCTCGGGGTGGCGCATCGGCAACTCGATCATCTCGCGGACCTGCTCTAACTCGTCGTCGAGGCCGCCGATATCCTCGTACGTGATGTCGGGAGCGTCGCCCTCGGGGACGCCGGCGGCGCCGCCCTGGATCTGCTCGGCGGGCTGCTCGGCCACGTCGACCTCGGTCGAGTCCGTCACGACGACCGTCCCCGAGGGGTCGGTGCCGGCGATCTTCAGCGGGATCTTCTGGCCGCTCATCGACGAGAGCGGGCCGAGCCCGAAGCTGACGGGCACGGTCTGTCCCTCGGTGACGGCCTGGCCGCTGAGGTTGTTGCGGATCATCGGGCCGACGTTCCCGCGAACGCGGAGGTTCTGCGGGAGCGCGACGCTGACCCGGGAGGCCGGGTTCACGTCCGCCTTCTCGACGTCGACGTTGTCGTCGATACCGGCGTCGGCCTCCTGGCGGAGGCGACCGTCGATTCGGATGACGCCGCGACCCTCGTCCTCGGGGTAACCCGGCCAGACTCGCGCGACCGCGCGGGTGCCGTCGTGGCCCTCGATGACGATGTAGTCGCCGTTCTCGAGGCCGAGTTCGGACATCGCCGCGCGGTCGATGGCGGCGAGTCCGCGACCGGCGTCCTTCTGTTTCAGAGGTTTGACAGTGAGCCTCATGCTTTCACCTCGATGGTGAGCACGCCGTTGCGGATAAACGCTTTCGCGTCGCCAGCAAGGTCGAGATCGTACTGCTGGTCGTCCACGACGACGATCACCGCGTCGTCGAGGACGTCCACCGAAGCGTCCCGGCCGGGACCGAGGTCCGCGGCCAGGACCGTCTCGTCGCCGTACTCGTAGCGACGCAGACCGACGTCGTCAGCCAGCTGCTGTTTTCCAGTCATACTAACTCTGAGTTAGCGCGATAAGTACTTAAACCTATCGCCAATTGGCACCACCCCGTACTCCCGTACGTCCGGTTACGGTGGAATTGCGGTTCACAGTGACAGATCTCTGTGTGATCGGCTGCCCGATTCGATACCGGGGTCCGCCGCGGGAACGCGGCCCGGCCGGCGCACCGGCCCAGCGACTATCACCGTCCGCGCCGAACGGGACCGCATGGATACCGTCCGTCACGATGGCCGCGAGACGGCCTACAGGGTCGCAGGCGGTAGCGGAGAGAGCGAGGGCGCGAACGCCCTCTACGTGCACGGCAGCGGCGCGACGCATCGCCTGTGGGCCGCCCAGTACGGTCCGGACGGTCCCGTTCGGCCC
Source organism: Halosimplex sp. (assembly GCA_042217395.1). GTDB lineage: Archaea > Halobacteriota > Halobacteria > Halobacteriales > Haloarculaceae > Halosimplex. The sequence goes on from JBDGSU010000215.1 coordinate 2,319, forward strand.
GCCGCGGTGCTGGACCTGAGCGGGCACGGCGACTCGGAAGACGTCGATACGGAGCCCGGACCGGCGACGCTGGACGCGTACGCACGAGACGTGATAGCCGTGGCCCGCGAGACGGGCGCCGACGCGCTCGTCGGGAACTCCCTGGGCGGCGCCGTCGTCCAGCACGTCGCGCTCGAGACGGCCTTCGACCCGGCCGCGCTCGTGCTCGCCGGGACCGGCGCCAGACTCGCCGTCCTCGAGGAGTTGCGGACGTGGCTGACCGACGACTTCGACCGGGCGGTGGAGTTCCTCCACCGCGAGGACCGCCTCTTCCACGACGCCGACGAGCGAGCCCTCGAGCGGTCCAAAGCGGAGATGCGCGGAGTGGGCCAGGTCGTCACGCGTCGCGACTTTCTCACCTGCCACGCCTTCGACGTCCGGGACCGCCTCGGGGAGATCGACGCGCCGGCGCTCGCGGTCGTCGGCGAACGCGACTCGCTCACCCCGCCGGCCTACCACGAGTACCTCGCCGAGCACCTCCCCGACTGCGAGTTCGCCGAGATCGAGGGCGCGGCCCATCTGGCGATGACCGAGCGGCCGGAGCGGTTCAACCGGGTCGTCCGAGAGTTCCTCGGGTCCGTCGAGCGCTGAGGCGGACGATCGCGAGACGACCGTCGAGACGGGGCCCAGCGGGAAAACAGGGGACTCAAGGGGGCGTCCCAGAAACGTTCGGGCGTGCCAGCGCGCGTCGAGCGGACCGACCCGGAGGGCGTCGACTACGGGCGGGTCATGCAGATCACCTTCGTCGTCACGATCCTCGCGGGAGCGCCGCTCGTGGCTGTCCTCTCCGCCTTCGTCGATCTCCCCACCTGGACCGGGCGGGCGCTGTTCGCCGTCCGGGTCGGTGCGGTGGTCTGGATCGTCACCGCGCTGTCGGTGTACGTCTACGAGCGCCGTCGCGAGGACTAGGGAATGCGAGCCGCTGCGGTCGCTTAGGCCCGGTCCTCGGCCCACTCGAAGTCCATGCCGGCCGCCCGCGCCGCTTCCCGGTCCGACATCGAATCGCCGACGAACAGCGTCCGCTCCGGTGGCACGCCGAGGAGGTCGGCGGCGCGCACCAGGGGTCCGGGGTCGGGCTTGACCGTCTCGTGTGAATCCCGTCCGACGACGGCGTCGACGTGGCCGTCGAGGCCGTGGAGTTCGAGCGCGATCCGACAGGCCGCCTCGCAGTTGAGCGAGCAGACGCCGACCGGGACCGAGTGGGGGAGCCCGTCGGCCAGCGCGAGTCGACGGGCGCTGCGGGCGCCCTCCCGTTCGAACTCGGCGATGGCATCGTCGACGCGGTCGAGCAGCCCGTTGGCCTCGGCCAGGCGCCGCATCTCCCAGATGTCCGCGCCCGACGGGTCGTGGCCGCGAGCGCCGAGGATCGCCGCGCACCGGTCGGCCACGTCCCCCCAGTCCACGTCGAGGTCGACGAGCGTCCCGTCCAGGTCGTAGACGATCGCGTCGTACTCCGTCACGGGCGTCGCTACGCGACCCGCCAGCAAATGCGTGTCGAACGGGGACGAAGGCGCTCGGTCGCGGCGAACGCCCTCCCCACCGGAGGCCCGCGCTCACTCGCCGAGCAGGTCGCGGGCGACGATGTTCTTCTGGATCTGGCTGGTCCCCTCGTAGATGGTCGTCACCTTCGCGTCGCGGTAGAGTCGCTCGACCGGGAAGTCGGTCGTGTAGCCGTAGCCGCCGTGGATCTGGACGGCCTCGCCCGTCACGTCGACCGCCGCCTCGCTGGCGAAGTACTTCGCGACGGCCGCGGCCGTCCGCGCGCTCTCACCGCGGTCCTGCGCCGCGGCGGCCTCGTGAGTCAGCGCCCGTCCCGCCCTGATCTTCGTCTCCATGTCCGCCAGTCCGTGCCGGATCGACTGGATGTCCGCGATGGGGCGGTCGAACTGCTCGCGCTCGCTCGCGTATGCGACGGCCTCGTCCAGCGCGGCCTGCGCCAGCCCGACGGACTGGGCCGCGATGCCGATCCGACCGCCGGTCAGGATCGAGAAGGCCGCCGCCAGCCCGCGCCCCGGTTCGGTCAGCCGATACCTGGCCGGGACCTCCACCCCGTCGAGGACCAGGCTCGTCGTGTCGCTGGCCCGCAGCCCGAGCTTGTCCTCCTTCTTCCCGACCTCGAGCCCGTCGGCGTCTTTCGGGACGAGGAACTGCGTCACCGAACCCGGGTCGGCGGAGTCGGTCTTGGCGAACACCACCGCCACCCCCGAACGCTCGCCGTTCGTGATCCACTGTTTCTTCCCGTCGAGCACGTAGGCGTCGCCGGCGTCGACCTCGCGGGCCGTGGTCGTCATCTCCGCGGGGTTCGACCCGGCGTCGGGCTCGGAGAGCGCGAACGCGCCGACCGGCCGGCCGTCGACCATGTCGGGCAACCACTCCTCGCGGACGCTCTCGCCGGCGAACTCCGCGATACAGGAGGTGGCGAGGCAGTGGACCGACAGGGCGGTCGCGACGGCCAGCGACCCGCGGGCGAGTTCCTCGTTGACGACCGCGTAGGTGAGCCGGTCGGCGTCGAAGCCCCCGTAGGCCTCGGGGACGGTCAACCCCGTCAGGTCGAGGTCGGCGAGGCCGTCCCACACGTCCTCGGGAAACGACGACTCCCGATCGGCCTCGCCGGCGACCGGTCGGATCTCCTCGTCGGCGAACTCCCGGACCGTCTCCCGGACGGCCGCCTGTGTGGGCGACAGTTCCATGCCCCCGTCTTCGGTCACGGCCGGCAAAAACTGCCCGGCCGTGGCAGTGGCTCCGGGCGGAGACACGAGTCGACCGCTCCGGGCGTTCCGGACGGGTCGGGGGTTCCGAAGGGAGGGTCTCATGCCGGATCCTTGCAAGCGTTTCCCGGATCGACCCAGGGCTGCGTGCGGTCTATCCCGGGCTGTCTTGCACTGAGCCGTGTCAGTTCGAATCGACGAGGTCGACGTCGAGTTCGGCTTCGAGGGCGCCGATGAGCGAGCCGCCGACGTTGGCCTGGGTGGCGCGGCCCTGTTCGACGGCGAGGACGTCGGACTCGTCGGCGCCGACGGCGTCGGCGAGTTCGCCGGTCTGGAGCCCGGCGTCCTGTCGGGCCTCGACGAGGACCTGGCCGTAGTCGCTGACGAGATAGGGGAGCTGGTCGTCGTCGTAGTCGACGCCCTCCTCCCAGTGAGAGGTGTCGGGCTGGTTGGCGTCCTGTATCCGGGCGGTGTTCCGGGCGGCGCGTCGCTTGCGGTCGCGGTCGGAGTCGCCCGATCCGCCGCCGTTCGATCCGTTCCCGCTCGTCTCGTCGTGGTGGGCGCACTCGGAACAGACGCTGAGCGTCGCCCCCGCGACGCTCGCAGTCTGCAGATCGACGTTCTCCGCGCCGCAGAGTTCGCAACTGTCGCTGGCGCTGGAGCCGGCGCCACCGGTCGAGTACTTCGCCATGCGGGCCCTAGTCGATAGACACTATTTGAAACGTCCGTTTCCGTTCGCCCAGTTGACCGAACTCGAGCCGGCCGTTCGAACGCAAACGAAAGGGCTTTTATCGGGGCCGGGGCAACGAATAATCGCAGGCAGACAGACACCCGGTGCGTGGGTAGCCAAGCCAGGCCAACGGCGCAGCGTTGAGGGCGCTGTCCCG
>JBDGSU010000086.1:0-5842 GCA_042217395.1 Halosimplex sp.
AGCGGGCGTCCTTGTTCTGGATGACCATCCCGATGGGCGTGCCCGTGGTGTAGCCCTCCAGCGTCCCGGACTTGATGGAGACCTCGTCGGGTTCGCCGCGGGAGGTGGTGATCATCGACTGGCCGGGTTTGCGCCGGTCGAGTTCCTCCTGGACGAGTTCCTCCGAGATCTCGACCCCCGCCGGACAGCCCGACACCGTACAGCCCATCGCCTCCCCGTGACTCTCGCCGAAGGTCGCGAACCGGAAGAGGCGGCCGAACTCGTTGCCGTTCATTACCTCGGGGTGAGTCGGCCGGGCTTATAGAAATTGCGAGGCGAGGTTCGAGGGCGCTACAGCAACAGCAGTACGAGCGTGTACCCGATCACTCCGGCGCCGAAGGCCCAGTAGCTGCTCTCGCGTTCCTCGGGCAACTCCTCTTTGACGACGTTGAGAATGACGCCCCCGCCCAGGAACGCGAGCAAGAGACCGAGGACCACCTCGCGGACGTCCACGAGGAAGCCGATACCGAGACCGGCGACCACGGCGCCCGCGAGTATCCAGCGCCCGAGACGGGTGTACGCCTCCCGGTGGTGTTCCCGGAGACCGTAGTCGTTGACGAAAAAGTGCAGCGCCATCGCCGAGAAGAAAAAGAGGAGGTTCGCCAGCCCGGTCTCCTCCCGGTGCACCAGGAGGTAGCCGACGAGCGCGTTGTAGACGGCAAACGACCCCATGTGGAGCCAGAACGCGGCTACGGAGGTGTTCGTCTCGGTCTCGGGAGCCACCGCCTGTCCGTCGGTCGCGCGCTGCGAGCGGACGACGAACCGTTCGAGACCGTAGAAGAGGGCGAACCCCGCGAGCGCGACGAGAAACAGCTCCCGCTCGACCGTGATCCCCAGCAGGGGCGTCGTCGTGTCGGCGCCGTTCGAGAGCGCGAGTTGCCGTTCCGTGATCTCGGGGAGGAGATGGACGAACACGTAGGCGATCGAGACTCCCCCCGCTGCCGAGAGGTATCGGCTGCGCGGGAGGACCTGCAGGTACCGGAGCTTGCCGGCGAAGACGTGGACCGCCGCCAGTCCGCCCGCGAGAAGCCAGAACACGACCGCCGATGGCATCCGGTCACGGTAGGGCTCGTCGTCGGAAATACCCTCTGCCTATGTGTGTCGACCGCTCGGTCGCTCCCCGTCGAATCGGGACGGCGGCCCGTCGGCGGATCCGTCGCTGGGTTCAAACCGCTCGACTCCTAACTCCGGCTAATGACGGAGACCGAAACCGCGACACTGGCCGGCGGCTGCTTCTGGTGCATCGAGGCGGCGTTCGAGGAACTCGACGGCGTCCGGTCGGTCACCTCGGGCTACGCGGGCGGACACACCGAGAATCCGACGTACAGAGAGGTCTGTTCCGGATCGACCGGTCACGCCGAGGTGGTGCAGGTCGAGTACGACCCCGACGTGATCGCCTACGAGGACCTGCTGGAGGTGTTCTTCCGCATCCACGACCCGACGACCGAGGACCGGCAGGGCCCCGACGTGGGCTCGCAGTACCGCTCGGCCGTCTACTACCACGACGACGAGCAGAGAGAGACCGTCGAGCGGTTCGTCCACGACCTCCAGGAGGGCGGCGAGTTCGACAGCTACGAGAACGACGAGATCGTCACCGAGATCGCTCCCCTGGAGCGCTTCTGGCGGGCCGAGGAGAAACATCAAGACTACTACGACAAGAACCCGAACGACCGCTACTGCCAGTTCCACGCCGAGCCGAAGGTGAAGAAGGTGCGCGAGCAGTTCGCCGAGCGCGCGGCCCGGTGAGATCCGTCGGGACCGGTGGGTTCACCGCGAGACGGTCGCCCCGAGCGACTCGAGCGTGTCGAAGAACCCGGGGAACGAGACGTCGACGTCCTCGGCCTCCGTGACGGTGGTCTCGCCGTCGGCGACGAGGCCGGCCACCGCGAGCGACATGATGATGCGGTGGTCGTCGCGGCCGGGCAGCGTCGCGCCGCGGAGACCGGTCTCGCCGCCGCGGATGGAGAGCCGGTCCCGTTCCTCGACGACCGCGGCGCCCATCTCCGTGAGCGACTCGGCCATGACGCTCACCCGGTCGGTCTCCTTGTAGCGGACGTGCTCGCAGTCGACGATGGAGGTGGTGCCCTCCGCGGCCGCACCGAGGACGGCGATCGTGGGCAGGAGGTCGGGGGTATCCGCGACGCTCACCTCGATCCCCGTCAGGTCCGACTGCCGGACGGTGATCTCGCCGGCGTCGCGGTCCCACTCGATGTCGGCGCCCATCCGTTCGAGGACGTCGACGATAGCCGAGTCGCCCTGCGCGCTCGGGTACGCGCCCTCGACGACGAGCCCGTCGGGCGCGGCGAGCGCGCCCGCGGCGAGGAGATACGACATCGAGGAGAAGTCCCCGGGCACGCGGTACTCGCCGCCCTCGGGCGCGTAGGACTGGCCGCCCTCGACGCGGTAGCCGCCGTCGGTCTCGGTCGCCTCGACGCCGAAGGCCTCCAGTACCTCGATCGTGATGTCGACGTACGGCGCGGACTTGAGTTCCGTCTCGAGGTCGACGGTGATCCCGTCCGCGGAGACGGCGCCGGCCATCAGCAGGGCGGTGACGAACTGCGAGGACACGTCGCCGGGGATCGACGCGGTGCCGCCGGAGACCGGGCCGCCGACGACCAGCGGGGCCTGGCCGTTGGCGCGGGTGCTCTCCGCTCGCCCGCCCAGCTGTTCGATCGCGTCCAGGAGGGGACCCTGCGGGCGCGAGCGCAGTGAGCCGTCGCCGGTGAGGACGGTCAGCCCGTCGGCCAGCGCGGCCGTCGCCATGGTCAGCCGCATCGTCGTCCCGCTGTTGGCGCAGTCGATCACGTCGGCGGGCACGTCGGGCTGGCCGTCGAACCCCTCGACGGCGAGGTCGCTGCGGTCCGCCGAGAGGTCCGTCTCGCCGCCGTAGGCCTCGACGGCGCGGCGGGTCGCCTGCGTGTCGGCGCTGACGAGCGGGTCGCGGACGACCGCCTCGCGCCCGTAGCCCGCGGCGAGGATCGCCCGGTGCGTGTAGCTCTTCGACGGCGGGGCGCGCGCCCGACCCGCGACCGTCGACCGCTCGATGGTGGCGTCCATGTGCGCGGGGTCGGTCCCCCGGTGTATCAGGCTACCGGAGTCGGCAGTGTCGGCACCGCGAGCCTTGGGATCAGTCGCCGCGGTCCGCGACCGGCGTTCCCGTGCTGTCGGCTCGCTATCAGGCGGCGTGCCCTATTTACCGCCGGCGACGCATCCCCCGGTATGGATCCGGACCTCTCGGCGCTCGACGCGTTCCTCGACGAACAGGGCTTCGACGGCTACCTCGTCCACGCCGACTCGGGCGACTCGACGCAGTACTACCTCTCGGGGTTCGACGCGCCCGACCCGTTCGTCACCCTCTACGACGGCGAGGTCCGCCTGCTCTTCCACCGGAGCCTCGAGTTCGGCCGCGCGAAGCGGGAGGCCCGCGCCGCGACCGTCGAGCGGTCGGTCGACTACGGCTACGGCGAGTACAGCGCGGAGTACGACCCCCGGGAAGCCTCCTATCGCGTCCTCGCGGACTTCCTCGACGCCTACGGCGTGGAGTCGGTGGCCGCGCCGCCGCGGTTCCCGCTCCACGTCGCCGACGGACTGCGGGACCTCGGCGTCGGCGTCACGGTCGACCGCGAGGACGTCGTCTCGGACATCCGCGCCGTCAAGACCGACGAGGAGGTCGACCACGTCCGCGAGGCCCAGCGGGCCAACGAGGCCGCGATGCACGCGGCCGAGGACCTGATCGCCGACGCCGACGTCGAAGACGGCGTCCTCTACCGCGGGGGCGAACCGCTCACCAGCGAGGCGGTCAAGACAGAGATCGAGGTGACGCTGCTGCGCCACGGCTGCGCGCTCGACGAGACGATCGTCGCCTGCGGCGCCGACGCCGCCGACCCCCACGAGCGCGGGAGCGGCCCGCTGGCGGCCAACGAGCCGATCATCGTCGACATCTTCCCGCAGGACAAGGCGACGAAGTACCACGCGGACATGACCCGCACGTTCTGCAAGGGCGAACCCGACGAGACGGTCCGGGAGTGGTACGACCTGACCGAAGAGGCCTACCGGGCGGCGCTCGACGCCGTCGAACCCGGCGCGACCGGCGCGGACGTCCACGACGCCGCCTGCGACGTCTACGAGGCGGCGGGCGAACCCACTCTCCGGAGCGACGAGGCCACCGAGACGGGGTTCATCCACTCCACCGGACACGGGGTCGGGCTGGACGTCCACGAGGGACCGAGTCTCGCGCCCGGCGGCGAAGAACTGGAACCGGGTCACGTCATCACCATCGAACCGGGCCTCTACGACCCCGAGGTCGGCAGCGTCCGCATCGAGGACCTGGTGGTCGTCACCGAGGACGGCCACGAGAACCTGACCGACTACCCGGTCGAGCTGACGCTCTGAGCGGGCGGCCGCTGGGGCGGTCACGCCGTCGCGTCGGCGAGTCGACGGAAGGCGACCCGACTGGCGAGTCCGCTGAACAGCAGGCCGACGAGTCCGCCGGCGACGACCGCGGCGCCGTCGGTCCCGCCGAGCGCGAGCGCGAGCGCGAACGCCGCAACCGTCGCGACCGCGGTCGCCAGCGCCATCGCGGCCCCGATCGCGGCGGCCGGGCGGCGCCCGACCTCGATCCGCCGCCCGTTCCAGTAGCCGAGGCTCGGACCGGCCGCGGTCGCGAACCAGACCGGATAGACCGCCGTCGCGCCGACGACCGCCGCGGCGACGAGACCCGCCGGGAGCGCGACGACCACCGCGACCACCGCGACGACGGTGTCCGCCGAGAACAGTTCCTCCTTCCATCGCCGGATGACGTCAGCGCCCAGGGAGTCGATGTTGTCCGCGGTGGGCATCGACCGTCGGTTCGGTCCGGTGACTCGTAGTTCTTGGGACGCTCGCCTCGCCGAGCGTCGCCGGCGCGGGCCACAACGCCTAACCCCGCCCCTGCCCATCCGCCGGTATGACCGACTACACTACCGTCTCGATCCCGAAGGACCTGGCCGACCGCGTCGAGGAGACCATCGAGGGGACCAGTTTCTCCAGCACGAGCGACCTCGTCCGCTTCCTCCTCCGCAGCATCGTCATCCAGCACGAACAGCAGGGCGAACTCACCGAAGCGGAGTTCTCGGAGATCGCCGACCAGCTCGAGGACCTGGGGTATCTGGACTGAGACGGATTGGTGCAAGACGTTCGGGGATCGACCGCACGCAGTCCTGGGTCGACCGGTAACCGCTCGCAACGATCCGTCTGAGGCCGGGCGGACGGGCCCGAACGGCAGCCGCTACTCCGGGAACTCCTCGGGCGGTTCGACGTCGAGCAGTTCCAGCGGTCGGCGCTCGCCCTGTCGGTCGAAGACGGCGACCGACTCGTCGTCCCAGGGCGGGACGGCGACGAAGATGCGCTCGTGGAAGTCGTCGCGCTGGCGGACGCGCAGCTCCCCGTTCGGGTGGGAGACGAAGCGGCCCTGGGTCTGACCGACGGGCGTCCCCATGTCGACGCCGAAGACGAAGTTGACCGAGCCCGCGGAATCGGGGTAGTAGAAGTGCGTGAACACGGGCGTCTCCGGCGGGAGGTCCGCGCCCGCTAACTCCCCGGCCGGCGTCACCGACAGCGAGATCGTCACCGTATCGGGGTCGGACTCACGGGCGAAGCGGAGACAGGACTCGACCAGTCCGCGCGTCGCGTAGATCACAGTGGGTCATCCTCCGCGCCCGGCAAAACTCCGTCGCTCGCGGGCGTCGGCGCGTCCGCGTCTCAAAACAGGACGCTCTTCGGTAGACTGGCGGAACTAGCGGAACACGTTGACAGCGATGCAATC
>JBDGSU010000053.1:0-5812 GCA_042217395.1 Halosimplex sp.
AACACCGACCGCTGGTTCGAGAAAATCCTGAGTACTGACTTCTACAGATGAGCGCAGCAACTATTAGAGTGTTCGAGTGACAAGTGTAGGGCGGTTCCATGAGGAAGTTCATGGACGGGCAGTCATCATCACACACGACGCTCCGAGGCGGGGCAGTTCATCAATGTACGATTCAGCGAAATATCTCGTTCACGCGGACATCAGGACCAGCGGGGTGGTCGAGCGCAGCGACGTCGTCGGCGCGGTCTTCGGGCAGACGGAGGGGCTGCTCGGCGACGAACTCGATCTGCGCGAGCTACAGGAGTCGGGCAAGCTCGGTCGCATCGACGTCGAGGTCGACTCCGAGCGGGGGAGCTCGTTCGGCGAGGTCACCATCGCCAGCGGGCTCGACCGCGTCCAGACGGCGATCCTCGCGGCCGCCCTCGAGAGCATCGAACGCGTCGGCCCCTCCACCGCCGACGTCGAGATACGCGACATCGAAGACGTGCGCTCGGCCAAGCGCCGGCAGGTCGTCGAGCGCGCCACGGAACTGCTCGCGGAGTTCGACGCGACGACCATGTCCAGCGAGGACCTGGTCGAGGAGGTCCGCCGGAGGGTCCGAGTCGAGGACATCACGGAGTTCGCGGGCCTGCCCGCGGGCCCGCGGGTCGCCGACAGCGACGCGATCATCGTCGTCGAGGGCCGGTCGGACGTGCTCACCCTCCTGAAGTACGGCATCAAGAACGCCATCGCCGTCGAGGGGACCGACGTGCCCGAGGCGGTCGCGGAGCTGACCGCCGAGCGGACCGTCACGGCCTTCCTCGACGGCGACCGGGGCGGCGACCTCATCCTGAAGGAGCTCGCACAGGTCGGCCACGTCGACTACGTCGCGCTCGCGCCGACCGACCGCTCCGTCGAGGACCTCTCCCGGGCGGCGATCATGGACGCGCTCCGTGACAAGGTCCCCTTCGAAACGGTCGCCGACGCGGACGACGACGCCGAGGCCGCGGTCGACACGCAGGGCCTCGCGGCCACCGACGGGAGCGCCCAACCCTCACCGCCCGACGACGGGCCCGGGACCGCCGCTCCCGAGAGCCCCGTCGAAGCCGATGCGGCGGTCGACCCCGAAGCCGCCGTCCAGACCGAGGAGTCCGAGGGGTCCGCCGACGCGGCAGTCGATTCCGACGGGCCGACCGATACCGACGCCGGGGTCGCAACCGGAACCGAACAAGGTGCCGATCGAACCGACTCGACGAGCGGGGCGTCGACGACCGAGTCGACGGCAGCGGCCGCCGTCGAGGAACGAGCGGATCCGGACCCGGAGCCGAGCCCCCGATCGGAGCCGACACCGGAGTCGGACGCGGACGCCGACGCGGCGACGGGAGCGCAGGCGGCGTCCAATCCGGACACGCTCGCCGACCACGTCGAGGCGGTCGTCGACGGATCGACCGGGCGCGTGCGACTGCTGAACGACGAGTACGCCACGACGGCCGAGGGACCGGCCGAGGAAGCGTTCGACCTGATCGAGTCGGCCGCGGACGTGCCGTCGTCGGTGGTGCTCGACGGCGAGCTCACCCAGCGTATCCTCGACGTGGCCGCCCAGCGCGGCGTCGACCTGATCGTCCCCCGCGAGGCGGGCGAGTTCGTCAAACAGCCCGTGAACGTCCGAGTGCTCACCGCCGACGAGATCTGAGCGCCCGGGTGGGCGTTTCCCGCCGGCTCGTTCACCTGGGCAGATCTCGCACTAGCAACGCGCCGTCGCCGCTCTCGTAGTGGTCGGGAAGCAGTTCTCGCCGTTCGAAGCCCCGCTCGCGGTAGAACTCGCGAGCGCGCTCGTCGACCAGCCGGACGGTGACGCGCAGTTCCGCCGCGCCGTCGGCTCGAAACCGCTCGACCAGCGCGTCCAGCAGCGCCGACCCGTACCCCTCGCCCTGCGAGTCCGGCGCGACGGCGAGTTCCGCCAGATACGCCGCCTCGCCGTCACCGTCGGTGATCGCGAGCGCGTAGCCGACGGGGGCCGCGGGGTCGCGCGCGCTCTCCGCCTCGGTCTCGGGCTCGCCTCCCGATTCGACGGCGACGAGCAGGACCGGCGGGCCGTCGACGGCGACCGAGAGGAGTTCCCGCCAGGGCTCTGCGAGGACGGCGGTCTGGATCGCCCGGAGCGTCGGCAGGTCGTCGGCGCGTCCCTCGCGGACGCGGCCGTCGGGCCGCTCACCGGTCATAGCGCGACGAGGCCGACGCCGACGGCCGCCAGTCCGGCGGCGATGCCGGCCGCGAGCGTCGCGAAGAAGTTGACGCCCTCGTTCTCGAGGAACACGTCTTCGACGGTGGCGCCGAGGAGGCTGTCGACGGTCATCCCGACGACGCCGCCGAAGACGACGATGCCGGCACCGAGCCCGCCGATGCGACCGAACGCACCGAGGGCGATGGCGGCGATGAGAGCCGCTCCGGCGAGGCCCGCCACTTCGCCCTGCCAGGTGACGGCGCCGTCGGTCCCCGGTTCGACGGATTCGAGGGTCGTGATGAGCCGCGGGTCGTCGAAGACGCCGCCGATCTCGCTGGAGAGCGTGTCGCTCATCGCGGCGGCGATAGAGCCGGCGAACGCGAACAGGAACAGATCCGGGTGGACGCCGGTCAGGGTCGGGCTGGCCGACCAGCCGAGCACCGCGAACAGGCCGACCAGCGAGTTGGCGAGGACGTTCCCGCTGCCGCGCGCGCCGTCGTTCTCCTCGGCGATCCCGCGGCGTTCCTTCTCTTCGTAGCGGAACTTCGTCGAGAGGCCGCCGACGCCGAAGAACGTCACGAGCAGGAGGAACCAGCCGACGTCGCCGAGGACGATCGTCTGTAAGGCGAGGAAGACGCCGGTGATGAGCCCCGGGAGCGACGCCGTCTCGAGCGCGTAGGCGAGGTAGCCGAGCACGACGGTGACGGCCAGCGCGACGGCGACGCCGGTGGTGTGGACCTCGAGCGGGAGGTCGGCGAACAGCCAGAGGAGGAGTCCGATAGAGACCATCACGAGCGGGTCGTCGCGCTCGAACAGCACCGCCCGGAGGAGCGCACCCAGCAGCGCGCCGCTGGCGGCGAGAAAGGCGGCGAGGGGCCACTCGACGGTGCGACCGACGAGCTGGGCGGCGGCGTACTGCCCGGCGCTGCCGGCGAAAAAGCCCGCGACGACGAACCCCGCCGTCGCGACGACGGGCTCGTCGCGGACCGAGCGCACGAGGTGGCCGCCGAGGTTCCCCCACGAGAGCAGGAGGACGGTCCCGACGAAGACGGGGACGGGCATGGAGAAGCGGACGGAGAGCAGCGCGAGCGCCGCGGCGGCGAGCGCGAAGCCGGCCAGGCCGTAGAGGCGCCCGTCCCGTCGGTCGCCGGGGCGGGCGAACAGTTCGAAGACCGGTCCCTCGTCGACCACGTACAGCGCCAGCGCGGCGACGACGAGGAACGGGCCGGGCGCGGCGACGGTCGCCACCGCCCGGTCGGAGAGGCCGGCGATCGGCGGGACCGCCAGCGCGAGCGTCCCGACGAGGGCGAACGCGCCCGCACGTCGGACAGTGGTGGTCACGCTACTCTCGGTATCCCGTGAGAGCTACTTACCGTTTCCGAACCGCTTCCTCCGTGGCGCCGCCCTGACACGTCTGCGCCCCCGTCGGTCCGCGTTCGCGGAGCGGGTCGACGGTGGTCCGTGCCGACCCGGCGCATGACTTTCAGGACGTCGACGGTGGTCCGTGCCGACCCGGAACGTGAAATTTAGGACGGGGCCGACGGAATGGTCGCTGTGGTCCTCTACGACCGGTATCTCGGCCTCCGGCTGCGATACAGCGACGCGGCGCTGCCGGAGACCGTCGCGGTCGTCCTCACCGAGCGCGACCTCCTCGAGCGGGACGCCTACGACACCCTCGAGCGGTTCCTCGAGTGGGCGGTCGAGTTCGGCGCCGACCGGATCGCCGTCTACGTGAGCGTCCTCGACGCGGAGGTGGTCGACCGCATCAGACGGGACCTGGCCGACGTCGAGGCGCCCCTGGAACTGGCCGTCCGCGGCCCGGAGGACGAGGAACAGGCCGACGCGCCGATCGTCGTGAGCATCGGCCTCGGGGGCAAACACGAGTTCGCCACCGCCGTCCAGGGGCTCGCCGAGGCCGTCGAGGCCGGCGAACTCGACCCCACCGACATCGACGAGGCCGCCATCGAACGCGAGCTCGTCTTTCCCGTCCAGCCCGACCTCGTCGTCAAGACCGGCGCCGAGCGCCTCTCGGATTTCATGATCTGGCAGTCGGTCTACTCGGAGCTGTACTTCACCGACGTCAACTGGCGGGACTTCCGCCGGCGCGACTACCTGCGCGCCCTGCGGGACTACCAGAACCGCCAGCGGCGGTTCGGGCGGTGAGTTCCGGTCTGTCCATCCCGGTCGACCGGTGTGCCACGCGCTCCCCGGCGTCCGCGGTCGACGACGCGCTAGCGTGCTCACCGGGGTTCGAATCCGGAGAAAAGCGTGTGACTGCGGAGAGGGTTCGAGGGGATTCCCGCGCTTATGAGTTGGGATCGTCGCGGCTGCTCACGCGGGCTTTGATCTTCGTCGGCGAACAGAGCATCGTGCGGTTCCCGACGATCGCCTTCGCGTACACGTCCGCGTCGTCGTCGGGGTCGACGAAGACGTGGAGGGCGCCTCGCAACCGGACGTCGTGTTCGCCGCCGGTGGCCGTCTTGACCCAGTTGAACGAGTTTGCGCTCTTGGTCTCGAGGTAGATGGCGGTGAAGATGTCGAGGTTCAGGAGTTCGGCCTTGAGGTCGTCGTAGCTCGACGCGTCCGCGACGAACGTCTGGTACTCCGACCAGGTCCCGATCTCGTTCTCCGCCGTGGTGACGAACACCTCGGCGTCGCTGTCGGTGATGCCGTCGTGACTCGCCAGCCAGGACTCGTGCCGGTTGTACCCGTTGTGCGAAGCCACGTACCCCTGGTACTCCGACCAGGTGTAGTTCTCCTGGAGCGTCTCGACGACGCTCTCGACTTCGGCCACCGCCGCCTCGACGAGGGACTCGAGGTCCCACTCGAGCGCGAGATCCCGCGTGTTGAAGGCGACGACCCCGCGCGCGAGTTCGTCGATCCGATCGGAGTCCCCGGAGAGGTCCCCTTCGTCGGTGATATTGGACGCGGTCGGCGGGTCGACCAACTCGTCGTCGACGGTGACCATCTGCCACGCGTCGTCGCCCGCGCCGCTCGGCCTGATCTCGATCCAGCCGAGCACGCCGGCGGCGGCGCGGGAGAACCCGTCGTTACCGCTCACCTTCACGTCGGTCATGAGGCTGCTCTCGACGCTCGGCTCGAAGACGAGCGAGTCCTGCCAGCTGCTGGACTGCTTCACCCCGTTGATCTGCATGAGCGTCTCGACGGGAGACGTGTTCTCTCCGGCGGCGGACGACGCGGACATGATGTGATAGTCCTCGCCGGCGAACCGGAACTGGTTCGCTCCGCTGGTTCCGTCGTTGCCACCGCTGTCCTTCTTCGGACTGGCCGCGGCGTTCGTGGCGAAGCCGCTCAGGCCGAGCGCGGCCAGGCCAGCGGCACTCCCCTTGAGAGCTGTCCGTCGTTTGATTCCGTTTCCGTCGTCGGCGTCTTCTCGATTGCTCATTGGTTTGCCTGCCGACCGTCAGATCGCCCACCGTACGTCCGCAGCGCCACGAAGCGTCGCCGTTCCGACGGTCCGCAACCGGACGATACGGCCGTCGGAATATGGTAATGAACCGCGTTAAGCGGCTGACTGCGAGTTAATAACGCCGTTCGACTGGTAAGTAAACGTGTACTACACGGCCACCGTTCCTGAGTTCGTGAAGC
>JBDGSU010000028.1:0-5799 GCA_042217395.1 Halosimplex sp.
GTGCCGTAGTAGTCGAACATGTCGGCAACGCGCTGGTGGGCGTTGCGGGCGATCGTGGGCTCGTCGTAGAGCTGGTCCAGGTACGCCGAGAACGACCGGTGCTCCCGGAGGTCCGCGGGGATCGTGTCTCTGTACTCTCGACTCAGCTCTTCGAGGGTTTCCTGTGTCATGCTATCACGGACAGTTCGCGTCGAACTGTACTGGCGCCAGCGCGCTTCGGCTGACGCACGCGACCGGTGGGGCCGCGATTTCCTCGCTCGGCGCATCGCTCACGGGACCGCCGCCTCGCCGCTGGCCGGTCGGCGTCGTACCACAAGGTGCGTCGGGACCGCCGGGACGGGGTGTCGGTTGGCATGTGTGAACACGCGACTGCCGGGAATCGCGGAGGCGACCATCCGGCGGTAGCGGCAGCGTACCGTGGAGCAACCACCGATACTATTTATTGTATGGGGGCTGGTCACTGATAAGCCTTTCCGCGCCAACGGCCCGCACGGGTGTTCGTTTCTCTGATAATCGATGGGAAAATAGCAGTACGGTGGCGGATTCGTGGTACTTATGATCACGCCGATTCGGGATAGTATATAAACGAACGCCGATCTGCGGGATAGAGAGGTCGGGATAGGAGGCGCCGGGCGGTGAGTCTGCGGCGGCGCTCGTCGGGGTCGGTGACGGATCTCCGGGGGTCGATCCGGGGAGGAGAACGTCGACCGGGGACTGGGTGCGATCCCGGAAACACGCCCGGTGACTGGGTGCGGTCGAGCCCGGACTGGCTCGCGACGCGCCGTCCGAGGCGATCCCGGCGCGCGACCGCGACACTCATTGTCGGAGAGCGACGAACCACGGGTATGGCCTTCGAGGAGCTGACCGACGAGTGGGTGGTCTGGTCGGACGAACGCGAGAAGGCGGTCCTGGCGTATCGCCCGGACGTGTTCGACGGCGAGGGGTTCCCCGCGCCGTGTCTCCCGACGATCTACCTCACGAAGGGCAAGCGCAGCCGCCATCCCGGGGACCGGGCGAGGCCCTCGGACCCGTGGTACGTCACGCTCTACCTGGAACCCGAGGTCGACAGCTCGGCCGACGAGTACGACAGCCGCGAGGCGGCCGAGTCCGGAGCCGTCGACCTGGCCGGGCGGTTCGCCCGCGGCGACGTCGACTACCGCGGGCTCTACCAGGTCCCCAGGGAGGCGTACTTCGAGAAACTGGACGACCTGACCGGTCGCGACGGGTGACGGTTCGTCGCGCTCCGCGGGACGGGAACTTAATCCGTCTCGGCGACAACGCGGAGGTATGTCGACGCTCACGCTCGTCGGGTCGCGGCTGGCCGAACCGGGACAGGAGTTCGTCTACCGGGGCGAGGCGAGCGCCTGCGAGGGCTGTCCCTACCGCGACCAGTGTCTGAACCTCGTCGAGGGACACCGCTACCGCGTGGAATCGGTCCGGGAGAACGCGAGCACGCTCGACTGCGGCGTCCACGACAGCGGCGTCGTCGCCGTCGAGGTCGAGCCCGCGTCGGTCCGCGCCAACGTCGCCGGTTCGAGCGCCTACGCGGGCAGCAAGGTCTCCCTGGAGGGGCCCTGTCCGCACACCGACTGTCCGAGCCACGAGCTCTGCGAGCCCCAGGGGGTCGAGTTCGACGAGGAGCGCCGCATCGCGACGGTCGTCGGCGACCCGCCACACGACTTCTGCGCGCTCGACCGCGATCTGACCACCGTCGAGTTCGAGGCGCTCGACGAGTGACGGCGCCGGCGCCTGCCTTCGACCACCGCCGCGGGGCGGGCCGAGTCCCGGACCGTCAGTCCGAGAGCGTCCCGACCCGTTCGGCCGTGTAGCCGAAGACGTCCTCGTAGCCGTAGGCCGACAGGAGCACGGGGTGGAAGTCCTCCGCGGCGACCACCGCTTCGCCGTCGGCGGCGGCGATCCGCTCGCCGGCCAGCACTTCCTCGAAGTTCTCGACGAAGACCTCGTACTCGTCGGCGGTCGTCTTCGGGACCGGGTCGCCCAGCCGAAACACGGGCAGGTCGGTCCGGTGGGGCGTCTCCTCGCCGGGGAGCGCGCCGGTCGCGGCGAGGAACTCCCGGGCGACCTGCCGGGCGTTGCGCGCGGCCTGCTCGGAGCCCTGGTACCCGCACTCGACCTCGACCGTGTCGGGCGCGACCTCGAAGATCCGCCCCTCCGCGTGCCCGGTCTCGACCACCGCGTCTACCGAGAGTCGCGGGCAGACCTCCCGAGCGAACTCCCGGACCTCGTCGACCAGCGCGAACATGCCCTCGTAGGACCGGGTGGTGTGCAGCGCCAGCGTGACGCAGTCGCGGAGCTCCTCGCCGAGGGCGTGTGCGAGGCGGATCTCGTGACTCTCACCGTCGCCGCGGCCGGGGAACGACCGGTTCAGGTCCGCCTCGACGTAGCGCTCGTCCCGCTCGATGGCCTCCTCGTTGGCGATCACGAATTTGACCGGGCGCTCCACGGTCGGGCGCGTCTCCAGGAAGTGTTCGACCGCGCGGACGCCCGCCGGTTCGTCGCCGTGGATCCCGCCGACGACGGCGATCTCCGGTTCGCCCTCGCCGAGCGTCTCGACTCGCATCGGTCCGACGTTCCGCTTTCGACCGTATAGAAGGACCGCTTTCCGGCCGACCGGCGGCCGCTCATGACCGACGGGACCGCGCCCCAGGTGGCGGTCAGCGCTCGAGCGACTCGGCGTACGCGACGTCGTGCTCGGCCGCGACCGGACGGCGGCCGTCGAGCGGGATCTTCCACCCTTCGAGGGCCGTCGGCTGCTCGAACGCGTCGGTCAGCGTATCGCGGACCTCCTCGAGGTCGACGCCGTAGTAGTCGTCCGGGACGCCGTCGAGGTACTGGAGCGCCGTCCGGAACAGGCTCCGCATGCCCTCGTCGTCGGCGAAGTCGGAGTGCTTGTACGCGCCGGCGGCGACCTGGACCATCCCGTGGAGGAACTTGCTCTCCGTGGTCCCCCGGCCGTAGTTGTACCACTCGTCCTCGAAGCAATCGTGGGATTCGTGGTACTCGCCGCTGTTGAACAGGCGCACGCCGTGGACGACGGCCCGCCGGAGCGTCCCGTGTTCCCACCCGTTCGACGCGCCGCGGTCGGCTCGCCACCCGGCGGGGTCGCCGGCGGTCGGTGGCCCGACGCGGTGGTCCCGGGTGTGTTCGTCCATGCCTCCGCTCGGAGCGCCGGACGGGTAATCCCGTCGGTCACCCGGCGGACGCGCCGGTCGATGGGGGCGCCGATTCACGCCGCTTAACCCCCTACCCCTCGTGCGGCGTGACATGGACGCCGACTTCGTGCACGAAGTGCCCGTTCGCTATCGCGACCTCGACACGTTCGGTCACGTCAACAACGTCGTCTACGGTACCTACTGCGAGGAGGCCCGCGTCGCCTACGTCGCCGACGTGCTGGGGATCGACGACATCGACGACTTCTCGGCGGTCGTCGTCTCCCTGGACGTCGACTTCCGGTCCTCCGTGACGGAACCGACGACCGTCGACGTGGGCGTCGAGGTCGTCCGCCTCGGCGAGTCGAGTTTCACCATGGCCTACGAGCTCCGCCAGGACGGCGCCCTCGTCGCCGAGGCCGAGACCACGCAGGTGGTCGTCGACCCGGAGACGCGCGAGTCGCGCCCGATCCCCGACGAGTGGCGCGAGCGCGTCGCCGAGTACGAGGGGCTGGACGAGTGACCGGTGGGAATCGATTCAGACAGCGTCGTCGGGGTCGTAGGTCTCGGCCATCCGCGTCGCCTCGGCGGCGTAGCGCTCGCGTTCGTCCTCGTCGGTGACCTCGCCGAGGTTGTTGGGCGGGACCTCGACGGCGGCGGTCGTCTCGCGCACGTCGCTCGTGAAGCTCGTCAGCGCCCGTTCCTTCCGGAAGTACCGCCGGCCGTCGAGCGTCGCGTAGACGAGGATGATGATGTTCTGCTCGTCGTCGGAGTAGGTGCGTTCGACGAGCCACACGCGGACCGTCTCGTCCGCGTCGCTCGACGATCCGTCGCCGGTCTCGACCGCTCGAACCTCGCTCCGGTCCGCGTCGCTGTCCATGGCTCGCCGTACGCACTCGGTGGCGTTAATTCTTCGTCGAGCGGCGGAACGGCGTCGGCGCGCCAGCGCGCGCCTCGCGTCCGTCAGCCGAGGTCAGGTTCCGGACGCTCCCCGACGGTTACGGAGACGGTCCGTCGCCGGCCGTCCCGCAGCACCGTCAGCTCGACGGTGTCGCCCGGTTCGGTCTCGGTGACGAGGTAGCTCGCCAGATCCTCGCCGGACCGGATCTCCCGCCCGTCGATCGCGAGGAGCACGTCGCCGCCGACGGGGACCTGTTCGCCGTCGACGGTCTCCACGCGCCGACTGCCCTGCAGGACGTCGCTCGTCGGGCCGCCGTCGAGCGTGTCGACGACGACGAGTCCGCGCGTCTCGTTCAGGTCGTTCGCCTCCGCGACGGCTGGCGTGACCGGTTTCGTCGACACGCCGAGGAAGGGGTAGTCGAACTCGCCCGTCGCGACGAGTTCGGGGACGACCCGCTGGACGACCGACGCCGAGACGGCGAAGCCGATGTTGTCGGCGCGAGCGCTGGGGATCCCGGCGCTGTTGACGCCGACGACGGTGCCGTCGCAGGTCACGAGCGGACCGCCGGAGTTCCCCGGGTTGATCGGCGCGTCGGTCTGGACCACGTCCGGGATCGTGAACCCGGACTGGGTCGGCATCGACCGGTTCACCCCGCTGACGATGCCGTGGGTGACGGTCTGTTTCAGCCCGAAGGGGTTGCCCAGCGCGGCGACGCGCCGGCCGCGCTGGGGGCCCTCGACCGCGACGTCGAGCGATTCCACGTGGTCGGGCGCCTCCGATACCCGAACCACGGCGAGGTCGGCGTAGACGCTCCGGCCGATCACCGTCCCGGTGCGGTACTCGCCGTTGTTGAACTGGATCGTGACCTCGCTCGCCTCGCCGACGACGTGCGCGTTCGTCACGAGGGCCGTCGCGTTTCCGTCGGCGACCGACGACTCGTTCGCGACGGTGGCGTTGACCGCCGAACCGAGGGCTCCGACGTCGACCGCGAAGCCGGTCCCCTGTCCGCTCGGCGATTGAACGGAGACGACGGAGTCGGCCGTCCGGTCGAAGACGTCCCGGTAGTCGCAGGTCTGTTGTACGCCTCGGGCCGACTGAGCCGTCTCGCCGGCGATCGGACCGACCGCCAGCGCGGTCGCACCGCTCGCACCGAGCAACAACACGACGAGTCCAGCCGCTACGAGTTCGCGTGACATCGGGGAGGCTTGGGGCCACCGACGGAAGAGATGGCGCCCTCGTTTCGTTGCTTTCCCTCGGTCAAATCGCGACCGCGAGTCGTTGGGCGAACGTTACCCCGTTCCTCGCACGTCGGCGGGGGAGTACGATTGGCTTACAGCCCGCCGCGGCGACGGGTCGGGCGCCCCGTTTTGCCGCGGTCTCGGGCGAGCGGTGTCGAGCGGCCGGCCCGGAAATCACAGCACGGAAATACCACGGCACACAACCGACGAGCGCGTGCGAGGGTAGCCAAGCCTGGAAACGGCGGCGGACTCAAGAAAAGCCGCTCTAAGGGCCGCTAAACCGGCGATCTCGTCTCGAAAATCCCCGTTCCGTCCCTCGATTTTGCCGGACTCGTCCCCCTACAAACCATGTTGAACGAGTCCGACGACGATTTGGGACATTTCGAGGATAGAACCGTCGAAATAACCTTCCCGCTCGTGCCGAAGGCCGCCTCTCGGATGCTCGATGAGAAGCAGGAGTTCGACTACCGCGAGCGGCGTGAGGAGTTTG
>JBDGSU010000039.1:0-5712 GCA_042217395.1 Halosimplex sp.
AGGTCCAGGACATCGACGAGGTCATCGTCGAGTTCGGCGCCGGCTACGCCGCCGAGCAGGAACAGGACGACGCCGTCGACGTCCTCGAGTCCAAGCAGGACGTGCTCGACGACCGCATCGACGACATCCGCGAGGAGATCGCAGAGCTCGAGAGCGAGAGCGACCAGCTCGAACAGCAGGCCCAGCAGATGCAGCAACAGCAGATGCAGCAGATGCAGCAACAGCAGCAACAGCAGCAACAGCAAGACGACGAGTGAGTGAGGCCCGATGTTCGACGGACTGAAAGAGAAACTCGGCCGCTTCAGTGACGACGTCGAGGAGGACGTCGACGAGGAGGCGGTCGAGGAGGAGACCCCCGAAGACGAGGCCGAGGCGAGCGACGCCGCCGACGCCGAGACGGAGGCCGACGCCGAGACCGAGGCCGCCGACGGGGAGCCGGCTACCGACGCCGACGGAGACCCCGACGTCGAAGCGCCAGCCGACGCCGAGACCGACGCGGGCGGGAGTGACGCCGACGCGGAAGTCGAAGCCGACGAGGCGGTCGAGGACGAGGCGACCGAGGAAGTCGACGCCGAGAGCGACGGCGAGGACGAGAGCGACGACGAGGACGACGGTCGGAGCCTCGGCGAGCGCGCGAAGCTGTTCGCGACGGGCAAGACCGTCATCGACGAGGACGACCTGCAGGACCACCTCGACGACCTGGAGCTCGCCTTGCTCCAGAGCGACGTGGAGATGGGCGTCGCCCAGGAGATCCTGGACGGCGTCGAGGAGAACCTCGTCGGCGACACGCGCCGGCGCCTCTCCTCGACGGGTAACCTCGTGCGCGACGCGCTCCGCGAGGCGCTGTACGACGTGATCAGCGTCGGACAGTTCGACTTCGACGAGCGGATCGCCGAGGCGGACAAACCCGTCGTCGTCATCTTCACCGGCGTCAACGGCGTCGGGAAGACGACGACGATCGCCAAGCTCTCCCGGTACTTCGAGGACCGCGGACTCTCGACGGTGCTCGCAAACGGCGACACCTACCGCGCCGGCGCCAACGAGCAGCTCCAGCAACACGCCGAGGCGCTGGACAAGCGGGTCATCGCCCACGAGCAGGGCTCGGACCCCGCCGCCGTCATCTACGACGCCGTCGAGTACGCGAAAGCCCACGACGTGGACGTGGTGCTGGGCGACACGGCCGGGCGGCTGCACACCTCCGACGGCCTGATGGACCAGCTCTCGAAGATCGACCGCGTCATCGACCCCGACATGACGCTGTTCGTCGACGAGGCCGTCGCCGGACAGGACGCGGTCAACCGCGCCCGCGAGTTCGACGCCGCCGCCGAGATCGACGGCGCCGTCCTCACCAAGGCCGACGCCGACCCGCAGGGCGGCGCGGCCATCTCGATCGCCCACGTGACCGGCAAGCCGATCCTCTTTCTCGGCACCGGGCAGGACTACGACGACCTGGACCCGTTCGACCCCGAGGCGATCGTCGACCGACTCCTGGGCGAGGAGTAGCGCGACCGAGAGTCGCCTATCGCTCTCCCCCGTTCGACTTCCTCACCGAGATCGACGGCGGTTCTCCCACCGGGCTCGAGCGGCTGTCCGCCCGTTTCGCGGCGCCTGAACCGGTGGTCAGTCGGCCACGACCACGCTGCCGTCGCCCCTGACGGCGACGTCGTGGCCGGCGTGCGAGAAGGAGATCCGCGAGAGGCCGCCGGCGGCGTCGGAGCGACCGGTACCGTCCGCGAGGCGGTCCAGTGCGTCGGTGTCGACCGTTTCGAACAGCGGCGGTATCTCGTCCGGTTCGCGGCCGTCGACCGCGGCGATCGCCTCGACGACCGCGACCGAGGCGGGCGTTCCCGTCGGCGACCGGACCGTCGCTTCGACGCCGAGCGAGTCGCCCTCACGCGCCATGCGACACACCTCCGTGGCGAGTGCGGGTCCGTGTTCGCGAAAGCAGTGTCATCACCGTGACCGAGTACGGTCGCGAGCTAACTCACTCCTGTGTGTGACACGTCACGGGTTTCAAGGGGGCTCTCGGGCGGGGCCCTCGTCGTGGTCGAGCGTATGCGCGACCAGCGCGTCGTGGCCCCGCCGCAGTCGGGCCGAGGCGGCGTTGCGCGAGATCCCGAGTTCGTCGGCCACCTCCTGCAGCGTGCACTCGCGCGGGACGGCGAAGTAGCCCGCCTCGCGGGCGGCCAGCAACGCGTCGCGCTGCTCCTCGGTCACCTCGTATCTCCCGTAGGTGGAGGGGTCGTCGCCGCGGTAGATCCGGACGAGATCCACGCCGGAGTGAGCCGACCGGAGCCGCTCGGCGACGGTGGAGACCGCCTCCCGGTCGGCGAACAGCGCCCGGAGCGTCCAGACGCCGTCCTCCCCCTCGGCGCTCAGGACCGTCGCGGAGGCGTCGTCGAGCGCGCCGACGATCCCGTCGCGGTCCCCGGTCCAGTCGACGCGGTAGAGCCGCTCGCGCTCGTGGGCCTCGACGACCTCGAACGCCCCGGCGGACTCGCCCTCGCGGAGCGCCGCCTCGAACGTCCCGTAGTCGTCCGTCGAGACCCAGACGTACGGCGTCACCGACTCGTCGCCGTCGACGACCATCCGCTCGAGGGTGACGACTCCCTCGCTCGCTTCCAGGGGGGCTTCGAGGAGAAATTCGGGCGCGGGGACGCGGAACTCCGCGATGATCGACATGGAACCCGTACGAGACGGAGTCGAATAAAACCCGGCCGGGCCTACTCGTCGCGCCCCTCGGAGAGGTGCTCCCACACCTCGGCGCAGCCACAGCCGTCTTCGACGTCGTCGAGATGGGACGTGTCGACCTCGGGTTCGTCGTCCGGTTCGACCTGCGATTCCTCGTCGGCCGCCTGCGCGTTTCTCGTATCGCTCATTCGGGTGTCCGATCCCATGACCGCCCACCGCATAAAGGCGCACCTCGGCGCATCCCTCGCCGTCACTGCCCGACGATCACAAATGTTGCCGGCTCTTCCAGCGGTCGAATCGCTCGAAATCGCCCGATTCGGCCGACATGTCGGAGATGGGGCGCCGTCGCGGCAAATGACGCCGGTTCGGACGGTCGAGCCGGCGAGACCGCGACCCGGTGAGGCGAGGGCGGCGATCAGGGGAGATCAGCGGCCGTGCGGCCGCGTCATCGGTAGCGGCAACGCGGGCGGGGTTTCGCGAAGTCGTGGCAGCGCTGTCCGTGACGGGGAGATACAGGGGCGAGCGAGCGGTGAGTGGGAACATGAACGCTACCAGAGCAAGCTCTGACAAGTTCGTGCTCATCCCGGAGGGATTCGCATGAACACCGAGAGACTCGCTTCGCTCGTCTCTCGAGCTCACGGTTCCCACGCGAGGTGGTCGCCGTGAACACCGCCGCACGCTTCGCGTGCGACGAGCACATGCTCGCCACGCGGGGGTGGCGAGCATGAACACCGAGAGACTTGCTTCGCTCGTCTCTCGAGCTCACGGCTCCCACGCGAGGTGGTCGCCGTGAACACGGTCGAGGAGTGGAAACAGGAGAAACACCCGCTGGACGTCGTCGAAGACGTCAAGGAGTACGCCGAGGAGGGGCTCTCCTTCGAGGAGATCGAAGAGCGGGCCGGCGACGGCGAGTGGGAGCGCCTGAAGTGGGCCGGCATGTACTCCCACGGCGTCCAGGACGGCTACTTCATGATGCGGACGAAGGTCCCGGGCGGGTATCTCACCCCGGACCAGGCCGAGGTCGTCGGCGAGGTGGCCGAGGAGTACGCCACCGCGCCCGCGGAGTACGGCGGCGCGGAGCAAAACTCCGTGTGGGGCGACGCGTTCCTCGACATCACCACCCGGCAGGACATCCAGGAGCACTGGATCGAGGTCGAGGACGTCCCCGAGATCTGGGACCGGTACGACGAGGTCGGTCTCACCACCGTCCAGGGCTGTGGCGACTCGGCGCGCAACGTCCTGGGCTGTCCCGCCGCCGGCCTCGACGACCACGAGTGTTTCGACGCCCAGCCCGTCATCGACGCCGTCTCCGAGTACTTCACGGAGAACCGGGAGTACGCCAACCTCCCGCGGAAGTTCAAGATGACCATCACCGGCTGCAAGCACGACTGCGGCCAGTCGCAGATCAACGACGTGGGGCTGACGCCCGCCCGCAAGGAAGTCGGAGGAGAGGAGATCTACGGCTTCCACTGCAAGGTCGGCGGCGGCCTCTCGGACGGCCCGCGCATGGCCACGCGGATGGACGTGTTCGTCCCGCCGGAAGACACCGTGGAGTTCTGTCGCGCCGTCGCCCAGACGTTCAAGGAACTGGGCGACCGGAACAACCGCGGCGTCTGCCGGATGCGCTACCTCGTCGAGCAGCTCGGCACCGACGAGTTCGAACGGGCGGTCCGCCGGCGCTGCGAGGTCGACCTCCCCGAGAGCGGCACCGACCTCACCGAGGGGTACACCGGCGACCACGTCGGCGTCCACGACCAGAAAGCAGACGGGCTGAAGTACGTCGGCTTCAACGTCATCGCCGGCCGGATGGGCGGCGACGAGTTCGCCGAGGCCGCCCGCGCCGCGAGGGAGTACGGCACCGACGACGCCTCGATCCGCCTCGCGACCGACCAGAACTTCCTGATCACCCACATCCCCGAGGAGAACGTCGGCGACCTGCTGAACGAGCCGTTCGCCCGCAAGTACGAGCCCGACCCCGGCCCCTTCTCGCGGGGCGCCGTGGGCTGTACGGGCTCGGAGTTCTGCAACTACGGCATCATCGAGACGAAAGACCGCGTCTACCGGTGGGCGAAGGCGCTCGACCGCCGGATCGACACGCCCGACGACCTCGACGTGGTCCGGATGCACATGTCCGGCTGTTCCGCGTCGTGCGCCCAGCCGCAGATCGCCGACATCGGCTTCCGCGGCGAGACCGTCGCGCTCGACGACCCCGAGGGGACGACCAACGAGGAGGGAGACAACATCGTCGAGGGGATGGACTTCGGCCTCGGCGGCTCGCTGGGCGCCGACAACGAGTTCCTCGACTGGGTCGAGACCGCGGTGCCCGCCCAGGCGGTCATCCCGGCCATCGAGGAGCTGTTCGCGGCCTACGTCGACGAGCGCAACGAGGGCGAGCGCTTCTACGAGTGGACACGCCGCGTCGGGAACAACCGCCTGCGGAAGGTCATGCAGCGGGCCGACGCCAACGTCTCGGGAGGTGTCGCCCATGGCGACTGAGCGCCCGTGGGGACGCGGCGGGGAGCGTGAGCGGCCCGAGTCCGAGCAGGTCGCACCCGCCGACGCGGCGCCGGAGCTGACCGAGCGCGGTCGCGAGCGGTCCGACCGTGAGGACGAGGTCGAACTCGACGACTCGCGGCTGCTGACCGACGGCGGTCGCGACGAGCCGATGCCGGGCGTCCCCGACACCGGTCACAGCGACGACGGGGACGGCTGTGGCTGTGGCAGTTCCTGTGGCTGTGGCGGACACTCCAAGCGCGCTCGCGGAGACGGTCAGCCGGGAGTAGTCCCCGACGGCGGTGCCACCCCGGCGAACGTCGACGAGCACGGACAGCTCCGCGACGTGGAGTTCACCGAGCCCGCGACGGGCCAGAGCCAGGACGTCTACGACACGCCGGCCGACCGGCGCGTCCAGCGGCCCGGCGAGGAGGACCTCGCCCTCGACACGCCCTCCTACGAGATCCGCTCGCGGATGAACGACATCGAGACGCCCGACGAGAAGACGTGGTTCATGGAGCTCGACGA
>JBDGSU010000127.1:0-5699 GCA_042217395.1 Halosimplex sp.
CGACTCCACAGCGACCGCTCAGCAGTATCAACAATCTCCTACGCAAGAGCGTATCAATATTATAACAAAGTTTCATTGTCTCCATTCCGCGGGCAAGATGGGTGATCGCCCGCGCACGGTCGTCGTCTGTTTCGACGGTCTCTCGCTCGAGTATCTGGACCGATACGACCTGCCGAACTTCTCGGCGCTCCGTGACCGAGGGATCGAATCCCCGCTGGAATCGACGTTTCCGCCGTGGACCGGGAGCGCGTGGCCGTCCATGTACACTGGCACGGACCCGAGCACCCACGGCGTGTACGACTTCTTCTCGTTCGACGACCGGTATCCGGAATCGAGCGACCTCGTGACCCGAAACGACGTCAGGGCCCCCGCGCTCTGGAACTACCTGACTGCTCGCGGAACGCCGTCCGTGGTCCTGAACGTTCCCGTCACGTATCCGGCAGAACCGATCGAGGGCGCGCTGGTCCCCGGCTATCTCGCACCGGAAGACGCCGACGGCCATCCGACCGGGATCCGAGACCGACTGGCCGACAGCGTCGACGGGTACCACATCTACTCTCGGGCCGAGCGCGGCGCGGCCGACGACCACAGCGTGGCGGACTACGTGGATCTGATCGAGACGCGCGGTCGTGCCGCGAGATACCTCCTCGACACCGAGGAGTGGCGTCTCGCCGTCCTGCAAGTGCAAAAGACCGATGCGGTCTTCCACAATTTCGGGGACCACGCCGCGTTCGAACGAGTCTACCGCGCGGCGGACGGCTTCCTGGGGACCGTCCTGGACGCGGTGGGACGGGACACCAACGTGATCGTCTGTTCGGACCACGGCATCGGCGAGACAGACGGCTATCGCATCTACCTCAACCAGATACTGGCGCGAGAGGGGTACACGGAGGCGACGGCCGAGAGCGGGGCACTCCCGAAGCTGGGCGCCGCGAAAGACCGGCTCGTCGAGGGAGGAACGCAGGGAAACGACGACGCCGGTGAGGTGACGACGACCGCCGTCCGGGCGGCGGTATCGGCCCTGCGGCGGGTCGGGCTCTCGCCCGACGACGTCTCGACCGCGGTCGACCGACTGAGACTACTACCGCTCGTCACCCGTCACTTCTCGGAGGAGATCCGCGCGACGCTGGAACGAGGCGTCGACTGGCGCGCGTCGACGGCCTACTGTCGAAGCGGAAACGAACTCGGGGTCCGATTGAACGTCGCTGGGCGGGAGCCCGACGGCGTTGTCCCGCCCGACGAGTACGAGGCGGTCAGAGACGACCTGATCGAGGTGCTGTCCGCCCTGGAGACGCCCGACGGAGAGCCCGCTTTCGACGCCGTGAAACGACGGGAGGCCGTGTACCGGGGCCCCTACGCCGACGACGCCTGCGACATCCTCGTGTGGCCACGGGCCATGAACAACACGCTCGCGACGAATCTCATGGGCGCCGCGTTCGTTCCGCTCGACGACTACGACCACAAGCGCGATGGGACGTTCATCGGAGCGGGCCCCGGGTTTGCGGCAGACGCGACAGTCGACGGGCTCTCGCTGGTCGACGTCGCGCCGCTCGCGATGGCGCTGCTCGGATGCCCGGTACCGGAACGGATGACCGGATCCGCTCCGGAGTCGCTTCTGACCGCGCGGGCGCGGTCAGAGTCGTACGGCGACGTCCCGTTCGGGACCGGGTCACAGAGCGAGTTCGACGACGACCCGGTCGAAGACCGCCTGGAGGACCTCGGATACCTCGAATGAACGTCGACCGCGAGGAACTCTCCGCGCTCGTCGTCAGCGCGGGACTGATCTTCGTCGGCGCCCTCATGCGCTCGTTCTCGAAGCTGATCGAGCGGGTCATCGTCGGACGGTCGCTCTCGCCGAGCGTCTACGGCGAGGTGAGCATCGGCCTCGCGATCCTCTCGTTCGCCGTCACGGCTTCGCTCATCGGCTTCAACCAGGGGATACCGCGGTACGTCTCGCGGTTCGACGACGAGCGCGACGTGCGGGGTATCTGGATCGTCGGACTCGCGATCGCCGGCGCGCTCAGCGTCGTGCTGGCGGTCCTCGTCGCGTTCAACGTAGAGTTCATCACCGGCAAGTTCTTCGAGACGGCGGCGTCCGATCGGTTGCTGGTGGTGTTCGTCGCGACGATCCCGTTCGTCGCCGGGCTGCGAGTGAGCATCGGCGTCATCCGCGGACTGGAGAACACCGTCTACAAGACGTTCGTGAACGACCTGCTGTACCCGGGACTCCGGATCGCAGTGCTGGTCGGTCTCCTTTCGTACGGGTTGGGACTGCTCGCGCCGGCGTACGCGTACCTGCTCGCGGCGGCCGTGGCGTTCGTCGCGGCGCACCTCTTTCTCAATCGGCTCGTGCGTCTGGCGGGCGCCGTCCAGACGCACACGCGGGAACTGGTGACGTTCTCCGTTCCGCTCGTCATCTCGACCGTCGTATCTATCCTCCTGACGCACACGGACACCCTCATGGTGGGGTACTTCAAACCCTCCAGACAGGTCGGGCTGTACGCGGCGGCCTACCCGATCGCCTACGGGCTCCTCGTCGTCCTCTCGTCGTTCGGCTACCTCTACCTCCCGCTGGCCTCACGTCTCGACGCCGAGGACAAACACGAGGAGATCTCCGAGATTTACCAGCTGTCGTCCAAGTGGATCTACATCCTGACGTTCCCGCCGTTCCTCGCGGTGGTTGCCTTCCCGCAGGACGTCATGAGGATCGTGTTCTCAGCGGAGTACCGGACGGGTGGAACCGCGCTTTTGATCCTCTCCGTCGGGTTCTTCACGAACGCGATGGTCGGACGCAATCGCGAGACGCTCTCCGCGTTGGGCTACCCGAGGGGCGTCCTGATCTCGAACGTCGTCGCGTTCGGCGGGAACTTCCTGCTCAATCTCTGGCTCATCCCCGCCTACGGGTTCGTCGGCGCCGCGGCGGCGTCGGCGGCGTCGTACATCCTCCTCAACGTCGTCGTGTACGGAATGTTGCGGCGGAAGTACGGGATCACCCCGTTCACCCCGTACACGGTCAGGACATTCGTCGTCCTCCCGGCCGCCCTGATCCTCCCCGCCGAGGTCCTGTCGCGGTGGGTCTCGCTCGACCTCGCCTCGCTGGTCGCCTTCCTGCTGTGTTCGAGCGCGGTGACCGTGGTCGTGGTCTCCGTGACGGGGTGCCTGCAACCGGAAGACAAGATCCCACTGGAACTGGTCGAAGACCGCTTCGGGATCACCGTCCCGATGGTGCACCGGTTCGTCCCCGAGTGAGAGCGAAGGCCGACGCGCCGGGACGAAGGAACCCGGACGCGCACCCCGGTCCGGTGACCGGGACCGACTGCGGGACGGTCTCGGTCTCACTCAATGTATCCGAGTTGCTTCAACCGCTCACGAGGGTCGCTCTCGGTCTCCGGTTCGCCCTCGACGGGCGGGCTCGCGGTCACGCGCTTTCGGTCGCCGCCGTGGACGAGCCACGGCACCCTGACTAACTGTTCAGTGTAGATACCCGGCGGATGTCCCCACTCCCGGACGGGGATCGGACGGGCCCGTTCGCCGAACATGTTTCCGTGGTCGGCCGTGACGACGGTTCGCCCAGAGAGGTCCGCCAGGAGCCGTTCGACCGCCGGGAGCGCGAGCTGCAAGTTCCGCCGGTAGGCTTCCCTGACCGCCTCGGGCGCCGTCTCCGCGGTTCCCTTCATCAACTGGCCCCAGATATCGATCGCGGCGGCGTTCCGGAGCGACCCGCCGCGGCCGGCGTCCGTATCGAGAAACGGGTAGTGAGGTTGGACGAAGTGGGCGATCAGTCGTTTCTCCGGGTACCGCTCGGCCGCGGCCAGCACGCGGTCGGCCATGGTTTCGGGTCTGACCGTACCGGCGTCTTCGTCCCAGCCGTCACCCTGCCAGACGTTCTCGACCGCGTGGAACCGCACGTCGACGCCTTTGGAGTGCAACTGCGGGCTGGCGGTGACGTACACCGTATCTAGCAGTTCGCGTCCGGCGAAGTTCCCGACCAGGAACTCGACCGTGTGAGACCCGCGTGACTCCCTGGACTGGAGGTCGCCGGGGAGGTCGTGCAACTCCCGGAAGTCGTCGTACCGGCAGGCGTCGAGGATCACGAGCGTGTCCCACTCCTCGTCGACCACGGCGACCCCGTCCGTGTTGAAGTCGTCTCGATAGCACCGCCGGTGATAGAGGCGGTTCAGTTCCCGGCCGAAGTAGCCCGGGTTCTCCACCCCCCGGCGTACTCCCCGCGCGACCTGGTCGCGGTCGTACATGGACGGGCCGTTCGGGAACGGACGCAATTGTAATGCCGTAGCTACCGCTCGGACGACAGGTCGTCCGTAAACACCGGCGTGTACGCCGGTGACTGCGAGATTGCGGATGGGTCGCGGCGCGGGAGAGGCCCGGACTCCCGCGAGCAGATGGAGGGTCACACGGACGAGCGAAGATTCGCGCGGACGAGCGGCCCGCCTCGGGCATGGCGACCAGGTTGCCAGAGCGCCGGACGCGAGAGCGAGTAGTCGGTGAGTGCTGAGGCCGCAGTTCGTGGTTATCAGACGGACGGATATTCCGATTCGGGATAACGCCCGAGTTACAATGGGCGATCTCGGGCAACCAGTGAGCAGATGACGATCGGTACCGCGGAGACTCCGGATCGCGACGTCGTGCTGGTCACGATCGACTGCTGGCGCCACGACGCCCTGCGCGAGATGCCGGTGCTCCGGGAACGAATCGACGACGCGGGCTACGAGCGGGCCGAGGCCGTCTGCGCGACGCCGGCGACCCGCGGGGCGTTCGCAGCGATCTTCGCCGGTCGCCACTACCCGCGCGTCTACAGCGGCTTCGACGAGATCAGGGACGAGATCAGGCCGCTGGCTGCGGTGCTATCGGATGCGGGGTACGCGACCGGCGGGTTCGTCGGGTCGAACCCGTTTCTCAGCGCCTGGAAGAACGACTTCGACGGATTCTGGAACGACCGACTCGCGACCGACGAGGCGTCGACGATGGCCGACCGAGCGCAGAGCGCCCTCGCCGGCGTTCGCCACACGACGAACTACCTCCGGTTTCGCGGGAGCGCTCCGGCGACGACAGTCGCCGACCGCGCTCGCGACTGGTACGAAGACCAGTCCTCGCCGCGGTTCCTCTGGATGCACCTGATGGACCCGCACGTTCCCTTCTTTCCCGGCGTGCGACGCGCGCTCCGGACGGGACCGCTGTCGGTCTATCGCTCGCACTGGCGGTTCGACAGGGATCCCGAGTCGCTGACCGACGACGACTGGCGAACGCTCAGACGGTGTTACGAGGAGTCCGTCGGGTTCCTCGACGACCAGATCGAACGCCTGCTCGACGTTCCGGACGACGACGCGCTGCTGGTCGTGATGGGCGACCACGGTGAGGAGTTCGACCACGACGCGCACGGTCACGCCAGGCTCTACGACGAGACAGTCCGCGTGCCGCTCGTCACACGAGGGCTCTCCGGCGTCAGCGACGGTTCGCTCGTCCGACAGATCGACGTCGGTGCAACGGTCCTGTCGACGCTCGGGCTCGACACACCGACCGGCTGGACCGGACGACCCCACGACGGTACCGTCCGCGACGCGTTCATGCTGAACCACTCACCGCAGTTCGAACGGATATACGCGGGGATACGCACCGAACGATGGAAACTTGCTCTGTTGCAGAGTCGATTTGTCCCACTTACAGCCACTCTCTGACTGATT
>JBDGSU010000109.1:0-5651 GCA_042217395.1 Halosimplex sp.
GTCCTTCGTGAGCCGCTCTTTGAACTCGACGCTGCCGCCCTCGCGCTCACCGCGCTCGATGGCGCGTTCGAGGGCGACCCGGTCGGGGCTCATGCGAACCGGTAACGGGGGGCGATATAAAAGCCTTCTCCGGGTTCGCGCGCGGATCCCGTGCGTAGCCGTACCGAACCTCCGGATACGTCCGGACCGCTCGTCAGCGCTCTCCCGACTCCGTCTGCGTCCCCCGCTCGTCCCGGACTCGCTCGACCGCTTCGAGAAAGCCCTCGCCGAACTCGGCGTCGAGGACGACGTCGGCCGTCTCCCGAGCCGGTTCGTCGGCGTTCCCGACGGCGAAGGACCGTCCAGCCACCTCGAAGGTCGACACGTCGTTTATCGAGTCGCCGACGGCGACGAACTCTCCGGGGTCGCGGTCGAGCCGATCGGCGACCGCTCTGAGGGCAGTCCCCTTGCTCACGTCGGGCGATTTGACGTGGTAGGCAAAACCGGTGTCGACGACTTCGAGGCCGCGGTCGGCGGCGATGCGCTGGAGCGGTTCCAGCGGCGCGTCGCGGTCGACAGCCACCTCCGTCTCCCGCCAGCGGTTGATCAGGTCGTGGGCGCCCCACCCCAGGTCGTGTCCCGCTTCGACGTACTCGTCGACGACGGTCTGGGCGGCCGCGCGGTCGCCGAGAAAGAGGAGGTCGTCGGTCGCGTCGACGAACGCGACGCCGCCGTTCTCGGCGACGACCGTCCGCTCGCGGCCCGCGAACTCACAGAGCGCGACCGGATAAGGCAGGGCCTTCCCCGTCGCGAGCACCACCGGCGCGTCCCACTCGCGGAGGACTGGCAGCACCGGCGGGTAGACGGCGCGGTTCTCGTCGGTGAGCGTCCCGTCGATGTCGACTGCGAGCGGTGGCGTCACTGGTCACGTCTCGGCCGGCCAGAGCCATACGCTGTTCGGATCTCGTCTCCCCAGGGCCGGATTTCGCTCGAGCGACTGCCGCATACTGGTCACAGAGTGATCAGTTGCGAGGGCGCGCGCTGTCGCGTGTGTCCGAACGTCGTGAGGACCACGCGAGATAGGCGTGCGAGGTCTTCGTGAGTGGAACGAGCGAAGGCTCGATAGACGAGCGGAGCGAGTCTATCGGTGGACGAGCGAACGAAGTGAGCGAGTCGGTCGGGGAGGTGTGTGGCTGGTTGCAGTGCGGATCGGACGTTCCTGGCGGACTGAAAGGGCGAGGTCCGGTCGTGGTGCCCCGGCGACGCAAGCACGCGAGCGCCGCGAGGGCGCAGCGAGCCGCGGCCCACGGCCGGACCGAGGGCTTTCAGCGCCCGCTGTCGACTGCGGTCGCAGTCTCGTCGCTTTCTTTCACGCCACCCCGAACAGAAGTTCACGATACGTTCGTACAGGGTCGCTCTCAATCGCCGGTCAGCCGCTCGTAGGCGGACTTGACCTCTTTGAACGCCTCCTCGTCACCGTTCGGGGAGTCGGGATGGACCTCCTTGACCTTCTCGCGATAGGCCGCCTTCACGGCGGCCTCGTCGGCGCCCCGGTCGAGGTCGAGGGTGTCGTATGCCTCCGCGGCCGTCGGGCCGCTCCGCCGGGCGGCGGCCGCCCGCTGACGCCGTTCCCGGCCCCGCGTCGTCCGTCGTCCGCGCCGGGCACTCGCGGCCCGTCCGCCCCCGGCGGCCCGTGCTCGACGGCGCGCGTCCTCGTCGCGCGGCGGTTCCCAGTCCTCGCGCGGACCGGCGCCGAAGCCGCCGCCCTCGGTCCCGGCCTCCGCGCGCGATTCCACGCTCCGGTAGAGCCGCCGTGCGAACCGCCCGGAGGCGTGGTACCACATGAAATACGCCACCGCGCCGAACAGCGCGGCGACGACCAGGAAGCCGAGGTTGTAGACCACCCCGAAGACGCCGAACAGGACAGCGATCGCTGCGAACGTGACAGCGAGCCCGGTGACGAGGCGCGACCCGTACACGCTCGCGCCTTGGACCCCGTCCCCCCTAAACGTCTCGGCCGCCGGGACCTGACCGATTCCGCTCCGTCGAGGCGAGTCGCCGATCCGATCCCACCCCGGCGTAGTCGCGCCCAACCCCTTTAGGGGTCCGCCTGCTAGGGGATCGCATGAGCGTGTCCGGACTCTGCGAGATCTGCGGGCACCGAGACGTCGAACACACCTGCGACCGCTGCGGGAACCTGGTCTGCGACGTCGACTACGACCCGGAACTGGGGATCTGCAGCGAGTGCGTCGCGGAAGTCGGCCGCGGCGATCCGTCGGACCCCTCGGGAACGCCCGAGGACTTGCCGGACGGCGTCGACACCTACGAGTACTGATACGGATTCGGAGCACGCGTGTACCGGGTCGACCCGGGACTGCGTGCGGTCGATCCCGGACCGTCTCGCAATACTCCGTATGAGACCGCCGGAGATCGGTCGCTACCGATACCGGTTCAGTCGCTTTTTCAGTCGCTTCGCGGCCTGACCGGACGCGTCTGCGAACGCTTCACCCTGATTCTCTCCGGCGAAGATGATGCCCCGGGAGGAGTTGACCAGCCCGACGCCGTCCGCGAGACCGTGCTCGACGGCGGCCTCGGCGTCGCCGCCCTGGGCGCCCACGCCGGGGACGAGGAACGGGAGGTCCGGGACGATCTCGCGGATCTCCTCGAGTTCGTCGGGCGCGGTCGCACCGACCACGAGGCCGACGTTGTCGTTGGCGTTCCACAGGTCGGCCATCGCGGCGACGCGCTCGTAGAGCGGTTCGCCCGACTCGAGTTCGAGGCCCTGTAGATCGGCGCCGCCCGGGTTCGAGGTCCGACAGAGGACGAACACGCCCTTGTCGGCCCGCGAGAGGAACGGCTCGAGCGAGTCGCGGCCGAGGTAGGGGTTGACCGTGATCGCGTCGGCGGCCATCTCGCCGTCGTCCAGCACCTTCGCGTACTGGCGGGCGGTGTTGCCGATGTCGGCCCGCTTGGCGTCCAGCAGGACCGGCACGTCCTTGCCGTGGGCGTAGGCGATGGTCTCGCGCAGGGCCGTCCAGCCGTCCGGGTCCTCGTAGAAGGCCGCGTTGGGCTTGTAGACGGCGGCGTGTTCGTGCGTCGCGTCGATGATCCGGCGGTTGAACGCCCACCGCGGCAGGTCGTACTCGTGCAGGTGCTCCGGAACGCGTGCGGGATCGGGGTCGAGCCCCACCGAGACGACGCTGTCGACCGTCGCGATGCGGTCGGCCAGCCGGTCGAAGAAGTTCATACCGACTGGTCAGCGAGTCCGGTAAACAGCGTTTCGACTCCCGGCGAGGGATCGGGCGGACCGCCCGACTCCGGAAGGTCCCGTTACCGTCCGGATGGCTCACCTTTTTCTCCCCGCCGGGGGTCGGGAGGCACGTCGAGATGTCCCCCGACACCGTCCGCGTTCGCGACGAGGAGATAGACCGCGTAAACCCCGAAGTCCACGGCCACTTCGCCGAGCACCTCGGCCGCTGCGTCTACGGCGGGATCTGGGTCGGCGACGACGACCGGGTCCCCACCGACGACGGGTTCCGCGTGGACACGGTCGAACTGCTCGCCGACCTGGACCTCCGGCTCCTGCGGTGGCCCGGCGGCTGTTTCGCCGACGACTACCACTGGCGCGACGGGGTGGGCCCGCGCGAGGAGCGCTCGCCCCAGCCCAACCACTTCTGGGCGCAGGGGCGCGACAAGTCCAACGTCGAGTCCAACGAGTTCGGTACCGAGGAGTTCGTGCGGCTCTGCGAACTGGTCGACGCCGAGCCGTTCCTCGCCGCCAACGTGGGGTCCGGGACGCCCGCCGAGGCCCAGAACTGGGTCGAGTACTGCAACAGCGACACGGACGTCGCCATGGGCCAGATGCGGGCCGAGAACGGTTCCCCCGAACCGCACGACGTGGCCTACTGGGGCGTCGGCAACGAGAACTGGGGCTGCGGCGGGCGGTTCGACCCCGAGACCTACGCCAGCGAGTTCCGGCGGTTCGCGCACTTCATGCGCCTGGCGGGCGCCGAGGAGACCGTCGCCTGCGGTCACATCAGCGACGACTGGAACCGGCGGTTCCTCGCCGAACTCACGGAACCGGAGCTGATGGACCACCTCTCGATCCACCGCTACTTCGGCCGCTGGGACGGGGACTGCGGGAGCGCGACCGAGTTCGACGAGGACCAGTACTACCGGCTGATGGCCGAGTCGCTGAAGGTCGGCCGACAGATCGACAGCGCGGCCGCGGCCGTCGACACCTACGCGTCGACCGACGACGTGGGGATCGCCGTCGACGAGTGGGGCGCGTGGCACCCGGAGGCGACCAGCGAGAACGGCCTCGAACAGGAGAACAGCGTCCGCGACGCCGTCGCGGCGGCGGGCGTGCTCGACGACTTCAACCACCGCGCCGACCTGGTGTCGATGGCCAACGTCGCCCAGACGGTCAACGTTCTCCAGTGCGTCGTCCAGACCGACGAGGAGGACGCCTGGCCCACCCCGACCTACCGGCTGTTCGACCTCTACCGCCCGCACGCCGGCGCCACGGCGCTCCGGACGACCGTCGAGACCGACGCGGTCGACACCGACCTCTGGGAGGTGCCGCTCGTCAGCGCCTCGGCCACCACCGGCGAGGGCGGGACCTACGTCACTCTCAGCAACCGTTCCCTTGACGAGGGGCGGACCGTCCGCGTGGACTGCGACGAGGACGTCGCCGGCGCGGCGGGCGAGATCCTCTTCGACGACCACGACCCCGCCGACTACTCCACGAAGGACAACGCCGCGGCGTTCGCGGCCGACGATCTGGCTGTCGCGACCGAGGGCGGCGACCTCGTCGTCGAACTCCCGCCCAACAGCGTCGCGGGCCTGTCGGTCGAGTCCGCCTGACGGAGCGGTCCGGCCGGTTCCGACCGGGAGCGCCGACGCCGCGACCGCGCCCGCTTTTTTGACGGTGCGGGCCGACCCTGTACCATGGCCTGTCCGTACCTCTCCTACCGCGAATCCGGGGACGGGAAGTCGTTCGACCGCGAGCGCGCCTACTGCGAGGCGGCCGGGCGGTTCGTCCAGCCGATGCGCGCCGACGTCTGCAACGACCGGTTCGAACTCGACCACCGCTCGGACTGCGAGATATACGCCGAGCACGCCGCCGCGGACGACTCCGTTCCGGACCCGGACGTTCCGGCGGATCAGACGGCCCCAGAGGAGGGCGCGGAGTCGTGAGCTACGAGCGATTCCTCGCCGACGAGCCGGCGGTCGTCACGGCGGCGTTGACCGGCGGGATCCACGGCAAGGAGGCGAACCCGAACCTCCCGGAGACGCCGGCGGAGATCGGACGAGCTGCGGGCGAAGCGGTCGAGGCGGGCGCCGCAATCGTCCACGTCCACGCCCGAACGGACAACGGCGAACGCGCGTTCTCGACCGAGCGCTTCCAGGAAATCGACGACGCGATCCGCCGATACGCCGACGACGTGATAATCCAGCACACGACGGGCGCGACCGCCGCCCCCACGGAGAAGCGCCACCTCTCCTTGCGGACCGATCCGCCGCCGGAGATGGCGTCGCTCGACATGGGCCCCCTGAATCGCTACGACCGGCTCACCAGCGAGAACACGCTTGCGACCGTCGACGCGCTGTACGACGAGATGGCCGACCGCGGGATCAAACCCGAACTGGAGGTGTTCAACGACGGGCAC
>JBDGSU010000071.1:0-5628 GCA_042217395.1 Halosimplex sp.
GTGATTGGGGCGGGGTGTTCTGGTCAGAACACCCCTTTCTGCGGTGCCCTCAGACAGTGTATACCACACCCACGGTAACACTTAACTACGTGAACGTGTGGAGTAGAATCGAACGTAACGATGTCAGAGACGCAGCGGCGGACCGAGCGCACGGCGGATCGATGCGGGACTTTCGAGACGGTCGACGGCGACCTGGTGCTGTACGACCGGGAGAACGCCAACGCCTGGATCCAGGCGAGCTACGCCATCGACTTCGAGGACGTGCGCGCGGACGGACCCGCGGAGTGATACGGAGCGGTGCGAGCCGGTCCGGGAGCGATCACGCGAATGCGTGGTCGACCCGGGACCCGCGTGCACTGCTCGGTGCGAGCGGTTCGATCGGGTGAGCGCGGGGCGGAGTGGGGCCCTCTTCTAGCCGACCGTGATCATCGTCACGCCGGCGACGGCGAACACCGCGGCGAGGAGTCGCACCCGGAAGGCGTCCTCGCCGAGGACCACGCCGCCGAGCAGGACCGCGACGACCGCCTGCGTGTTGATGACCGGCGAGGCGACGCTCGCCGACAGCGCCGCGAACGCGAGCATCACGAGGTGTTCGCCCACGGCGAGCAGGAACCCCGCGAGCGCGAACAGGTGGAGGTCGTCTCGGGTCCCCTCGGGGAGTCGGCCGAGCGCGAACGGCGCGAACGCCAGCGCGAGCACGAGGAACATCACGACGTTGTACGTCTCCGGCGGCACCTGGAGTTCCTGCATCAGCACGCGCTTGCCCACGTCGACGACGCCGAAGATGGCCGCCGAGACGAGCGCGAGTTGAGCGGGGCGCGACCGCGCGGCGCGGGCGAGCGGCGCCAGCAGCTTCCCCGGTTCGTAGTTGGCGACGTACACCGCCGCCGTGGCGACGAGGACGCCGGCGATCTGGACCGCCGAGAGCGCCTCGCTGAGGAAGACGATCTCGATGGGCAGGACGAACACGCCGACGAGTTTGCTGATCGGCGCGACGTAGGAGACGTCGCCGACCGAGAGCGCGCGAAAGGACGCGAGGAAGGCCAGCAGCGACCCGCCGACCGTGACGGCGAACATCGCGACGACGGGCGTCCCGAAGCCCGCCGGCAGGTAGGCCCCGTCGTTGGCCACCGCGGCGATCGGCAGGTACCAGACCAGCGCGGCCGCCGAGGTCAGCGCGACGTACACCGTCGAGGGATAGTCGCCGAAGAACCGCTTGACGCAGAACAGGTAGACGCCGAGGATCAGCGACGACGCGACCGCGTAGACCACCCCGGGCTCGAGACCGATCACGGGTGACGGTTCGTTTCCGTGCGTATGAGCGTTCTCATCTCCCCGGATAGTGGAACCGAGCGGACGGTTCGCGGCGGGCCCGGTGGCGCCCGGACGCCGCCTACACCCAGGGCACGCCGACCGCGGAGAAGACGCCGAGCAGCGGCCCGAGGATCGCGAATGCGAGGACGAGCGCGAGCCACGCGACGACGGCGATCCCGAGCGCCCTCACCCAGCCGCCCGGGTACATCACGTTCAGGACGGCGAGATAGGCGACGAACGTCACCGCCGGCCCGAGCAGCGGGGTCCACCCGAAGAACGTCCCGACGACCGCCCAGACCAGTGACCCGAGAATGGCCGTCGTCACCGCCTTCCCGTAGCTACCGCCGTCGGCGATCACCGCAGCGCCGACGTAGATGCCCGCGCCGCCGACCAGCACGCCGATCGCGAACGTCACCAGGCTCGCGAGGAGTCCCATACTCGAGCGAACGTGCGGCCGTGTCAAAAAGGTACACCGCGGTCCGTCGGCCAGCGGGCGGCGGAGCGGCCGAGCGCCCGCTCCGGATCGCCTCGGTATCAGAACCAGGGGAGACCGCCGTAGCGCAGGTATACCATGTCGAAGATGAGCAACAGCTGGAAAAAGCCCTGGACGCCGCCGAGCATCGCGTTCTGCTTGCCGATGGCGGCGATGACCGAGGGGTCGGGATCGGCGGAGATCATCTCGAGGTACATCCGCACCTCGCCGGGCATCAGGAAGCCGAAGCCCTGCACGGAGAGGACCGTGACGATGGCGAGCGCGACGACGACCGCCGGCTCGGTCATCCGGAACTCGCCGATCGTGAGCCCGACCCACGCGAGCGAGCCGACGGTGACGACCGCGAACACCGCCCGCCAGCGCCAGTCGCCGTAGCAGTCCAATCGCTTGCCGATCAGCAAGAGGACCGGGATCAGATTGACCGCGGTGAACAGGGCGAGCCACGGCTCGGCGTGGGGGAACATCCCGATCTTCTGCGCGAGCGTCAGCCCGGAGGCGATCGTCACCGTCGCCAGCGAGGGCAGGAGAAACGCGGTCTTGGGCGTCAGCCGCTTGAAGACGGCCGCGCTCTGCTCGTCGTCGAGCCCGCCGACGACCGGGCCCAGCACCGTGCCCATGAAGATGTCGATGCCCGTCCAGAGCACGCCGGCCATGACGTGCACGTAGGTGTGTTGCTGGACCGATGCCACCGTGAGGGCGTATCCGAGCGCGGCGAGCGGCACGAGGACCACCGCCACCGCGAAGGCGGGGTTCGCCCGCCGACCCAGACCTCCCACCGTACCCCTGATCGTCGTCGTCGACATACGGGTCAATGACGTGGGATCTCGCCCATAAAACTACGCGTTCCAGCGACGACCGCCGGAGCCGCCCGGGCCGACAGTGAACCGCCTCGGGGTCAAGCCCCGAGGCACTCGCCTTGAACCGCCCGTAGAATCGACGGACCGGACCACCGACGGACGGGCACCGACGGCGACCGCCGCGCGACGGGCGTCGTCGCTCGGGCGCGGCGCTTTTCCCGGTCCGGTCGCTAGGGCGTCCATGAGCGACGCCGAATCCGCCGAACGCATCGGCATCTACTCCGACTACGTCTGCCCGTTCTGTTACCTCGGTCGGGAGTCCCTCTCGCAGTACCAGGCCGAGCGCGAGGAGGACCTGGAGATCGACTGGCACCCCTTCGACCTCAGGGCCGACAAGCGCCGCCCCGACGGCACCGTCGACCACTCGGTCGACGACGGGAAAGACGACGAGTACTACGAACGGGCCAGAGAGAACGTCGAGCGCCTGCGGGAGGAGTACGGCGTCGAGATGAACATCGACCTCTCGCGGGACGTCGACTCGCTGCCGGCGCAGGTCGCCTCGTTCTACGTGAAAGAGACCGCCCCGTACGACCGGTGGCTGGCCTTCGACGAGGCGGTCCTCGACGCGCTCTGGGTCGAGGGACGCGACATCGGCGACCCGGACGTGCTGGCCGATCTGGCGGAGGATGCCGGCCTCGACCCGGCCGAGGTCCGCCGGGCGATCGACGACGAGGAGTGGCGGTCGGCGGTGACCGAGCGGTTCGACGCCGCCCGCCGGGAGGGCGTCACCGGCGTCCCGACGTTCACGTACGACGAGTACGCCGCCCGCGGCGCCGTCCCGCCAGAACACCTCCGGCGGCTGGTCGAGGGAGCCTGACGAGGCGACGGGCGCGTCGGAGCCGCCACTACTTACTGTCGGCGCCCCGCAGGGGGAGTGATGACCGTCAGGAAGCACGCGTCGAAACACGACCGCATCTCGGAGCTGCCGCTCGTGACGGAGTCGGCGACGGTCGTCGAGACGGAGGCGCTGGACCGCGACCGGACCGCCGAGGTCCGCGAGGCGGTCGACCACTGGTTCGAGCGGGAGGGGCTGGCCGACCGCTACGACAGCGTCTCCGACTACGACGACTGGGGGACGCTCGTCGAGGAGCTCCGCCGGGACGGCTACGCCGGGTTCGCGCGTCGGTGTTCGACGCTCCTCGAGCGCTACGAGCGCCCCTACCCGATGCTCGTCCGTGTCGCGCTGGAACCCGACGAGCCCTTCCGGTACCTCGCGGGCCAGTACGTCGGCCTGCGCTACTGCGGCGAGTCGCGGGCCTACTCGCTGGCGAGTTCGCCGACCCGCGACACCGTCGAGATCTGCGTGCGACGGGTCCGGGGTGGCGACCTCTCGCCGCAGCTGTGTCGCGACCTCGAACGCGGCGACGAGGTGACGATGCGCGGCCCGCGCGGCGACCTCGTCCTCTCCGAGCCCTCCGACCGGGACCTCGTGTTCATGGCGACCGGGACGGGCGTCGCCCCGCTGAAGGGGATGATCGACTACCTCTTCGACACCGGCGAGGACGAGTTCGCCGGCGACGAGCGCGACGTGTGGCTGTTCCTCGGCGCCTCGTGGGAGGACGACCTGCCCTACCGCGAGGCGTTCCGCGAGTACGAGCGCGAGCGCGACAACTTCCACTTCGTCCCGTGTCTGAGCCGCGAGACCTACCTCACGAAGTGGAACGGCGAGACCGACTACGTCCAGCACGCGTTCGTCAAACACGTCGACGGATCGGCCGTGACCGCACCGCTCGGCCGCGAACTGGAGCGGTGGCTCGACGAGACGCCCGACTCCGGCGTCGACGCCCGCATCGATCCCGCCAACGCCGAGGTCTACGCCTGCGGGATCAACGTGATGGTCAACAGCCTCGTCGACGCCGCGGAGTCGGTGGGGGTCCCGGCCGAGTACATCGACGCCGAGGGGTTCGGGTAGCGTCTCCGGAGCGGTCGCGTCCGGCACCGAAACGTTCGTGTAGACGGTACGTCACTATCGGGTATGGCCACCGCCCTCTCGCGCACGCCGGTCGAGCGCGTCCGTCGGGTTCACTGCTTCGGTATCTGGTCGCGCTAATGGCGCTCGCCCGGGGACTGGACCTCGTCGAGACCGTCGCGGCCGAGGGAGTCACCGTCTACACAGCCGGACTAGCGGCGGCCGTCTGCTCGACGCTCGGCGCGACCGTCTTGCTGGTCCGAAACCCGGAGAACCTCGAGCGCGGTACCACCCCGCACCGGTCTACCTCTGGGGGTTGGCGGCCGTGTCGACGGTCGCGTTCGGCGGACTGCTCGCGGCGCGGTTCCTGCTCGGCTGAGGCGGCTTCGGCGGTCGCCGTTGCCATCGACGCGAGGACGCTACCCGTCGCGCTCCCCGGACGAGTTTCCGAGCCGGAACGCGTGTAGCTCCTTTTATAAGATCGCCGGGAATACCTGCGAGCGATGAGCACGGGCCAGGATCCGGAGATGGAGGTGATATCGTTGCTCGACGACGAGTACGCCCGCGCGATCCTGGTCGAGTCGAGCCGCGAGGCGCTGTCGGCGTCGGCGCTGGCCGAGCGCTGCGACGCCTCGGAGCCGACGATCTACCGGCGCATCGAACAGCTGCAGGACCGGGAACTCGTCGTCGAACAGCAACAGCTGGACCCGGACGGCCACCACTACAAGACCTACCGGACCCGCGTCGAGCGGGTCACCGTCGAGATCGAGGACGGCGAGTACTCGATCGACGTCTCCCGGCGCGATGTGGACGCCGCCGACCGGTTCACGCGCCTGTTCGAGGGACTCACGGAATCATGATACCGATCCCCCGCCCCGCGCTCGCTCGGGCCCTGCAGGTCTCCGCGACGGGGGGATCCGCGCTCGTCGCCGCGCTGGCGCTGCTCGGTCTCCTCGTGGCCGCCGGGCTCTCCCTGCTGATCGCCTACCAGGCGCTGCGGGAGGGTGCCACAGAATCATTGACACACCTCGATTGTCGTTTTGCCAGGATTAGCA
>JBDGSU010000057.1:0-5616 GCA_042217395.1 Halosimplex sp.
CACTCCAGGAATGTAAGTACTTTGTTCACACACTATTGATGCAGAACCGCGTCATATAAGTATCCGCTTCGGTTCGACTTTCCGGGCGGCTCCGCTCGCCCATTCTCTCCGGTCCCGTAGCAGCGACCCCGGCGATCGCGTCGGTCCGCCAGCGTTCCTCGCGCCGAAACCACTAACTCCCTCCATCGCACTCGTTCGGTCGTGCTCGAGTGGCTGGCAACGCTCCTGACGAGCAGCCCGACGCCGGACCTGCTTCGGCTGGTCGCCGTCCCCGTGTTCGGCTGGGCCGCCTACCGCGATATCCGCACCCGCCGCGTCCCCAACCGGACGTGGCTCCCGCTGGCCCTGCTCGGGATCGCCCTGCTCGCGCTCGATATCAACCGCTTCCTGACCGGCGACGTCGTCGGCGGGGACCCCGCCCGGGAGCGGTTCTTCCTCCGCGTCGCGCTCTCGCTCGGCCTCGTCGGTTCGATCGGCTACCTGTTCTACTGGTTCGGTGGCTTCGGCGGCGCCGACGCGAAGGCGCTCATCGTCCTCGCCGTCCTCTTCCCGACCTTCCCGACGTACATCCTCCCGACCCGCGCGCTCCCGCTCACGCGCACCTCCCTCGGCGTCTTCTCGCTGACCGTCCTCTCGAACACGGTCCTCGTGGGGGCGGCCTACCCGGTCGTCGTCACGCTCCGGAACGCCCTCTCGGGCCACCGGTCGCCGATCATGTTCATCGGCAAGCC
Source organism: Halosimplex sp. (assembly GCA_042217395.1). Classification (GTDB taxonomy): domain Archaea; phylum Halobacteriota; class Halobacteria; order Halobacteriales; family Haloarculaceae; genus Halosimplex. The sequence continues at coordinate 732 of JBDGSU010000057.1, forward strand.
CATCCCGGCCGGCGACGCCGTCACCGAGTACGGCTCGCTGCTCCAGACGCCCGACGGGTTCACCCGCGGCGGCCTCGACCTCGACGCGCTGCGGATGTATCTCCGCTGGCGCGGGACGACCCTCGCCGCGCTGCGCGCCGACCCCGACGCCCACCGCGATCCCGGGAGCCTCCCGGACAGCCCGAATCCGCCGGGTGACGGGTCGATCCCCGCCGGCGACGACGTCGTCGACCCCGGCGGCCGGGACGTCGCGACCGACGGAGGCGACGCGATCGGGGGCGGCTCTTCGCCCGCGGAGGGCACGGACGGTGCGAGCGGCGACGAGACCGCGTCCGAGTACGACGACCCGTGGGGCGCCGCGGCCTTTCTCGACGACATCGACGGGTCGGCCTACGGGACCTCCCCCGAGGGCCTGCGCGACGGCCTGGAGGTGCTCGTCGCCGAGGAGGCGGTCTGGATCTCGCCGGGGATGCCGTTCGTCGTCCCCATGTTCGTCGCGCTGCTGGTCAGCCTCGTCTACGGCGACCTGTTCTTCGAACTCGTCTCGATCCTCGTCTGACCGGGTATCGACGGTCGACCGGGGCTACTCCTCGGCGGGCGCGAACCGCTCGTAGGCGGGGCCGATGGTGAAGATGGAGACGAGCCACAGGACGGCCACGGCGATGTACGCCAGCAAGGGAGTCCGCTGGAAGCCGGGCGCGTTCGCCACGACCAGCAACGCGAACGCGCCGACGAGCAGCCCGACGGCGACGACGGTGTTGCCCGCGTTCCAGACCACGAAAGCCCGCATCGCCGGCGGCTCCTCGCGCATCGCTTCGAGAAATCCCCTGACGGCGCCGATCATCGCTCGGTCGTTGTAACTCTGCCCGCTTAAGTGTGGGCGTCGCGGGAGGAGGTGAGTGTGCCACTGGAGAGGGAGAGAGAGCGAGCGGTGAACGCCCTCGGCGCGCTCGCTCACTCGGTCGCTACGCTCTCTGCGTTACTCATCCCTCGCACGACTGTTTCGAGCGGCCCGCCACGAGGCGGGCACGCTCGACAGCGCGCGCCACAGCATCTGTCGACCGAGTTGCCCGCTTCGAGTCCGCCGTCCGCTCCCCTCCGGAACGCTCGCTTCCGTCGACCTCTCACCGCCTCACGACCGTCGGGGCGACAAAAGACCTATTCGCCGGTCGCTCCCAGTTGCGGGCATGACAGACGACGTGGACCTGGCGTTCGACGAGCGCGAGCGCATCCCGGCGGTCGCCCAGGACGCCGACTCCGGCGCGGTGCTCATGCTCGCGTACGTCACGAGCGAGGCCGTCGAGCGCACCCGCGAGACGGGGCTGGCTCACTACTACTCGCGCAGCCGCGAGGAGCTCTGGCAGAAGGGAAAGACGAGCGGCCACGTCCAGCGCGTCTCCGAGATCCGCGTCGACTGCGACGGCGACGCGCTGCTGTACCTCGTCGACCAGGAGGGCGGGGCCTGCCACACCGGCTACGAGTCGTGTTTCTACCGGACGATAGAGGGCGAGACCGTCGGCGAGCGCGTCTTCGACCCCGACGAGGTCTACGAGTGAGATGAGCGACGCCGCCTTCGACCCCGCGACCGACGACCCCCGTGCGGTCGCCGACTCACTGGTATCGGATCTCGACGACGCCCGCGAGACCCTCGAACGGGCTCGCGAGCGGGTCGGCGCGGTCGGCGAGTCGGATCTGGAGGCGGTCGCCGACGCGCACGACGACCTGACGACGCTGTTCGACCGCTACGAGGAGGAGGTCACCGGCGACGGCGACTTCCAGACGTTCATCGAGTTCCAGGGGGAGGTCGCGGGGGTCATCGAGAGGTTGTCCGAGGAGATCCGCCACCGCGAGACCTTCGAGCGCGTCGACGACCTCCTCCAGCAGCGCCGGCTCACCGAGTCCGACTGGGAGATGGTCCGCTCGGCGCTGGAACCGGTCCGGGCGGACGTGGCCCGGCTGGAAGAACGCCGGGCGGCCCGCGAGCGCTACGCCGACGCCCGGAGCGCGGTCGAGCGGCGGCTGGGCGAGGTCGCCGAGCGCGTCGGCGAGCTCGCGGACCTCCGGCGGCTCGGCGAGGCCGACCTCGAGGCGCCCACGGAGCGCCTGCGCGACCCGATCGAGACGTACGACGAGCGCGTGCGCGACGCGTTCGCCGACTTCCGGTCGGCCGCGAGCGCGCGCGAGCTCCTGCGGTTCGTCGCCAAGACCGAGTCGTACCCGCTCGTCCCGTTCGAGTCTCCGCCCGCCGACCTCCGGGAGTACGTCGAGTCCCACGAGGCGGGGACCGAGCCCGTCGACCAGTTGCTCGAGTACGCCGACTTCTCGAAGTCGAAGCTCGACCACTACGTCGGAGACCCCGAGGCGCTGAAGCGGAACGTCTCCACGCGTCGGACCTACCTCCGGCGGCTGGACGCCGAGCCGCTGACGGTCGAGTGGCCGCCGGTCGAGGCGGGGACCCTGCGGTTCCGGGCGCGCGAACTGACGAGCGTCGTCGCCCGGTTCGCCGACGACGCCGAGGGCGGCGAGGACGCGCTCGTCGCGCTGCGCGAGGTACGTGACCTCCCCAGGGAGACCGACTACGGGCGGCTCCGGGACAGCGCGCAGGCCCGCGCCCAGCTCGGCCCCGAGGAGCGCGAGCGGCTGGCGAGCGGCGCGGTCGACGAGGAACTGGCCGCCTGTCGCGACGCCCGGGAGCGCCTGGAGCGGGCGCTCGACGAGTACCCGCCGCTGTAGTCGCGAGCGAGTCGTCCCTCGCTCGGCCCGGTCTACGCCTCGCGCTCCTCGGGCGTGTAGGTCTCGACTTCCAGGGCGTGGATGTCGGTGGTCATGTGCTCGCCCAGCGCGTCGTAGACCAGCTGGTGGCGGTCGACGAGCGACTCGTCGGCGAAGGCGGGCGAGACGACGGTTGCGGCGAGGTGGTCGTCGTCGTCGGCGCCGCGGGCGCGGGTGACGGTGGCCTCCGCGTCGGGGATCGACTCCTCGATGAGCGCCTCGATGTCGGCCGGGTTCATAGCGGTGGGAGGCGGGCGAGCGGAAAAACGCTTGCCTCTCGAGCGGTCGAGACGGGGGATTCATACGCTCGCCCCGCCTCCGTCCGCCCGGCGGCGATGACGATTGGTTACCCCTCCGAGCCCCTTGTGACGACACGGGACTCCGAGCCGCCCCGATTCCGACGGCGAGCGCTCTTCACACCAGCACGTCGACCTCGTAGCCCTCGCTTCGCAGGGCGTCGAGCAGCTGGTCGGCGTGGTCCGGTCCCTTCGTCTCCAGGTCGAGTTCGACCTCGGCGGCGTTCATGGCGACGTCTTTCCCGGCGCGGTCGTGCTCGATGGCGTGGATGTTGGCGCGCGACTCGCTGATGACCTCGACGAGCCGCTCGAGCTGGCCGGGGCGGTCCTTGAGGGTCGTCCGGATCCGCAGGTAGCGGCCGGTCTCGACGAGGCCGCGCATGATGACCGTGGTGAGGACGTTGAGGTCGATGTTGCCGCCGCAGAGACAGGGGACGATCGTCTCGCCCTCCTCGTAGTCGAACTTCCCCTCGAGCAGCGCGGCGAGGGGGACCGCACCGGCGCCCTCGACGAGCGTCTTGCCCCGTTCGAGCAGCGTCGTCAGCGCGACCGCGATCTCGTCGTCGGTGACGGTGACGACCTCGTCGACCCGCTCGCGGATCACCTCGAAGGTCCGCGAGCCCACCTTGCGCGTCGCGATCCCGTCGGCGATCGTGTCGACGCTCTCGCGCTCGACGATCTGGCCTTTCTGCAGGGAGTCGGCGACGCTCGAGGCCCCCTCGGCCTGGACGCCGACCACGCGGACGCTCGGCTTTTTGGCCTTGACCGCGGTGGCGATGCCGGAGATGAGCCCGCCGCCGCCGATGGGCACGACCAGCGTCTCCGCCTCGGGGAGGTCCTCGAGGACTTCGAGGCCGATGGTCCCCTGGCCGGCCATCACCATCGGGTCGTCGAAGGCGTGGACGTAGACGCGACCCTCCTCGCGTTCGATCTCGTGGGCCTTCTCGGCGGCCTCGTCGTAGTCGGCGCCGTGGAGGACGACCTCGGCGCCGTAGTTGCGGGTGGCCTGGACCTTCGAGACGGGCGCGTACTCCGGCATGACGATCTTCGAGTCGACGCCGATGCGGGTGGCGGCGAGTGCGACCCCCTGGGCGTGGTTGCCCGCCGAAGCGGTGACGACGCCCGCCGCCTGCTCCGCGTCGGAGAGCGTGGCGATCTTGTTGGTCGCGCCGCGGATCTTGAACGAGCCCGTCCGCTGGAACGTCTCCAGTTTCAGGTGCACGTCGGCGCCGGTCATCGCCGAGAAGGTGTGCGAGTAATCCAGCGGCGTGTGCCGGGAGGTCTCGGCCACCCGCTCGCGCGCCTCCAGCACGTCCGCGAGTTCGATCATACCACAGCTACCGCTCGGCGAGTGTTATGTGTAGGGGGAAAGAGCGTGTCAGTGACCCACTGCGGACGCGGTGGGCTTGTCGGTGGACTCCCGTTCTGCCGACACGGGTATGTCGGACGCCACATCAATCGCGTTCACGGTCATGGTTCCCGACTTCAGGGCGTACTGACAAGACGCCCCTCCAGCAGGGGACTTCTGCCCCCGCTGGAGCTGCAAGGCTAGTTTCCGTGCCACGTTCTTCGCCGCGTTGTAATCCGCATTCGTCTCGTACGAACAGTCGAGACAAGTGAAGTGCTGGCCGTCGCGGTTTTCCTCGAGCGTACAACCACATTTCGAGCACTGCTGGCTCGTGTACTGCGGGTTAACAGTCTCCACGACTATACCGCACTCTTCGGCCTTGTAGGCAACCTGTTCTTGCAGTTCGCGAAACGCCCATTGCTGAAACTTCTTGCTGTCAGAGATCCGTTCGCGGATTTGCTCTAGATTT
>JBDGSU010000170.1:0-5601 GCA_042217395.1 Halosimplex sp.
TTCGGCGGGATGCCGTGATTCTCACGCTGTTTCACTGTGTTCGGCAAGAGCCAGACGAGAAAGTGCAGGAACTGCAGGATCAGGGTAAGCTCGTCGCGATGGTCGGCGACGGCGTCAACGACGCGCCGGCGCTCACGCGGGCCGACGTCGGCATCGCCATCGGGAGCGGGACCGACGTCGCCGTGCAGTCGGCCGACGTCATCCTCGTCCAGAACAACCCGATGGACGTCGTCCGCCTCGTGAAGCTGAGCAAGGCCAGCTACCGGAAGATGCAGGAGAACATCGTCTGGGCCGCCGGCTACAACGTCTTCGCCATCCCGCTGGCCGCGGGCGTCCTCGCACCGGTCGGCGTCCTCCTGTCGCCCGCCGTCGGCGCGCTGTTGATGTCGCTGAGCACCGTCATCGTCGCGATCAACGCGCAGCTACTCCGCCGCGTCGACCTCTCCGTCCCGGGTTTGCCGGGCGTCTCGGCGGAGAGTCGGGCCCGCCCGGCGGACTAACCCCTCCGGATCAGCCCACGTCGTCGAAGCCCCACTCCTCGGCGCGGTCCTCGGCTTCGCTGCGGGCCCGCTCGCGGATCGCCTCGATCTTCTCGGCGTCGTCGAGAAACGCCTCCACCGCGCCCGTCTGCCGGTCGTCGCCGGTCTCGGGCCCGTCCGGGTCACCGGCGTCCGCCGTCGGTCTCGACGGCGATCCGTCGGCCGTCCGCTCGGGAGCGGCGGCCTCGCGCGTCCGGTCGGCCAGCGCCTGGTCGCCGACGAGTCGCTCGGCGGGCATCCCCGGCGGGACGCGAAAGCGCTGCTCGCCGTGGACGCGGGTCAGATCCGCGGGCGCGAGCGCGTAGAGTTCGAGCCGATAGGGGCCGGCGGCGGCGAGATCCGCGAGCGCCGGCGGGCCGGCGCGTTCGGTCCCCGTGTGGTAAGCGACCGTCGGGACGCCCGCGCGGAAGGTGAGCACGCCCCGCCCGTCCCCGTCGAGCAAGAGCGCGTCCCGCGGCTCGAAGACGGCGTACCCGGTCAGCTCGCGGTCGAGCACGTCGACGAGGACGGTCCGCGGGTCGGTGACCACGCGCGAGCGGACGAGCCGGCCCTCGGGCAGCCTCATGGCGACTCGGGGACGACCGCGCTCCGGAAGCGGTCGGCGACGGCCTCGCTGTCTCCGTCCCGGACCGTCAGCGCGGCGGCGGCATCGCGGTAGGCCGCCGCGGCGTCGCTCTCGGGCGCGTGTGCGAGGAGCGGGCACCCCCCGCGACGGGCCGCGCGGACGCGGTCGCTCGCGGGCACCGTCGCCAGCGTCGGTCCCTCGAAGTACCGTTCGGCCTTCGGCGCGATGCGCTCGATGGCGTCCGCGTCGCGGACCTTGTTGAAGAGGACTCCCGCGGTGTCGGTCCCGTAGGAGCTCGCGTACTCCTGAACCTTCAGTCCGTCCGACAGCGCGGGAATCGTGGGCTCGAGGACGACGACGACTCGGTCCGCCAGCACCACCGGGAGGACCGCGGCGCGACTGGAGAGGGTGGCCGCCGAATCGAGCAGGATGACGTCGGTGTCGGCGGCGAGCCGCGCGACGACGTCGCGCAACCGCCGCGGGTCGGCCGCCTCGAAGTCCGCGAGGCTCGTCCCGCAGGGGACCACCCGCATCCCGTGGCGCTCGTAGACGGCGGCCTCGACGGGCGCGCCTCCCTCGACGAGCACGTCGTGCAGCGTCGTCTCCACGTCGGCGAGCCCGGCGTGAAAGAGCAGGTTCGCCATCCCCATGTCCGCGTCGACGACGGTCACGTCGTATTCCTCGGCCAGTGCCATCCCCAGCGCGAGCGTGCTCGTGGTCTTGCCGGTCCCCCCTTTCCCGCTGGCGACCGCGAACGCCTCGACCATTACCTCGGCGTGGCTCGCCCTCCCCTAAAAACGTTCGCGTGTCCGACAGATCGGCGAACGTCGCTCGCCGTCGAGCAGTGCTCGAGCGCGTCACAGAGCCACTCCGACGCGACCGCCGCGAGTCGGCGGTGAGCCGTCTCGGTCGAGATCAGCGCGGGCCGGTCGCCGCCCTGTCCGGCGTACCACCCCGCCTGCGAGTGGTTCATTCCCTCGATGCGGACGACGGTGGCGTCGGCGGGGAGGTTCCCGCGGTTCGACGCGAACTGCTCCCGGTCGAGCACCGCGTCGCGCGTCCCGAGGACGGCGAGCCCGGGCATCCCGCGGACCGGTTTGTCGCAGTAGGCGCCGACGAGCAGCAGGCCCTCGACCGCGTCCGGATGGTCGCGGGCGTACCGGCAGGCCATCGCGCCCCCGAGGGAGTGCCCGCCGACGACCCACCGCTCGACCCGCGGTTCGCCGTCGAGGACCGCGTCCGCCCGTCCGATCGAGAGCACGGCGAGGTTCGCGCGCATCTTCGGGACGACGACGGTGACGTTCGCCCGCTCGGCGATCCGCGCCGCCGCGGGGAGATAGGCGTCGGGCGCGACGCGACCCCCCGGGTAGAACACGATACCGAGCCGTTCGGTCCCGGGATCGGCGTCCCGCACGACGTATCCCCCGTAGGCCTCGGAGACGGTGACGTTCGGGTCGGCCCGGACAGAATCGCGGACCGGCTCCGGCGCGTGATGGCCGAGCACGCCGAAGTAGACGTAGGACCCCGCTCCACCCGCGACGGCGAGGACGAGGAGTCCGACGGCGACGTAGGCGACGAGCGTCCGCCGGGACCGACTCGTCACCGACCTCCGAAGACCGGACCGAGACGGGAGATCCATCCAGCGATGGCACGGCCGTCGCGGGTATCAATCCCGGGGTCGTCCGCGTCCCCCGTGGAACCGCTCCGTCGATCTTCCAGATCAACTAAGAGTTAGACGAGTGAAGTGACGGTATGGTCTCCGACACTCCGCCCGACGGCCCCGCCATCGAGACGGACGACCTCACGAAGCGCTTCGGCGACGTGCTGGCGGTCGACGGCCTGGACCTGTCGATCGCCCGGGGCGACGTCTACGGCTTCCTCGGCCCGAACGGGTCGGGGAAGACGACGACGATGCGGATGCTGACGACGCTGACCCGACCCACGAGCGGCTCCGCCCGGGTGATGGGCGTCGACGTGACGAACCGGCGCGAACTCATCTCCGTCGTCGGCTACCTCCCCGAGGAGCCGCCGCTGTTCGACGAGCTGACCGCCCGCGAGCAGTTGCGCCACGTCGCCGCCCTCCACGACATCCCTCGTCAGCAGGCCCGCGAGCGGATCGACCGTTACCTCGACCGGTTCTCACTGTCCGGCGAGGTCGACCGCCGGCTCGAGGGCTTCTCGACGGGGATGCGGAAGAAAGTGGGGCTGATCGCGACGGTGCTACACGAACCGCCGGTCCTCTTCCTGGACGAGCCGACCAGCGGGCTCGACCCGCGTGCGGCGCGCACGGTCAAAGACCTCATCGCCGAACTGGCCGGCGGTGAGACGACGGTGTTCCTCTCGACGCACATCCTCCCGGTCGTCGACGAACTGGCCGATACCATCGGCGTGCTCCACCACGGGGACCTCGTCGCGGAGGGGGCGCCCGACCGGCTCAAACAGCGCGCCGAGCGCGGCGAGGGCGGCTCGCTCGAGGACGTCTTCCTCGCGGTGACGACAGACCACGCGGACGAGGCGGCCGCGACCGCCCGCGAGGAGGCGGCGACCGAGACCGCGGGTGACGCCCAGCGATGAATCTCGGTCACGGTCTCCGGCTCGCCCGCATCGACGTGACGCGGATGGTCCGCAAGCGGACGGCGCCGGACAGTCGCGTCGCCTCGATCGTCTCGGTGGGACTGTACGCGCTGCTGACGCTCGCGGTGACGGTCGGCGGCGCCTGGGGCGCACGTTCGCTCGCTCGGGCGCTCGCGTCGGGCGCCATCGGCGTCGACCCTGCGGGGGCCGCGACGGCCGCCCGCGGGATCGTCGGCGTCGTGTGGGTGATCGTCGTCGTCGTCTTCGGCGTCCGCGCCGTCGGCCAGCGCGGCACGCTCACGAACGCCGAGGGGGTCCTCACGGTCGTCCCGACCGCGGAGGCCTACCTCGGGCTGGTCGCCAGCGAGTTCGTCTACCTGTTAGTCTGGACGCTGCTCCCCGCGCTCGGCGCCGGGATCGGCCTCGCGCTCGGAACCGGGGCCGTCTGGCCCGCGGCGGGGGTCCCGCTCGCGCTCGCGCTGGCGGGGGCCGCCGCGGTCGCCGTCGCCGACGCGCTCGGGCTCGGCCTCCGGCACGTCCTCACGCGCTTCCCGTTCGTCGCCCGACACAAGAACGCGCTGATCGCCCTCATCTTCGTCGCCTACATGGCCCTCGTCGTCAGCGGGTCGCTCAACCAGGCCGTCGTCGCCCTCTTCGAGCCGATGGCCGCCTCGCCCGTCGGCTGGTACGCCGACCTCGCCCTGGTCGGGATCCCCGGCGTGGCGGTCGACGCGACCACGGGCGCCCTCGCCGTCGGGCTCTCCGCCGTCGTCGCCGGAGTCGGTTTCGCGGCGGGTACGTGGATCGCGAGTCGCCACTGGTTCGCCGACCCGGCCCTCGCGGGCGAGGACGACTCGCTCGGCGAGTCCGCGACCGCCGGCGCGACCGCATTCGGCGGCGCCACCCCGACGGCCACCGGCGACGACCGCCTCGCCCGCGCGATGGAGCGGGTCGTCGACCGACCGACGGCGGCGCTGGTCGCGCTCGCCTGGCGCCGGGCCGCCCGCGCGCCGCTGAAGCTCATGTACGCCGCCTACCCGCTCTTTCTCGGGACGGCCGCGTTCGTCGACATCGTCCAGACCGGACAGATCCCCGCCTACCTCCCCTACGGCCTGCTCGTGTTCGTCGCGTGGGCCGGCGGCGTCGTCTTCACGCTCAACCCGTTGGGCGACCAGGGCGCCGTCCTCGCGACCACGCTGCTGAGCGAGGTGACCGGCCGCCGGTTCGTCGCGGGCCACGTCCTCGCGGGCCTGCTCGTCGTCGTCCCGCTGGGCACCGCGCTGGTGGCCGTCACGAACGCCTCGGAGGTAGGTCTTCGCGAACCCCGGTAGTCGCCGTTCAGGGAGCGGAGTCGACGCCGGTGAACGCGAAGCGGGCGCCGCTCGGCGGTCGCCGGTCAGTCGTGCGAGGTGGCCGACTGTTCGGGGCCGTCGTCCGCGTTCCGTTCGTCCGCGCGCGCCCCGTCGGCGAGCACGACCGTCTCGCTCGTCCGGTCGTAGTCGATCGCTCCCTCCCGGTCGAGGTCCGGGAGCCACCTGCTCCTGACGCGGTCGGAGACGTCGGCCAGCGGTAGCTCCTCGGGACAGGCCTCGCGGGCCTCGAGCTCCTCGTTCCAGACCGCGACGGCGAGCAACCGCAGGTTCTCGACGGGCCCGTCCTGTTCGTCGAGGTACGCGAGAATCGCGTCGGGCGCGGTCGTGAGTTCGAAGTCCTCGGACTCGTCGCCGGCCGTCACTGCTCGCTCCCCGCGATCGCTGTCCACCCCGCTCGCACTCCGTTCCCGACCGCCGACTTGACCACCGTCATTTCTGATCGTAGTGACTCCCCGAACAGCTTAACCTCGGAGCAGGAATATTCCGGGAGTATATATTAGAGTCGAAGGAGCATAATTTCATAATGCTGGAACCCGACAGAGCGACCAAA
>JBDGSU010000218.1:0-5579 GCA_042217395.1 Halosimplex sp.
GGATGGCCGCCATCATCATCCCGGGCATGTTCTTGTCGCAGCCGCCGATGGTGACCAGGCCGTCCATGCGCTCGCCGAACGAGACCAGTTCGACGGAGTCGGCGATCACTTCGCGGGAGACGAGCGAGGCCTTCATGCCCTCGGTGCCCATGGAGATGGCGTCGGAGATGGTGATCGTGCCGAACTCGATGGGCATGCCGCCGCTGTCGTCGATCCCCTCGTAGGCGGCCTCGGCCACGTCGTCCAGGTGGACGTTACAGGGGGTGATGTCGGCCGCCGGGTTGGCGACGCCGACCATCGGCGAGGAGAGGTCCTCGTCGTCGTAGCCCATCGCGCGGAACATCGCGCGGTGGGGCGCGCGCTCCGTTCCCTCGGTGACCTCGGCGCTCGGCAGGTCGTCGGGCTTGCCCGACTGTTCGCCTTCGGACTCGTCGCCCTCGTCGCGCGGTTCCGGTGACTGTTGGCTCATACCCCCGAATCGTTGCCAGCGCCCTATACAGTTTTCTACCGCGTGGCGACGCCGACCACTCTGTGCCCGACCGTGCGGCGCGGGGCTCGGGCGCGCGAGAACTCGAACGGATTCGGAACACGCGTGTCCCGGGTCGACCCGGGACTGCGTGCGGTCGATCCGGGCTGTCTCGCTCCGAATCCGTCTCACTCCTCGGAGGGGGCGCTCAGCGACACGCCGCACCGCAGTTCGGCGCGCTCGACCGTCTCGCCCTCGAGCACTCGGACCGTCCGTTCGCCTTCGGCCCCGACTCCGGTCCTCGACTCCGACTCCGATTCCATAGAGATTGTGTCCCGTAGAAGACGACTTAAGCCTTGTTACCGACCCCCTACCGGTCGGTTCGAACCCCCAGACTGCGACTCGATAGCGGGGAAGCGTGGCTGGCGAGCGGGGCGTGTGCCGTCTTGCGCGCGTCTGACGGGTAGTTTTGTAGTGCGGGCGACAAACCCCGCGCATGCCCAGTCTCTCGGAGGCCTACGACCGCGGGGAGTGGACCGGACGGGACCCCCGTCGCGTCTCGGCCGGCGGCGGCCTGTTCGCCGTCGGCGCCCTCGCCGTCGTGGGCGCCATCCTCGTGTTGACCACCGGACTGGCCGCCGTCTTCGACGCGAGCACGACCACCGAGGCGCGCCGCGTCGCCGGCGTCCTCGCGGGCCTGGGGATCCCCGCGATGTTCCTCGGCGTCGTCGCCGTCCTGCCGGCCAGTCGCCGCGAGCGCCTCGGCGTCCTCGCCGGCGCCGCGCTGACCCTCGCGGGCGTCGCCATGTACTGGCACGCCTACCCCCAGCGGTGGGTCGAGGCCGGCGACTCGCTGGCCTTCCCCACCGCCATGGTCTACTTCGTCGGCGGGTCGGTCGCGCTGTGGTTCGTCCTCTCGGCCGTCGCCTCGTTCAAACTCCGCAACAACCCACAGGGGACCGTCCGCCTCGAGGTCACCCGACAGGGCGAGACCGAGGAACTCCGCGTCTCCCGCAGCGAGTACCGCCGCTACAAGCGCGCGGTCACGGGCGAGGCCGGCAACAGCGAGGCCGTCGTCGAAGAGCTGCGCGCCCTCCACGAGGAGTAGGAGCGGCGAACGGTTTTCAGGTATCCCGACCCCGACCGAAGAACGACCGCGACGGGCGACTCGCCGGATCGGTCGCCGGCGGTCTCCGGTGACCGTCGGCTTTATTCGCGGGTAGGGACAACCGACGGGTCGATGACGATAGAGCCCATCCACGCGCGCTACCCCTGGCGGCAGGTCTCCCGGCGGGCAGTCGGCGAGGCCGGCGTCGACCTGGCCGCAGTCGTCGCCGACGAGGCGGCGGTCGTCGACCGCGGGGTCGAGCGCGTGGTCTGGGCGCTGGAGGACGGCACCGTCGGCGACCCCCACGACGTCGACCGCACGGAGCTGCTCTCGTACCCCGTCGCGCGCGTGCTCGTCTCGCTCGTCGACGAGCACGTCCTCACCCGCAGGTACGCCCAGGCGGAGGCGGCGACGGCCTTCGAGCGGTTCACCGCCGACTTCGCCGACACCTCGGAACTGCAGTACGCCAACACGGACCGGCTCGCGCTCCCGGATCTGATCGCCGAGTTCGACCGCGCGAGCGAGGTGCGGGCCGTCGGGGGGAGCGTGGGCGACGGGTCGGCCGTCGTCAGCGACGGCGCCTCCCGGGAGTTCGCGGTCGAGGTGGGCGCGTACCTCGAGCTGGCGGCCGACGAGCGCGGCGACGAGTGGCGGCTGGTCAACCGCGCGCTGGCCGACGGCGAGGTGATCGTCGACGGCGAGGAGCTGCTGGACCTGCTCAGACAGGCCGTCCGCGGCCGCGTCGCCGACGGGCTCCCCCTCACGGTGCCCGACGCCATCGCCGACGAACTCACCGACGAGGTCGAGGACCTGCGCGAGCGCCTCTCGGAACTGGACCTCACGAGAGAGATCGACACCGTCGTCCCGGAACTGTTCCCGCCCTGTATGAAACACCTGCTCGACCAGGTCCAGAAGGGCGAGCACCTCGAACACCACTCGCGCTTCGCCATCGCCTCGTTCCTGACGAGCATCGGGATGACGACCGACGAGATCGTCGACATCTTCGAGGTCAACCCCGGCTTCGGCGAGGAGGCGACCCGCTACCAGGTCGACCACATCCGCGGGGCGACGAGCCCGACGGACTACTCGCCGCCCGCCTGCGCGACGATGCAATCGTACGGCGACTGCACGGGCAAAGACGACGTCTGTACCGACGTCATCGACGAGTCTCACCCGCTGAACTACTACGAGCACCGGCTGGACCAGGCCGATGAAGACGACCTGACCGACTGGCGCGAGAGTCGCGAGGACGGCGACGACGCGGACGCGGAGGCCTGATACGGATTCGAAGCAAGCGTGTCCCGGGTCGACCCGCTACACGCGTGCAACACTCCGGCGGAGCGCTATCGATGCGGTTACTGTATGAACGCGATCGTCGAGACGGGCAGCGAGAAGAACGCGACCGGTCGACGGGGCGGTTACTCCTCGCCGAAGTCGCCGCGGTAGATGATCAGGCCGGCCGCAGCCATCACGACGACGAACAGGGCGATGACGCCGACCATCGCCAGCCCGCCGCTGGGCTGAAGCGCCGGCGAGGTCGTCCCGTTGCCCGTCGCGTTGCCCGGCGTGGCGTAGTTCCAACTGACGACGTAGGCCGCGACGACGAACACGACCACGGAAGCCACCGAGACGGCGAGTTCGGCGGCGAACTTCCGGTCGATCTCCATGCACCTCCGTTTCCCCGGCCCCGGCAAAAGAGCTTCGAAGCCCCCGTCCTCGTCGCGCCGGCCGTCGGCCGGCCGCGACGGTCGACCCGCCCCGCTAGAACCCCCGCCAGAGCAGCTGGGGCGTGAGGAACCGCAGGACGAGCAGGGGGAGGACGACGCGGACGAACGTTGCGACGGCCGCGACGGCGATCACCACCGCCGATAGCCACGTACTGTCGATCACTGTACCACCGGTCGGAGATCGGGCGCGATCGCACCTAACGCTGTCGCCGCGTCCCCGGCAGACTGCACGACGGACCCGAGGGCACGTGTCGTCTCACTCGGGGTCCGGATCGAAGATCTCGTGATCTTCCTCGCCCTGGACGTCGACGACCGCCAGCGCGCCCTTCCGGGCGACCCGCGAGAGCGCGTGGTCGACGAGTTTGATCGGACCGGGGACCGGGAAGTGCATCGTGGTGATCGCGGTGCTGCCCGGCATCACCGGCGTGGTCTGGACGTGGCGGTGCGGGGGGGTGTCGACCGCGCCCTGCGGGTAGACCTCGTCCCAGACGCTCCCGATCGGGTGGAACGAACTGGGGAGGTTCGGGCCACCGACGCAGTAGTACACCCGAGCGCGATCGCCGGTCTCGGCGACCATGTCGGCGTAGTTGTCGGGCGTGATGGCGTACTTCTCGCCGTTGATGAGCACGTAGGTGGGGTCCTCGCGGGCCATCGCGCCCATGTCGAAGGTGTGGTGTCCCTCCTGACCCGTCTCGCCGTCCGTGTAGAGCTCGTGCTGGCCGAGGTAGAACTCGTGGTCCACCTCGGGCAGGCCCGCCTCCGGTTCGACGAGGATCATGCCGAACATCCCCGAGGAGATGTGGTAGTCGAGGTTGGCGACGGCGCAGTGGTAGATGAACGCGCCGGGGTAGGTCACCTTGAACCGGACCCGCGTGGACTCGCCGGGGGCGACCGTCGTCGCCTCGGCGCCGCCGCCCGGCCCGCGCACCGCGTGCAGGTCGACGTTGTGGGCCATGGAGTTCCCCTCGGCGTTGGTGACGGTGAGATCGACCGTGTCGCCGACGCGAGCGCGGATCATCGGCCCCGGGATCCGCCCGTCGAAGGTCATGTACTCGAACGTGACGCCGGGTTCGATCTCCGCGGTGACCTCCCGCGTGGTGAGTTCGACCTCGACGGTCCCGGGCTCGTCCCTGTCGATGGGCGCCGGGACGTCCGTCGGGTCCGCGGCCACCCTGTCTACCGTCGTCGCCTTCGCGGCGTCGAGCGACCGGGGGCCGCCGTCGGCCTCGGTGAAGGTGACCTTGTCCTCCGGGATCTGGGTCGCACAGCCGGCGACGGCGGCGGCGCCCGCCGCGGCACTGGTCTTCAGAAAGGTTCGACGGGTCTGGGTTGGGTGTCCGTTCATGGTCCGTTCACAGTCCGATATCGGGGGTGAGCGGGGATAACCGAGCCGCGGATTCTCGCGACCGGGCGAACGGGGCGAACATGTTCGCCTCCCCGGCGTCTGCTTCTCAGATGATGGGAACCGTCGAGGGGGGTTATCCTGGGAACGACGCTACGGACGTGTATGAGCGCGGACGACGGCATCGACGAGGGGCGGCGCAACGTGATGAAGACCCTCGCTATCGGGGCGATGGCCGGTGGCCTCGGCGCGGTGGGGACCGGCACGGCGGCCGCACGGTCGACCGATCTGAGCGACTGGTTCTCGAACGTGAGCAACTTCGACGGCGTCGTCGACGAGACGGGCAAGAGCGAGGTCACCGTGACGGTCGGCGCGGAGGGCAACAACGGCAACTTCGCGTTCGGTCCGGCGGCGGTGCGCGTCGATCCCGGGACGAAAGTCGTCTGGAAGTGGACCGGGAAGGGCGCGCCGCACAACGTCGTCGACGACGACGGCGGTTTCCAGAGCGACATGATCTCGGAAGCGGGCGCGACCTTCTCGCACACCTTCGAGACGGCGGGCGTCTCGAAGTACTACTGCCAGCCGCACAAACCGATGGGGATGAAAGGCGCCGTGATCGTCGGCGACGCCGACGTGACCGTCTCCTCGGCGGGTTCGTCCGGCGGGACCGATGCGAGCGGCGAATCCGGCGACACGGGCACCGCGGCGGGTGGCGAGTCGGGCGGCGACTACGCCGCGGTCGACTACGGCGGCTGGTTCGACGGCGTCTCGAACTTCGACGGGACCGTCGACAGGACCGGGCAGGACGAGGTGACCATCCGGGTCGGCGCGGAGGGCAACAACGGCAACTTCGCGTTCAGTCCGGCCGCCGTCAGGGTCGACCCCGGGACGAAAGTCGTCTGGAAGTGGACCGGCAAGGGCGGCCAGCACAACGTC
>JBDGSU010000022.1:0-5558 GCA_042217395.1 Halosimplex sp.
ACGTCGCGGACGATCCGGTCCATCGTCTCGACCACGCGGACGGGGTGGTCGCCGACGGCCGTCTCGCCCGAGAGCATCACCGCGTCGGTCCCGTCCAGCACCGCGTTCGCCACGTCCGAGGCCTCCGCCCTCGTGGGCCGCCGAGCGTGGACCATCGAGTCGAGCATCTCCGTCGCCGTGATCACGGGGACGCCCGCCTCATGACACCGGCGGATGATCCGCTTTTGGATCATCGGCACGTCCTCGAGCGGGCACTCCACTCCGAGGTCCCCCCGGGCGACCATCACGCCGTAGGCCGCGTCGACGATCCCGCCGAGGTTCTCGACCGCGACCTCCCGCTCGATCTTCGCGATGATCGGGATGTCCGCGCCGAGTTCGTCCAGCGCGCCGCTGATCTGGTAGACGTCGTCGCCGTCGCGGACGAAACTCGCCGCGACGAAGTCGACCTCCTCGTCCGCGGCGACCTGCAACTCCTTGCGGTCCTGGTCGGTGATGACGGGCAGATCGAGGTCGACGCCGGGAACGTTGACGCCCTTGCGCGCCCCGAGGTCGCCGCCGTTCTCGACGGTCGCCGTCACGACGCCGTCCTCGACGGACTCGACGGTCGTCTCGATGCGCCCGTCGTCCAGCAGGACCTCGTCGCCCGGTTCGACGGCGGAGATGTCGTGGGAGACGCCGATCTCCTCGGGGGTCGCCTCGTCGCCCTCGACGAACCGTACCGTGGACCCGCCCTCCAGGGTTATCTCCTCGCGGATCGGCGCCGTGCGGACCTCCGGACCGGGGAGGTCGAGCATCGCCGCCACCGGACCGTCGGTGCGGCGGTCGACCGCGCGGATGCGGTCTATCAGCTCCCGGCGGTGTTCGGGCGTGCCGTGGCTCGCGTTCATCCGGGCGACCGACATGCCGGCCGCCGAGAGCTGCTCGATGGTCTCTTCCGACTCGCTGGCCGGGCCGAGCGTGCAGACGATCTTCGCGCTACGCATATCGGCGCGATACCTCCCTGCCGGCGGGCGTTCGGTTCATGTGAACGCCTTCCCCCGGCAGGGATAAAGGGTTTGTCTACCATCTTTTTGCCGACCGGGTTTCCTCGGCGCGCTTCGCTCACGGCTACGCCGTTCGCATCGAGGTGCTCCCTACGGTCGCACCTCGCACAGCGCGCCTGCGGGAACCCGGCCGGCAAAAACATGGGTGAAAAAGGCGCGGCTCGTTCGCTTCGCTCACTCGCCGCGATGAACCGCGCTCACTTCGTTCGCGCGGATGCTCAGTACAGGGGATGTACGTATCACGCCAGCATCCGCCGAGCGAGTGAAGCGAGCGAGGCGGTTCTCCGGACGCAAGCGAGCGGGACGAGGCGCGAGTGTACCGAGCGCCTCGAGGGCGAGCGGGCGAAGCCCGCGAGCAGGGAGCGCGCCGTCCGGCCTTTTTCCCCAAGTTTTTCCAGCGGAGGATAGGGTCGCGGGCCGCCGGCCCGCGACCGCAAACCGTGGCGGCTTCGCCGCCACGCGCCCGCAGCGGCCCGAAGGGCCGCGAGGAACTCTCCGTCGAAAAAAGTGGGTTCGCATACGTCGCGGGCCGACGGGCAACGGTGCCCGCACAGCGACTCCCGGGATTCGTGTCTCTCACGACGGCGTTCGACTTCGGCCGCTGTCCCGGCTCGGCTCGGCCACCGTCGACCCTACCGCGAGATACCGCTCTGCTCGCCCGATTCGACCACCCGCTCGACCTCCTCGGGCGTCACGAGCGCGATGTCGCCGGGGATGGTCCGCTTGAGCGAGGCGGTCGCGGCGCCGTGCTCGAGCGCGTCGGGCACGGACCCGCCGTCGAGCCACGAGGCGAGGAAGCCACCGACGAAGGCGTCGCCGGTCCCGACGGTGTCGTACTCGTCGGCCTCGAAGACGCCCTGTTCGTACACCTCGTCCTCGTGCAGCGCGAGCGACCCCTCTCCGCCGCGCGTGACGAGCGTCAGCTCGAAGTCGAACTCCGCGGCCAGTCCGCGAGCGATGGCCGCCGCGTCGCCCTCGCGGTCCAGCACCGCCCGCGCGTCGCGCTCCGCGACGACCAGCACGTCGACGGCTGGGAAGAGGCCGGTCAGCGTCGCCCGGGCCTCGGCGTGCGACCAGAGCTTCGAGCGGTAGTTGACGTCGAACACCGTGAGGGTGTCGTGCTCGCCGGCGCGCGCGAGGAGATCGCGGGTGGTCTCGTGGAGCGTCTCCGAGAGCGCCGGGGTGATACCCGAGGTGTAGAAGGCGTCGGCGGCGGCGACGCGGTACGCGTCCAGTTCCTCGGTGGTGGCCGTCGTCACCGCGCTGTCGGCGCGGTCGTAGATGACGTTCGTCCCGCGGGGCTTGCCCGCCATCTCCACGTAGTAGGTGCCCATCCGGGCGTCGTCGTCCCAGACCACCGCGGCGTCGACGCCGTGGTCGCCGAGCGCGCTCGTCACCCGCCGACCCAGCGGGGAGTCGGGGAGCTTCGAGAGCCAGACGGCGTCGAGCCCGAGTCGCTGGGCGGCGACGGCGACGTTGCTCTCCGCGCCGGCCACGTGCACGTCCAGTTCGTCGACCGCCTCCAGTCGCTGCTGTCCGGGCGGCGAGAGCCGCAGCATCGACTCGCCGAACGTCGCGAGATCCGTCATGGCTCACCCTCGGACCGGCCCGCGCTTAAATCCGTGGGGATCCGCCGCACCGGCCGCCTCCGGTCGGCGTCGTACCCGGCGGAGTCCGGATACAGATCGACCGCGTTCCGGACGAGTGTTTTCTACCCCTGAGAACGCTTCTCGTACTCCAAAGCTATATATGAGATGCTTAGACATGAGTGTCTATGGTCAATCGGGGCACAGTTGGCGGGACGGTTCCCGGGTCCGTGGTCGCGGTAGTGATTGCGGGGATCCGAGCAGCGGGTGGCAACCGACTACGCGGGGGCGGCGGAGATGAGTAGCGAGGACGCGCCGGACGGGGGCGGTGGCGGTCCGATGGGGCTGGTCCGGACGATCACGCCGGACTTCGTCCGCGAGCGGTTCGCGCTGAAGTTCCTCATCGTGTTGCTGGTGATGGGGTTGTCGATCGGTGCGATCGGGTTCGTGGGCACCCAGCAGTTCGGCGACCAGACCCACGACCAGATCGAGAGCGAGTACACCGGTCTGGCGACCCAGGAGTCGAACCTCGTCAGCCAGTGGATCGAGAGCAACCGGCTGTCCACGCGACTGGCGTCGGGCGACCCCGCCTACGCCGGCCAGGACGGCGACGAGATGTCGAGCGCGCTCCGCACCCGGAAAGCGGAGATCATGCCGAGCGACGTGGTCTCGATGCACCTCGTCGAGCGCGCGACGGGCGGCTACGAGTACGTCGCGAGCGACACCGTCCCGCCGGGGACCCAGGTCAAGGGGAAACGCGCCTGGATCGGCGACCGAGCGTTCGGTGACGTCGACCAGGTCGCCGTCTCCAGCGTCTATCAGACGTCGAGCGGGAGTCCGGTAGTCGGGTTCGCGAGCCCGGTCAACGGGACGGCCAATCGCCTGCTCGTGGTCGAGGTGGCGACCACCGACCTCGCGAGCGAGTTCCAGGGTCAAAACCGGGCCGAAGGCGGGTTCACCATGGTCGTCAACGCGAGCGACACGATCCTCATGGACGAGAAACGGGCCGTCCCGAGTCTGAGCGACACGGCCGACGAGACGCTGACCCGCTACGGCGACCACGAGGTCGTCGACGAGGCGCTCGCGCTGACGGATCGATCGGCCGACGTCATCTCCAGCCGGTCGAACCCGAGCGTCATGGACGAGGAGTACGCGGTCGGCTACTCGCCGATCATCGTCCCGGGGAACCCCGAGAACTGGGTCGCCGTCGTGCACGCGCCGACCAGCGTGCTCTTCGGCGACGTCCGGGCCGTCCAGCGGATGGGTATGCTCGCCACCGGCGGCGCGGTGGTCGTGATGTTGCTCATCGGCGCGGTGCTCGGATACAACACCTCCTCCGCTATCGACCGTCTCAAGGGGAAAGCCCAGGAGATGGAGGAGGGGAACCTCGATGTCGATATCGACACCGACCGGATCGACAGCATCGGACAGCTCTACGAGGGATTCGCCGAGATGCGCGACGCCTTACGCGAGCAGATCGACGAGGCCGAGCGGGCCCGCAAGGAGGCCGAGGTCTCCCGCGCCGAGGCCATGGAGATGAGCAACTACCTCCAGGAGAAGGCGGAGGAGTACTCCGAGACCATGCAGGCCTGCGCCCGGGGCGACCTCACCCAGCGCATGGAACCGGAGGGCGAGAACGAGGCGATGGACCAGATCGCCGAGGACTTCAACGAGATGCTGACCGAACTCGAGATGACGACCGGCCAGCTCAAGACCTTCGCGAGCGAGGTCGAGGAGAGCGGTCGCTCGGTCCAGCAGAGCGCGGAGACCGTCCGCGACGCCAGCGAACAGGTCGCCGACTCCATCCAGAAGATCTCCGACGACGCCTACGACCAGAAGGAGCGCCTCCAGCGGATATCCGAGGAGATGGACGGCGTCGCCGCTCAGCTCGAGGCATTCGCCGACGACAACCCCGGCGTCGACTTCGGCGACTCCCCCGACAGCATCCGCGAGGTCGCCGGCATGATAGACGAGGCCGCCGACCTCGCCGAGGGCACGATGTCCGAGAGCGAGAACGTCGCCGGCGCGGCCGAGGAACAGGCCGCCGAACTCAACGAGGTCTCCTCCCGGGCCGAGGAGCTCACCCGCTACGCACAGTACCTGGGCGACGGCCTCGGCAACTTCGAGACCGAGGAGGAACACGAGTTCGTCTTCCAGACCGGCGCCGGATCGCCCGGCCCCGGCGGCCCCGAGGAATCGGCCGACGAGTAGCGACCGGGTCCCGGTCGGTTCCCGTCTCCCGCGCGCTCGGACCGCCAGCCCCACCGTCGGAGTTCGAGGTCCGACGCGCGCCCTGGCACGGCTGTCGGGCTGTCGGTCGGCGTCCGCGGAGCCGTCGCGGCGGGGTCGTACCCTGTCCGCTTTTGGTAGTCGCCCTCCCAGTAGTCTCCGTGTCCGAGCGTTCACGGGTCCCGACGGAAGCCGCCGACCTCTGGGCGACCGTCGCGTTCGCGGTGGTCGCAGTCGCGGTCGCGCTGATCCCCGGGGTCCCGGCGGGGCTGAGTCTCGTCGTCGGCGTCCCCTTCGTGTTGCTCGTCCCCGGATACGCGCTGGTCGCCGTCGTCTTCCCGCGTGCGGGCGAGACCACACCGCGGAGCGACGCGCGCGTCTCCTGGGTGAGCCGGCTGGCGTCGAGCGTCGGCGCCAGCGTCGTCGCGGTCGCCGCCGTCGCCGGCGCCCTCGATTTCACCGTCTGGGGGTTCCGGCGCGAGTCGATCACCGTCGGACTGGCGGCGTTCACGGTCGTCGCCAGCGTCGTCGCCGCGTATCGGCGGGGTCGCGTTCCGGCCGGGGCGCGCGTGAGGGTGGCGCCCGGGGCCATCGGAGCCCGCGCCCGATCGGCGGTTCTGGGCGAGGGGATCGCGGGGATCGCCCTCTCGTAGTGGTGGCGGTTGTACTGTGTGACTTCCGGTGGCTGTGGATCAGGGAG
>JBDGSU010000003.1:0-5538 GCA_042217395.1 Halosimplex sp.
GCAACACGTACAGCCGGATGGACCGCCGGGTCATCGACACCGGCTACGGCATCGAACGCTGGACGTGGATGTCCCAGGGTACGCCAACGGTGTACGAGGCCGTCTACCCGGACATGATCGACTTTCTGAAGGGCAACGCCGGCCTCGACTACTCCGAGCGCGAGGAGGGGATCGTCCACCGCGCCGCGAAGCTGGCGGGTCACATGGACATCGACGAGGCCGAGGACATGGACTCGGCACGGGACAACATCGCCGACCAGCTCGACGTTCCCACCGGCGAACTCGTCGACCTGCTCGAACCGCTCGAGGACATCTACGCCATCGCCGACCACTGCCGGACGCTCGCGTACATGCTCGGGGACAACATCGTCCCGTCGAACGTCGGCACGGGCTATCTCGCGCGGATGGTCCTCCGCCGGACCAAGCGCCTGGTCGACAACGTCGGCGTCGACGCCCCGCTGGACGAACTCGTCGACATGCAGGCCGAGCGGCTGAGCTACGAGAACCGCGACACGATCCGCGACATCGTCCGCACAGAGGTCGAGAAGTACCGCGAGACGCTCGATCGGGGCGGCCGCCGCGTCCGCCAGATCGCCGACGAGTACGCCAGCGAGGGCGACCCCATCCCGGTCGGCGAACTCATCGAGCTGTACGACTCCCACGGCATCCAGCCGGACATGGTCGAGGAGATCGCCGCCGAGAAGGGCGTCGCCGTCGAGACGCCCGACGACTTCTACGCGCTGGTCGCCGAGCGCCACGGCGGCGGCCAGGCCTTCGAGGACGAGGAGCGACGGCCCTACGCCGACCGCCTCGAGGAGCTCCCCGACACCGACCGCCTCTACTACGAGGACCAGCAGCGCACCGAGTTCGAGGCCGTCGTCCTGGAGGTCTTCGATCGCGACGACGACCGCTACGACGTCGTCCTCGACCAGACGATGTTCTACCCCGAGGGCGGGGGTCAGCCGCCCGACCACGGCACCATCTCGACCGACGACGTGACCGCGGAGGTCTCCGACGTCCAGATCGTCGACGGCGTCATCCTCCACACCGCCGACGAGGACCCCGGGAAAGGCGAGTTCGTTCGCGGACAGATCGACGCCACCCGGCGCTCCCGGCTGATGGCTCACCACACCGCGACCCACATCGTCATCCACGCCGCCCGGCAGGTCCTCGGCGAGCACGTCCGCCAGGCCGGCGCCCAGAAGGGCGTCGAGTCCTCGCGCATCGACGTCTCCCACTACGAGTCGGTCTCCCGCGAGCAGGTCAGGGAGATCGAGCACCGCGCCAACGACATCGTCCGCTCGAACGGCCCGGTCAAACAGGAGTGGCCCGACCGCCACGAGGCCGAGGACGAACACGGCTTCGACCTCTACCAGGGCGGGATCCCCGCCGGCGAGAACATCCGGCTCGTCCACGTCGCCGAGGACGTCCAGGCCTGCGGCGGCACGCACGTCGCCCGCACCGGCGACATCGGCGCGATCAAGATCCTGGGCACCGAGCGCGTCCAGGACGGCGTCGTCCGCATCGAGTTCGCCGCGGGCGACGCGGCCGTCCAGGCCACCCAGGACACCGAGGACGCCCTCTACGCGGCCGCGGACGTGTTCGACGTCGCGCCCGCGGAGGTGCCCGAGACCGCTGAGCGATTCTTCACCGAGTGGAAGGCGCGCGGCAAGACCATCGAGCAGCTCAAAGAGGAACTCGCCGAGGTCCGGGCCGCGGGCTCGGGCGGCGGCGAGGAGGTCGACGTGGGCGAGGAGACCGCGGTGATCCAGCGCCTCGACGCCGACATGGACGAACTGCGCGCGACCGCCAACGCCCTCGTCGAGGAGGGGAAGATCGCCGTGCTGGGCTCGGGCCGCGACGGCGCCACCTTCGTCGTCGCCGTCCCCGACGGCTCGGCGGTCAACGCCGGCGAGGTCGTGAGCGAACTCGCCGCGAAGGTCGGCGGCGGCGGCGGCGGCCCGCCGGACTTCGCACAGGGCGGCGGCCCCGACGCCGACAGCCTCGACGACGCCCTCGAAGCGGCCCCCGACGTGCTCCAGCAGGTCGCCGACGCCTGACCCCTCGGCGAGACTGATAGTTCGCTGTCAGTCCCGGATCGCGGTCCCCTTCTCGGCCCGTCATCGCGCCCTGTCGGTCGATAACCGACGTTAATGGAAACATACACGTGTGCGACGAGTCAAATCCCGGGCGCACATGAGCGGGATCGAGTACGACGCGCCGGGAGTGGGATCGACGGCGTCGCGAAGCGTCTCGCGGACCGCCGCCATCGGTGCGGGGCTGGTCGCGCTCAACGTCCTCCTGATGCTGGCGGTCTCGTACACGCCGGTCGCCGGCGTCGGACGGGTGCTGTTCTCGAACTTCTTCCTGGGGGTCGCGGCGTTCGCCGTGACCGTCGGCGGAGGGTACTGGCTGGCGAACACCGGTCTCGAGCGGGACAGTCTCGGGCTGGCCGGCGCGGGCGTCGCGCTGTCGCAGTTCGGCTACGCGCTGCTCGGGTCGGCGCTCCTCGCGGCCGTCGGCTCGTCGACCCGGGTCACGGCCCTCGGTATCACGACGGTCGTCACGGGGCTCGTCACGGCCGTCGTGACGGTCGTCGTCTTCGGGACCGACCACTCCTTCGAGCGCTGGCAGCTGTACTCGTGGGGCTTCTTCGGCGGCGGGTTCGTCCTCGGCGCGATCGGCTACTTCGTGGCCCCGGTCCTGTTGCTCGTCGCGAGCGCCCTCTTCCTGTTCGGCTTCATCGTCGACCTGACCTACGAGGTCTGGGCCGTCCGCGAGAGCAAGTACGGCACCCTGCGCAGCGCGCTGGGCATCTACGTCGCCGTCATGGGCGTGTTCGTCCACGTCCTCCAGCTCGTCCTGCGCGTCCTCGAGCTGACCGACGCCTGAAACCTGGAGTTCCGGCCGGTTTCGGATCGATATCAGTCACTTCGGATCATCTCCAAGCGCGATATGCTGGTGACGAAAACAGCGTGAAAGCCCCCGTCGGCTCCGGTCGCGCGGCTCTCACGGGTCGCTTCGCTCACCGTTCGAGTGGCCGTGGCGCTCACTACGTTCGCGCCACGCATTCGCTGCGCGCTTCACTCGCTCCGCTCGTTCAGTGTCTGAGGGTTACACCCTCGGATTAGCGAGACCTTCGGTCTCGCGTCACTTACTGCGCCGGGCTTCCCGGAGCCGCCGGCCCCTTTCGTTCCCACCCGCGTAGCTTGCTCGACCAGCCTATGCGGGCGGGAACGAAAGGGTCGGGGCTTTCACGCTGTACGCAGTTACGAGAGGCGCGGCGGCTCGGTCAGGCGGGAGGCGGGGTACCGATCACCCGCCGCTGACGGGCGGGAACAGCGCCAGTTCGTCGCCCTCGTCGACCGCCGTGTCGAACCCGTCCGCCTCCGAGAACGGGTCGCGGCCCTCGTGGAGGAGGCGGACGTGGTCGTAGAGGTCGCCCTCGTCGTCGAGCACCTCGTCTTCGAGCGCCGGGCGGGCCGCGAGCAGGGCGTCGAAGGCGTCGCCGACGGTCGCGCCGGCCCCGGCGTCGCTCTCGACCTCGACCTCGACCTCGACTTCGGAGCCTCCGGCCGTCTCGGCGAG
The DNA here is from genome assembly GCA_042217395.1 of Halosimplex sp. Taxonomy (GTDB): domain Archaea; phylum Halobacteriota; class Halobacteria; order Halobacteriales; family Haloarculaceae; genus Halosimplex. The sequence continues at coordinate 3,589 of JBDGSU010000003.1, forward strand.
CGTGGCGAACAGTCGCCAGTGCATACTCACGAGAGGGCGCCGACACCCAAAGAGCGTTCCGCACTCGGCCGACGGCCGACCCGGACGGGTTCGCTACCCGTCGGTTTCGCGGCGCTGGTCGACCGCGACCGTCCAGTCGCTCCCGTCGGATTCCTCGTCGCCGGAGTCGCCGGTCCCGTCGTCGGTCTCTGCGGCCCCACCGGGCGGCTCGCCGTCCGCGGGCGCGTCCGCCCCGTCGGTGTCGAGCGCCTCGATGCCGGGAGCGTCCGCGTCGGTGAGGGGATCGGCCGCCGACTCGGCCGGCGCGGGCTCTCCGTCGGCGGACGCGCCGGTCCCCTCGCTCGTCGCGGCGGACGCGTCGTCGACCGCCCGTCCGGGGTCGATCTGCTCGTCGGGGGTGAGCGCCGCGCCGGAGACGCCGGACCCTTCGGGCGTCGCGCCGTCGCGAGGCGTCGCGGCCGCCTCGATCTTGCGGATGGCCTCGGGGGCGGCGACGACGTAGATGGCGTCGCCGGGCGCGAGCGGGCGGTCGCGGCCGGGCAGCGGTTCGACCGGGCCGGACGCCGGACGGACGGCGACGACCGTCACGTCGAGCGCGCCGGTGGGCTGGCCGGCCAGGTCGCTCCCGGCGCCGACGGTGACGGCGGCCATCGTCTCGTCGGCGGCCCGCAGCACCGAGGCGAACTCCCGGTCGGGCCGCGTCTCGACGGGGAGCGTGACCAGCTTGTAGTCGTCCTCGGCGTCGAGCTTGCGCGTGTCGGCGGCGTCGATGGCGAGCGTCGCCACGTCGTCGACGGTCCCGCGGAGCTCCGCGGTCACCACCCGCTCGAAGGGATCGGTCCGCCACACCTGCACGAGGTCGCCAGCGCTGGCGGCGAAGGCGGGGTCGGTTCTCACCGCGACCGCCGAGGTTTCGGGGGGCAGGGTCGGGCCGATGCCCGCGGCGCGGGAGCCGACCGCGAGGTACTCGACGGCCCCGTCGTCGGCCAGCTCGAGGTCGACGTGGCCGACGGCGTAGTCGGCTTTCAGCCGCGTGACCAGCCGCTCTCGGAGCTCTTCGACGGTCAGCCGGCGCGGGAAGACGAAGGTCGTGCCAGCGAGTTTCGCCTTCGTCTCGGCGGGGACGGGGTCGTAGCCGACGATGTCATCGACCTCCTCGGGGAGCTCGACGGTGATGACGCGACCGACCGCCTGGACGACGCGGCTGACCTCCGTCTCGACGGCGCGCTCGCCGGTGGCGACGGCGACGTCGGTGCCGAGGCGGTCGCCGACGTCGGTGCCGAGGCGGGTCGCGGCCAGCGCGACGAGGAAGGCGGCGATGTTGAACAGCGCCGTCGCCTCGTCGATGGGCGCCGGCGCCCCGTCGGGAGTCATGACGTTCCGCAGCAACTGGCTGGTGCCGAGGAACGGGACGATCGCGCCGAGGCCGAACAGCGCGGGCAGCCCGCCGGGGACGCGCTCGCGGACGTACCAGCGATAGAGCAGCGCGACGACCGCGGCGACGCCGGCGGCGACCAGCGAGAGCCCGAGGATCTGCGCGGCCGCGACGAGCACGCGCTCGGTCAGCGGGCGGCTCTGAGCGACGACCGCGACCGGCGCGAGGTCGGCCGCGGCGGCGCCGGACGCCGCCGAGAGCGGGACTCCGCTCACGCCACCGCCTCCCTGAAGGCGTCGAGTTGCTCGCGCGTGCCGACGGCGAACACCTCGTCGCCGGCCGAGAGCGTTCTCGACCCCTTCGGGGCGACGACCCAGCCGCTCGCGCCGCGGACGGCCATCACGGCCACGCCGTAGGCGCCGCGGACGTTCGCCTCGCCGATGGACGCGCCGTCCAGCGGCCCGTCGGGGCCGACGGTGACGCGCTGGAAGCGCCGCCCCGCGCGCCGGAGCAGGCTGAGGAGTTCGTACTCCCGGCGGACGCCGCGGGACTCGACGACGACGCGGGCGCGGTCG
>JBDGSU010000091.1:0-5493 GCA_042217395.1 Halosimplex sp.
GACAACCAGCGCTTCTGTGACCTGACGATGAACCAGCAGCCGCTGCATCTGGACGCCGACTTCGCGGCGGAGACGCGGTTCGGCGAGCGACTGGTCAACGGCCTCTACACGATGAGTCTCGCGGTCGGGCTGTCGATCCCGGAGACGACCGACGGGACCATCGTCGCCAACCTCTCGTACGACGACGTCGAGCACCCGGAACCGGTGTTCCACGGGGACACGATCCGCGTCGAGTCGACGGTGACGGACAAGCGCGAGACCAGCGACGGGGAGCGGGGGGTCGTGACGATGCGCGTCGAGTCGTTCCGCGTCGAGACGGACGAGGACGAGGACACGCTCGTCTGTTCGTTCGAACGGACCGTCCTCGCGGAGAAACGAGCGAGCGACGGGTGACGCCCGTCTGTGGAGAGGGGAGAGCCGCCGGGACGGATCCCACGGCCGTCCCGGGAGGTGTCGGGCGCGCAAGTGCCGTCGCTCAGACGGTCGCGAGCACGAACGCGTTGACGAGTACGGTCAACGTCCAGGGGGCCGCGAGCCCCAGCGCGATAGTGGTACCGTAGCGCGGGCGCGCCGTGCGGAGACAGGCGGCGGCGCCGACGACGAGGCACTTCGCCCCGCCCAGCGCCGCGAACCCGACCTCCTCGAAGGCGAGGTGCATCACCGGGTTCGCCTCCGTGACCCCCATCGCGAGGCCGAGCCAGGTCGTGTAGACGTCCAGCGCGACCGACGCGAGGACGACGGCCCAGAGCACCCGCTCGAGGCGGCGACCGTCGATCCGGCCGACGATCCGGTCGCCGAGCACCCGCGGTCTGTCGAGACTCGTCAGTAGCGTACCGCGCATCGTACCCACCGCACGATACCCCCCACCCAGAGGGGCGAACCGTGCGTGTGCGCTCTCGGCACAGTGTCACTAAAAGGGATCGTTTCGGCCGCGTTCGCGCCGGTCGAACGCCGCTCGCGGGCGGCCACGCGGCGGCTACCGGCCCGATCGCGAATGCGGTCCGCTTCCGGGCCGAACGGAACGGGGGCCCGAGCGGGACGGACCGACCGGTCGGGCCGGACCCGTCGCGGACCCGTGCGGATCGCTGCGAGGGTACCCGGATCGACCGCACCCGATCGTGCGGTCGATCCCGGACTGTCGTGCGAAACTCCGTATCACATCGACGCGAGGAGTGCGGCGTTGATCGCGACGGCGACGGTCCACGGAACCGCGAGTCCGAGGGGAGCGAGCAGCGCGTACTCGGGCCAGAGCACGCGGAAGACGAGCGCGACTGCCACGGCGGCGGCTTTCGCGAAGCCGAGCGCGGCGATGCCGAAGAGATCGAGCGCCTGTCGCATGAGAGGGTTGCGCTCGACCAGACCGATCGAGAGGCCGTACGCGGTCAGGACGATGTCCATCACGAGCGCCCAGCAGACCAGCACCCACAGCAGCAGTTCCAGGTCGGACACGGAACCCGGAACGGTGCCGAGGTACTCGTCGACAGACGTGTCGGCGGCGATCGGATCGATCGTGGCGAGCGGCATGTGTAGGGGGTCTCGACGGGTTGGTCGGTCGCCGGGGCGTCTCGAACCGCCCACCCCGCCGTTTCCTACACGGTTCGTCACGTTCAATAGTATACGTCGCTTATCCGTCACGGGAGGCGGTATCCGGGAGTTACCCTCACGGTAGCCGCTGGCCACCGCCCCGGAAGTCGTCGGCTTCGGCGGCCCGAGCGTTTACAGGGCGTCAGTCCCACGAGTGGGTATGGATTACGAGGTCGACGTGCGGAAACTGGAGCTGTTCAACGAGATGGCCAAAGAGGGGGCGACCACCGTATCGGCCCATCTGAACCAGCTCTCCGGGTTGCACACCGAGATCGAGGTCTCGAAGATCAGCTTCCTCGACATGACCGACGTCCGGACCCACCTCGGCACCGACCGACAGGTCGGTATCTACGTCGAGCTGACCGAACCGCCGTACGGGTACGTCCTCTTCGTGCTCGAACCCGAGGGGAGCAAGCGCCTCGCGCGGGGCATGGTCGGCGACATGGGGAGCGGCGAGGACGCTGACGGCCTGTTCACCGACATGGAGCGGTCGGCCATGCAGGAGATCGGCAACATCATGACCAGCGGCTTCATCGACGGCTGGGCGAACGTCCTCGACACCACAATCGACATGTCCACGCCCTCCTTCATCTTCGGGCCCGCGAGCGATATCGTCGACGAGATGGGCGGCTGGCCCGACGAGGATATCGCCTTCGTCGTCGACTCCCACATCGTCGCGACCGACGCCGACGTCGCGGTCACCGCCTACACGTTCCCCCAGCTGGCCGACCTCGTCCGGCTGATCCAGAACATCGACGTCGGCACCGACGTCCAGTCCGACAGCACCGCCTCCGACGTGGTCTGACCGGCGCTTCCAAGTCGACCCCGCTCCACGTTTCCGCATGGACAAGCAGTCGCTCCGCGAGCGCGTCTGGGACGACCTGGCGGACAGCGGCGAGGCTCGCTTTCCCTTCCCGCCCCACGGCCGCATCCCCAACTTCGCGGGCGCCGACGCGGCCGCCGAGCGGCTCGCCGGCCTGCCCGAGTGGGCCGCGGCCGACCGGCTGAAGGCCAACCCCGACGCCCCCCAGCTCCCCGTCAGGCGCAGAGCGCTCGAAGCGGGCAAGACCGTCTACATGGCGGTCCCGTGCCTGCGCGACGAGCGCTGTTTCTACCGCCTCGATCCCGGCGCTCTCGCCGACCCCGACGCCGCCGCGACCGTCTCCGGCGTCGACGACCACGCCGAACAGGTCGGCCCGGATGCCGTCGACCGCGTCGACCTGGTCGTCGTGGGAAGCGTCGCCGTCTCGCTCGACGGCGCCCGCGTCGGCAAGGGCGAGGGCTACAGCGACCTCGAGTTCGCCGTGCTGACCGAACTCGGACTCGTCGACGAGGCGACGACCGTCGCCACGACCGTCCACGAGTCGCAGGTCCGCGAGGGGATCGAACCGGACGCCCACGACGTGCCGCTGGATCTGATCGTCACGCCGGGGAGCGTGATCCGCACCGAGACGCCCCACGAACGACCCGACGGGATCGACTGGGACGCCCTCGACGACGAGCGGATCGCGGAGATTCCGGTCCTGGAGCGGTTTCGACCCGACTAGTCGGGCGAACCCGCGTCGTCCAGAGCCAGCGCGGTCGTCGCGGCGCCCGCGAGGAGCGCCACGAGCGTCGCGAGCGTGAGTGCACGGGAGTTCGGGATCGAAAATCCACCGACTGCGACTGCGAAGGCGAGGAGGAAGGCGACGCCGAACGCGCCCAGCGCGGCGGCGACGCGGCGCTGTCGGACCGGGGCTCCGCCGGCGCTCCCGAGGACGACCAGCGCGGCGGCGGTCACGCCGGCGACGACTCCCACGGGGAGCCCGACGAACAGCGAGAACTCGATCCAACGGAGGGCGAACTCCGTGACGGCGGCCCCGACGACGACGAAGACGGCGAGACCGGCCGCGAGTGCCAGCGCGAACGTGCGGGTCTCCATGCTCGTGGGTTCTCGACCCCGGACGAAATAACTCCGCCACGGGGCTCACTCCTCGAGCGCGGACTCGGCGCCGGGCGGGGGGTCCTCGGGGCGCATGACCACGTTCCCGCGACCGACGTCGACCTTGACGATGGCGTCCTCGTCCTCCATCGCAGAGAGGACGCGACTGACCTTCGACTTCGACCACTCGGTCTCCTCGACGAGGGCGGCCTGGCGCATCCGCCCGTCGTGGTCGTCCAGCAGCGTGAACACCACTTCCTCGTCGGAGAGGAACTCCGTGGGGATCTCCTCGGACTCGGCGGCCGCGGCCTCGTCCTCGCTCGCCTGCGTGTTCGGGCCGGTGACGACGGCGGCGGGAGCGCGGTCCGTACTCGACTCGTCGGAGTCCGACTCCGCGGTCGCGGCGGTCCCCTCGTCCGTCTCGCTTCCGCCGAGCGCGCGGCGGATCCGACCGACCGGGGAACGCCCGGACCACGCGAGGAAGGCGAACACCGCCACTGCGGCGACGGCCACTCCGATCAGGCCCGCCACGACGAGCGGGACGTCGCTCCTGGCGGCACCGACCTCCTCGGGGTCGCTGATCCCGTCGCCGTCGGTGTCGACCTTCGTCGGGTCGGTCTCGTACTTGTGGACCTCGGGGCCGTCTTCGAGGCCGTCGCCGTCCGTGTCCGGGTTCGTCGGGTTCGTGCCGTAGGTGTTGACCTCGGGACCGTCTTCGAGGCCGTCGCCGTCCGTGTCGGCCTCGGTCGGGTCCGTCTGGTAGGTGTTGACTTCCGGGCCGTCTTCGAGGCCGTCGCCGTCGGTGTCGACCTGGTTCGGGTCGGTCCCGTAGGTGTTGACCTCGAGGTTGTCGCCGAGGCCGTCGCCGTCCGTGTCCGTCTCGAGCGGGTTGGTCTCGTACTCGTTGATCTCGGCGCCGTCGTCGAGGCCGTCGCCGTCCGTGTCGGCCTTCGTCGGGTCGGTGTCGTACGTGTTGACCTCGAGGCCGTCCCGGACGCCGTCGCCGTCGGTATCGGGCTTGTTCGGGTTCGTTCCCAGTTCGATCTCGCGCGGGTCGGACAGTCCGTCGCCGTCGGTGTCGACCTTCGTGGGGTCGGTCTGGCTCTCGTTGATCTCGAAGAAGTCGGAGAGCCCGTCGCCGTCGGTGTCGTTGTTCTTGGGCGAGGTCTCGTAGGTGTTGACCTCGACCTCGTCTGTGAGCCCGTCGCCGTCCGTGTCGTTCGAGCGCAGGCTCGTCCCGAGCGACGCCTCCCGCTCGTTGACGAGACCGTCCCCGTCGAGGTCGCCCTCGCGCCGGAGGACGGTGATCGGGATGGTGGTGCTATCGAGCTCCCCGGTGGCGTTGGCGGCGCTGACCGCGACCCGCAAGCGCTGCTGGCCCGTCAGGTTCGCCGGCCACTTCCCGACTTCGACGGAGACGGTCTGATTGCCGCCGGCGGGCACCGAGAGCGACTGACAGCCCAGGCCGCGGTCGGCCGTCGCGACGGAGAGACAGACTTCGCCCCCGTCGAGGCCGCCGTCGCTGGCGACGGTCACCGCGAACGCGTGGGCGGCCGAGCGCCAGAGCGCGAACCCGTCACCGAACCCGGTGACCGCGCCGTCGCCCCGATAGGTGACGTCTGCCAGCCGAGCGTCCGCCGGCTGTGCGTCCGCCGGCCGCGCATCCGCCGCCATCGAGACGGCCGGCGCGGCGGTACTCGCCAGTAGAAGTGCCGCGAGAAGCCAGACGTGGACGTTCCGTTCCATTGAGTCGTGGTTCCCTGCCCGTCACTCGGGTGCGGCCCGGTCGACGCCCTCCCCCTCGTCCGGGCCGCTACGGGTGACAGAGTGGTATGAGGGCAGTGTAGAAAGGGGGATTCGAGAGAATTCACTCGGGACCTCCAAACCAGAACAATCGAAATATCACGGTCACATTTGTCAATAGACTCGAGTAATCGACCGAAAAGGGGGGTGTTTCCCTTTTACGCCGCCGCTGATTCGGCGATTTC
>JBDGSU010000093.1:0-5444 GCA_042217395.1 Halosimplex sp.
ACCACCGGCGCGCTTCGCTCGTTTCACTCGCTCGCGCCCCGAGGCTCGCAAACCCTCCGGGTTTGCTCACCACCGGCGCACGTCGCTCACTTCGTTCCCGCGCCTCGCCGCACGCGGACACCCGTCAGTTTCACCGCGCCGAATAAGGGCGTTTTCATTCCGGCCGACGCCTCGTCGGAGAGCCGTTCGTGCAATCCGCACCACCCAGACGGCCGGTCCCCCTCGCTCGGCCGCCGAGATCAGCAGTGGAGTCGACCGGGCCGAAGACGAGTCTCGCCAGACGGTGGTCCTCGTCGAGATGGGTGATCTCACGGAGGTCGGAGACCGACGCGGCCGTCTCGACGATAGCCGTCACCTCGATGCTGCCGTCGTCGAATCCGTGGTCGCGCTCGGCGTCGGCAACGGTGGCGATCACGGCTCTCACGTCCGGACGCCGGTCGACCTTCGGCACGACGACGCCGTCGGGGTGCCTGCGGCGTCCGTGCAGGACACCAGCGAGGTCTTCGACGACCCGCACGTCCGCGTCCGCGACGTGCTCGAAACCGTCAAGTAACCGGGCGCCGACCGGTCCGTGACTGTCGCTCGCAACCCGATCAGGCTCTCGGAGACGTCGGCTCGCGCGAAGCGACCCGCGCCGCTGATCGACGGAACCGCGAGGAACTGCTGGGGCGGGGAGAATTTGGTGACCGCGAGCGAGCGGAAGACGACGACTGAGTTCCCATCACTCCCGGTCCGTTATTCGTTCTGATAGCTGCGGAGGGTCGTTTATTACGGAGCATGTCAGATACTCGGGGAAGGTATCAATCGAAACAATGAGTCTGGAACCGATCCGAGAGACCGGGGCGCCGGCCGCGACGCGCGAGGGCACCGAACCGTCCGCCGAACGACCGGAGACGGGGTCGGTCTGGTGGGCGGAACTCGCGCTGGGCGGTGCCTGCTTGCTCGCCGTCGTCGCGGTCGCGCTCGCCGGGACGTCGCTCGGCCCGTTCGCCGCGGTGACCGTCACGTTCGGGACGGTCGCGACGCTGTTGTATCTCGCCGTCACAGCGGCGTTGGGTCTCAGCTTCCTGCACTCGGGACTGCAGCGCCTCCCATAAACCGGAGGCTACGCCGAACGTACGACTCCGTAACAGTTCCCGCTGGAGAGGTCCATCTCGACTAACTCGAGCGCGCTCGTACCGACGTCCGCCCGAAACTCGTCGGGATCGTAGACGTGATAGAACCGATCCACGGCTTCGCCACCGGGGAGCGTCCACTCGACGGTGGTATCGAACCCCTCGCGCTCGTCGAAGCGGTCGTGTTCGGTCGACCAGGCGCTCACGAGCGCCCGCCCCTCACCGCTCAGCACCCGCGCAAGCTCGTCGAGACTCGCCACGCGTCGCTCCCGCGACGGCAGATGCGGCAGGGTCGCGACGTACACCGCGAGATTGACGCAGTCGCTGCGGACCGGGAGCGAGCTCGCGTCGGCCTGTGCGAGCCCGTAGTCGAAGCCGCGCTCGGCCGACCGCTCGCGGGCCGTCGCGACCATCTCGCGGCTGAGATCCAGGCCCAGCACTCGCTCGCAGCGCTCCGCCAGCAGTTCGGCGTGGCGGCCGTTCCCGCACCCGACGTCCAGTCCCACGCGGCCCGAGCGCCCGTCGAGAAACGCCTCGACCTCGGGCCAGGGGTGCTCGCGGGTCTTCGAGAAGTGGGCGGCGATCCGGTCGTAGGTCGCGCGGACCGACGCCGGGGTCGGTTGGTCGGTCATCCGGAACTCCGTTCAGTCGTACGTCTCGGGGTAGGCGTCGCGGAGCAGTTCGGGCTGGTCGTTCAGCCGCTCGCGGACGGGCGCGATGACCGCCGAGATGGCGTCGGCGGCGGCGGGTTTCAGGTCGGCGGGGTGGAGTTCACCGGAGAGGAAGTCCTCCTCGAGCGGGTCGTAGGCCTCGTAGGTGAGGTCGCCGCCGTACTCTTCGGGGCGCTCGACGACGAAGTCCTCGCCGCGCTCGTCGAAGACGGGGAAGACGAGGTACTCGAGGTACTCGAGCACGCCGTTGTCCTCGCGCTCGCCGGCGGGACAGTACGCCGCCTCGATCTTCTCGACGACTTCCTCGCGGGAGTCGGTGAGGTTGACCTTCGATCCCTCGTCGGAGGCGGACATCTTGCCGCCGGAGAGACCCGACAGCAGCGGGGCGAAGACGCAGACCGGCGCCTCGCCGCCGTGGTCGGGGAGGATCTCGCGGGAGAGCATGTAGATGCCGCGCTGGTCGATACCGCCGTAGGCCACGTCGGCGTCGAGCGCGTCGACGTCGAGGCTCTGCATGAGCGGGTAGAGCAGCCCGCCGAGCTTCGGGGAGTCCGACTCGCGGACGACCTCGCTCGCCGCGCGCTGGGCGCGGGAGATCGTCGTCTCGGCGGCCATCCGGAGGAGCTCGAGCGCGTAGTCCTCGCCGAGTTCGAAGTCGCTGCCGCGGACGAAGTCGATCTGCTCGGCGTCGGCGCCGGCGGCGTCGATCATCGCCTCGATGGCCGCCTCGTAGTAGGCCGACCGGGCCTCGAGCAGGTCGAAGGGGCTCTTGTTGTCGTCGAGGTGAGCGTGGAGGTCAGCGATGAGGACGGTGACGTCCATCCCGGCGCCGAGGAAGTCGGCGAGCTTGCGCATCGTCGTGAAGTGACCGATGTGCATCTCGCCGGTCGGCGCGTAGCCGATGTACACCGACGGGTCACCCTCGTCGAACAGCGCCTCCAGTTCCGATTCCTCGACGACCTCCGCCGTGTTCCGCGTCGCGAGTTCGAGCCGCTCGGCCGTGTCCATGCCCTCTCTCCCCTCGGCCCGAAGTAAAGCGCTTCGTTCGCGCGAGAACGCCTATCACCCCTCCGATACGTTCGTCCGGGCCGGGGCGCCGACGGCCAGCCACCGCGAGCGTCCCGCGCAGCCACAACAGTACGGGCCAACGCATTTACGGGACGGATCCTAATTTGGAGCGATGGACCGTTCGACAGGATGCGAACGGCTCGACGCGTTGCTCGGCGGCGGCGTCCCGTCGAACCGGAGTCTGCTGGTCTCGGGGCCGCCGGGGACGGGCAAGACGACGCTGGGGATGCAGTTCCTCCAGGCCGGGCTCGATAGCGGCGAGCGATGCCTGTTCGTCAGCACCGAGCAGACGCTCGCCGAGTTGCGCGACACGTTCGAGCCCTATCCCTTCGATCTCGACCACGACGACCTGACGGTGATCACCGTCCACTGCGAACCGGGCGACACGATGGAACGGGACGACGACCTGGTCGTCCGCACGCTCGAGGGAGGCGATCGGGCCGTCACCGAGTGGTTCGACCTCCCGTTCACCCGTGAGAACGTCGTCCACTACCTCTCGGAGTACGCCCCGCGCGACCGTATCCTGCTCGACAGCCTCTCCGGACTGCGCCCCATCGCCGCCGACGAGGTATCGTTCTGGCGGTCGACCTACGACCTGATCCGGCTGTTCTCCGACGCGTTCGACGCCACGTCGCTGCTGACCGCAGAGGACAGCGGGACCGCGGGGAGCGTCGCCAGCGACCTGCTCCGGTACGCCACCCACGGCGTGATCGAGCTGGACTGGGCGGAGCGGGCCGACCAGCGCCACCGCTTCCTGCGCGTCGAGAAACTCCGGGGCAGGGACCACGACACCCGTCGCCACAAGCTCGTCTTCGACGAGTCGGGAGCGTCCGTCCACCCGGCCCAGCGGACCCCGCCGTCGGAGCTGGTCCGCCACGACCACCTCTCGACGGGGGTCCCCGCACTCGACGAGCTGCTCGGCGGCGGGCTCGTCCGCGGCGGGTTCACGCTGCTGTCACACGACGGCACCACCGGCTACTACACGATCAACACGCGGATGCTCGCCAGCGCCCTCCAGGCGGGGATGGCACTCACGGTCGCGCTTCCGGCGAAGGTGTCGCTCTCGGGGCTCGACCGGTACTGGGACGGCGACTGGAGCGTCGCGGAGCTGCTCGACGACGACCGGCTGTTCGTCCTCGAACTCGTCGCGAGCGACGGTTACGACCATCCGAACGTCCTGCGCTACGACGAGAGCGCCGACCGCGACTGGGAGCGGCTCGTGGAGCTGTCCTACGAACGCAGCGGCGACCGACCGCTGTTCGCGTTCGTCGACACCGAACCCCTGCTCGAACGGGTCACCCCCGAACGCGCCCGCGAGGCGCGATACCGCGCGGCGGCGCGCTACACCGGCCCGGAGGACGTCGTCGTCTACACGGTCAACCCGGCGATTCAGGACGAATCGCTCGTCGAGTTCTTCGTCGACACGAGCAACCAGACGCTCCGGATCGAACGGGGCGAGGACGGCATCGAGTGGCTCACGCTCCGGAAGTCTCCCACCGGCTCGCCGGGCAAGAGCGCCGTCGTCGCCTACGACGAGCAGCCCCCGTACGTCGATTTGGTGTAGGCCAACGGCGGGCCGAGAGCGAAGACACTCCGGCTACGCGCTCGCCTTCTCGACCACTTCGACGGCCTCGGCGTCGACGGCCTCGGTGTCGAGGAAGTTCGGGATGTAATCGCGGCGGTCGTACGTCTCGCGCTCGTCTTCGGTACCGACGGTACACCACAGCTGGGGCTCGTCGGGTCCGTGCCACTCGCCCTGGCGGGCGACGCCGAAGACGACCAGCTCCTCGCCGTCGACGGAAATGACGGCGTTCTTCCGGAATCCGGGGTCCCCGTGGACGATCAGCTTCTTCATGCCCGGCGGTTCGCGGGAGGCGTACTTAGTGACTTCGAAGGATCGCGGCCCGAGACCGGCGTTCGACCGCCCGAGTCGGCCGGGCGGCCGGTTCGCGACGGGGGAGCGGCCGAACCGCCGTCGCGGCGAACCAAACGGGTTTTAAGCGGGGATGACCAAGCCGTCCGCAAGGTCGATATCTATGGAGATGCCACGCCGGTTTAACACGTACTGTCCGCACTGCAACGAACACAACGAACACGAGGTAGAGCGCGTCCGCAGCGGTCGCACCTCCGGGATGACGAAGGTCAACGGGCGCCAGGCCGAGCGCACCCGCTCGGGCTACGGGAACGCGGGCAAGTTCTCGAAGGTCCCCTCCGGGGGGAAGCCGACCCAGAAGACGAACCTCAAGTACCGCTGCTCGGACTGCGGCAAGGCCCACCTCCGCGAGGGATGGCGCGCCGGGCGACTGGACCTGCAGGACTAACGATGGCGGGGAGCTTCTATTCCGTCGCCTGTCCGGACTGCGAGAACGAACAGATCGTCTTCGGCAAGGCCGCCTCCGAAGTCGCCTGCGAGGTCTGCGGGCACGTGCTCGCGCGACCGACCGGCGGGAAAGCGGCCATCGAGGGCGAGGTCATCGAGACCGTCGAGGCACGATAATGAAATACAGCGGCTGGCCCGACCCCGGCGAACTGGTGGTCGGACGCGTCGACGAGATCGAGGACTTCGGCGTCTTCGTCGACCTCCAGGAGT
>JBDGSU010000030.1:0-5377 GCA_042217395.1 Halosimplex sp.
ACTCCATCATCTCCGTCCAGCCGTGGTTGTAGAAGTCGAAGTTGGCCTGGATGTGCGTGATCTCGCGAGCCTCGGCCTCGGGGGCGCCGGCCTCCAGCGCGGCGACGTAGGTGTCCATCGTCGCGTCGAAGAAGTCCTCGAGGTGGGCGCGTCGCTCCTCGCGCCTGTCCGCGTCCGCGCGACCCAGGAAGATGTCGGTGTGCTTGTCCACGAGCCAGTCGTTCATGCGCTCGCCGACGACGGGCATCGTCAGCGCCTGTTTCGAGGCCCAGTGGCGGACGTTCTGACGGATCTTCATCTCGTCGAGGGTTCGCACGCGACCGCCTTGAACGTCTCGAAGGTACGCTCCTGAAGGCGGCCGTTCGGCGCCGTCGCGGCGCCCGACGTTCCCACTCGAAAGGGAGAACGCGTTCGAAATTGCGGAACGATCAGATATTTCGTTCGTGGGAATGTGTCTGGCAAGCAATCGCATGGAGAGATAGCAACCCACATTAACCACGGTTGCGAACACACCGGGCATGAGCGCATCCCACGTCATCATCGGTGATGGCATCGCGGGGAGTTCGGCGGCGGAGACGATTCGCGAGGCGGATCCGGACGCCGACATCACCGTCATCACCGATGAGGGGGAGGCACTGTACAACCGCATCCTGATAAAGGAGTTCGCCAAGGGGAAACTCCCCGAGGCGCCCATCTCGATCCACGACCCCGAGTGGTACGAGGAGTGGGACATCGACCTGGAACTGAACACGTACGTCACGACCGTCGACACGGAGGAAAACGAGATCCACACGCACGAGGGGGTCGTCTACGAGTACGACAAGCTGCTCGTCGCGACCGGTGGGACGCCGGCGAGCCTCGCCTCGTTCGGCATCGAGAACGCCGACGCCGACGGCATCGACCACTTCTGGACGTTCCAGGACGCCCGCTCGATCAAAGACCACGTCGAGAACGCCGACAGGGGGATCATCGTCGGCGCGGGCCTGCTCGGCATCGACCTGGCGGCCATCTGCGGCGCCCAGGGTCTCGAGGCGAACTACCTCATGCGCGGCGAGTGCTGGTGGCGCTACGCGCTCGATACCGAGGGCGCGGAGATCCTTCACGAGGCCATGCGCGAACGGGGCGTCACGCCCGTCTTCGAATCCGGCGTCTCCGAGTTCGAGACGGACGACGAGGGACGCGTTCAGGCCGCGATCGACCCGAACGGCGAGCGCTACGAGGGCGACTGGGCCGGCGTCGCGATCGGGCTGAGCTTCAACACCGAGTTCCTCCAGGACACGCCCGTCGAGACCAACGACAACGGCGTCGTCACCGACGAGTACCTCCGCACGAACGTCGACGACATCTACGCCGCCGGTGACATCACCTGGTTCTACGACACCATCCTCGACGACATGGGCGAGAACGGCTCGTGGGGCTCGGCGAAGGAACAGGGATCGGTCGCCGCCCAGAACATGGTCAAAGACATCGAAGACGGCGGCGTGACCGACGACCCCGAGGAGTTCCGCTGGGTCTCCTCCTACTCGATCACCCACTTCGACTTCCCCTTCCTCTCTTTCGGCCACCCGACCATCGGCGACGACGAAGCCAGCCGCAAGTACAGCGACACCGAGTGGCGCCGCCTCGCGTTCAAGGACGGCAAGATCGTCGGCGGCGTCCTCATCGGCGACCTCTCCCAGCAGTCCAAGTACAAGAAGCTCATCCGCGAGGAGCGCGAGGTCGCCCAGCACAAGGACCTGCTCATGGAGGAAGACGTCGACATGGACAGGCTCGAAGAGGCCGCTCCAAAGCCCGAGTAACACCCGAACTTCCGACTCCCGAGCGACCCCGATTCTATCGACCGCGACGGACTCTCCAGCGTCGGCGAGGTATCGCGCTCGGGTCCGTCCCCCGGGATCGGTGCCGGTTCCGTTCCGGACCGCACCGCTTATATACGAGAGCGAAGCAGTCGCCGCCATCTCGGTATCGGTGGGTGACACGTTGGAAGCGGGGGTACGGCGACCGTTCCGGGGGTCCTGGTGTTCGCGGTGTTCGCGGCGTTCAGGCTCGCGACACCGGTGGTGTACGACACGTTCTTCGCGCGCGGCGCCGAGTTCGCGTTGCGGCGGGCCGGGGGGTATACGCTCGCCGACGTCGAGCGCGAGTTGTTAGAGCGGGGGTACAGCCAGCTGGTGCCGCTGGTCGACGTCGTCGACGAGTCGGGACTGCACGTCCCGTTTCCGGTGGCGGTGGCTCTGTTGCTCGCGCTGCCGTTCGTCGCGGAGTTCCTGCACGTGGTCGGAGTCCGCGCGCTCGCGGCCCCGGACCTCGACAGCGTCCCGGTCGACCGGATCCGTTCGGGGCTGGCCGGCGCGTCCCTCAGGTCGGTCCTCGCGAGTTTCGTCGCGGTCGTGCTGGTCCTGATCGGGAGCGTCTTCTTCCTCGTTCCGGGGCTCGCGCTCGCGGTCCTCTTCCTGTTCGTCCGCCAGCGGATCGCCCCCGCGGGAGACGGCGTCTTCGAGGCGCTCTCGGAGAGCTACGCGCTCGTCAGGGAGAACGCGCTGTCGATGGTCGCACTCGTCGTCTTCTGGCTGACGTGGGTCGTCGCGACGTTCGTCGCCGGAACGCTGCCCCTGGGCGACCTGAGCGGCCCCGTCGTGCGGACCGTTGGCACGGCGGTCGTCGTGTTCGGCATCTCGCTGTTCACGAGCGCGTACCTCCAGGCCGTCGGCGGTGACGGCGGCGCCGCGAGCGCGACGCCGGCGGGACAGAGCGACCGGCTCGGGGCCCGATCGAAGCCGTTTTCCCCGGGCCAGTTCCTCTCTGAGGTATGGACAGCGGCGGCAGCAGCGACATGACGCTCGCGTTCGACCTGGACGCGCTCAAGGAACTCGCCCACCCCGACCGGGTGTTCCAGGACGCGCGCCAGTGGAGCGAATACGTCGGCGTCGTCTCCGAACAGCCGACCTACGTCGTGACGAACTTCACGCGCAAACACCGGATCCGCCAGGACTTCTTCTCCGGACCGCGCAGCCGCGCCGAGAGCCTCGAGAACGTCGAGCGCCAGTTCGGCACCGAGCGCCACGTCTTCGTCGGGACCGGCGACGAGGGCGCCGAACTCGCCGAGGAGGTCGGCTGGGAGTACCTCCCGGTCGCGGACGCGGCCGAAGCGGCCGAGTGGGAACTGGGCGAACCGGAGACGCAGACCGACGACGCGGGCGACGACGAGCGCGACGACTGGCCCTGACGACGGTGGCGCCCGCGCCGCCCCGCGACGTATCGCGACCTTTAACCGGTCGACCCCGATAGCTCCGACAATGGCAGAGCCGCGCGTCCCGGGCGATGCGGGGACCGACATCGAGTTGCCCTGCGGGGAGACGGTCGCGCTGCGAGACCTCGACATGGGCCTGCGGGAGTACCACTGCGCCTGCGGCGACGCGCACGCGGTGGTGATGGACGTCCACCCGCTGGGTCGGTTCGTCCCCGAGTTCCTCGTCGACGTGCTCACGGAGAGCGTCGAGACGGCCGACGAGTTCCCCGAGTTCACCACCGCCCACGTCATGGCGATGGTGATGGAGGACTCCCCGGACGCGGTGGTCGCCGAGGACCTCTCGGAGGTGGGCGACGTCGGGTACTCGATGGTCTGGCTGACCGACTTCGACGCGCGTCGGTTGCACGAGATCGTCGTCGAACTCCTCGTCGAACTGATGGACCACGCGGTGAGCCACGCCGACGACGACGAGGCGACCGCCCAGTTCGAGCGGTGGCTCGACGAGTTCGACGTGAGCGAGTTCGTCGAGCAGTACCGCGCCGAACGCGAGTTCGAGTCCGAACACGACTCGGCGGTCTGATATCTGGAGCGCGTTCGCTCGGATCCGGAGCGCGTTCGCTTGCCGGACGACCCGCCCGTAGTTGCGAGGAACGTATGACAGCCGCGGACTCGTCGGCCGGGTCGCCGTCTGGCGATTTCGCGAGATCCCTCGTCTGACGGGTGTCTGACGGCATTTAATGGTGGATGGGGACGTATCAGTGAGCATGCGCTTACGCCAGCGCGAGTTCGAGCGGATCCGCTCCGTGCTGGAGGAGGCCGACGCCGAGGAGCCGCTGACGGCGCGCGAGATCCTCGACGTGCTCGAGGACCACGGAGTGGAGTTCGACAGCGCTCACCGCGTCGCGACCGTCCTCGGTCGCCACGCGCAGGTGGGCGACGTCGAGGTCATCCGCGAGCAGCCCTACCGGTACGAGTTCACCGACCGAAGCAACTGAGACGGCGTATCGCACGCGTCTCCCGGACCGATCGCACGACGGCGTCGGTCGACTCGGTGCCCGCGCGCAATGATCCGTACGAGGCCGCGCCGTCTGGGGGTGAAGGCGTCCCGCGACGGTCCCCCGCGCGTCGCCTGGACGGCGTTCGACTCGCGTCGCGCCCCGAATCGACTCACCGCCTGTCGTCCCCGAACCGTCGCCTATTTCCGCGTCGTCGCGTTTTCTTTCGGTAGTACGTTCCACGTGTCCGTCGACCCGTCGCGTCCGTCGATCCCGTCCGGACACGTGCCACGGATACCGTTCGAGACTCGAGCCGGCTCGAACGGCCCCGTTCTGGCCCCTGCTCGTCGTGCCGTCGAGTCTCGCGTTCGAATACGATTTTCGAAACTGCGTTTCGATTTCCGCACTCTATCGCCGGGTTTATTACGATGAGCGGACTCCCCCAGAGTAATGACACAGGACGAGGACCGTACGATCCTGCTGATCGGGAGCGGCCCGATCAAGATCGGGCAGGCGGCCGAGTTCGACTACTCGGGCGCGCAGGCGTGTCGCGCGCTCCAGGAGGAGGGCGCGCGCGTCGTGCTCGTCAACTCGAACCCGGCGACGATCATGACCGACCCGGAGATGGCCGACGCCGTCTACATCGAGCCCATCAACACGGAGGCCATCGCCGAGATCATCCGGAAGGAGAACCCGGACGGCGTCATCGCGGGGCTGGGCGGCCAGACGGGCCTCAACGTCACCGCCGAGCTCGCCGAGGAGGGCGTCCTCGAGGAGCACGACGTCGAGGTGATGGGCACGCCCCTGGACACCATCTACGCGACGGAGGACCGCGACCAGTTCCGCCAGCGCATGGAGTCCATCGGCGAGCCTGTCCCCGAGTCGATCACGATCGAGTCCATGGACGAAGTCGAGGAGGCCGTCGAGGCGGTCGGCGGTCTTCCGGTCATCATGCGCACGACCTACACCCTCGGCGGCGCGGGCTCGGGCGTCATCGACGACATGGACGAGCTGAAAGACGCCGTCCGCAAGGGGCTGCGCCTCTCCCGCGACGACCGCGTGATGATCACCGAGTCGATCGACGGCTGGATCGAACTCGAGTACGAGGTGATGCGCGACGCCGACGACTCGT
>JBDGSU010000151.1:0-5315 GCA_042217395.1 Halosimplex sp.
TCTCGATCTCGTCGAGCATCTTCTTCATCGCCGTCTCGACCTCCGCGGCGAGGATGATCTGGTCGAGCAATTCCTCGTAGGCCTCGGCGGCCTCGTCGATGCGCGCGCTGGTTCCCATGACGCCGTAGCCCCGCTCTTCGAGGCTCTTGGAGACCTTCGTCGAGTCGATCTGGGGGATGTAGACGCCCATGACGCTCTTGGACTGGGTCGTCAGTTCGGGGTGTTCCTTGAGCGCCGCGGCGGCGCCGCGCACGGCGACGTCGCCGTCGAGCGCGCGGGCCATGTTGATCGCGTTCTGGGCCTCCTCGTACTTCTCGTCGAGGTCGGAGCGGACGTCCTGGGCCTCGTCGAGGATGTCCATGAACTCCATGATGAGGCCGTCGCGTTTCTGCTCCAGCGTGTCGTGCCCGCGCTCGGAGAGCTCGATGCGCTCCTCGATCTGCATGAGCTCCTTGCGAGTGGGTTTGACGTCCTCGGCCATTTGATCCCGGTTTATCGGCGTAGGCAGTTAACCGTTTTCAGTCGTAGCGGGGTCGTGAGCGAAGCGAGATGCGACCGGAGGGAGCATCTCGGACTGCGAACGGGGAGCGAAGCGACCCGTGAGCGCAGCGAACGACCTCGGACAAGCGAACGGCGAGCGCAAGCGAGCCGTGAGCAGGGCGGCGCGAACGCAGTGAGCGCCGCCGAACGAGCGAGCGGGGGCTCCCTGCGGTCGACCTCCCTACCAGTACCCCGCCAGCCGGTCGAGCCACGTCACGACGACGACGTGCGGGAGCGTCAACACGGCGACGGCGACCAGATAGACGGCGACGGCGCCCTCCAGGGTCGCCGTGGGCGCGGGCGCCGCCCGCCACAGGGCGACACAGCCCGCCAGGGCGACGACCGTCGGCAGGGCGGCCTCGCGGGCGAACCGGCCGAGCGCGCCGGTGAGACGGCCCCGTTCGAGCGCGTCGACGGTCCGGTCGTCCAGCGCGAGAACGCGCGCGACGTGACGGGGCGCGTGCCAGCAACAGAAGTACAGCCCGACGGCGAACACCGGTGGGACGACGAGGAAGTACGCCCACAGGAGTACGGTCTCGCCGGCGTCGACGGCCCACGCACGGCGGTTCGCCGCCGCGCGGGACCCGCCCGCCAGGGTCGCGACGGTCAGTCCGACCAGCGCGGCGCCGACCGCGAGGCGGACGTCCGGGGCGGGGGGCCGCGCGGGCACCGTGCCGCCGAAGGGCGCGACGAACGAGGCCAGGACCGCGCGGTAACGGTCGGGGAACGCGAGCAGCGGGGCGCCCATCGGGAGCGCGCCGCGGAGGGCGACGGTCAGCGCCCGGCGCCGCGGGGCGTCGAGGTGGTCGGCGCCGACCACCGCGTCGAGGGGGAGGAGTTCGCCCTGGCCCCAGTGGAACCACGGCAGCGCGAGGAAGCCGACCGCGGCCGGGAACGGGGCGACGAACCAGCCGACGGCGTAGGCGCCGCCGAACGCGAGGTAGACGAGGCCGACGACGGCGAGCCACCGGCGGTCGAGTCGGCCGGTCGCCGCCCGGGGGAGCGCCGCCCAGTCGACGGCGCCGTGGGGCAGTCCGAACGCGACGACGCTGACCGCGAGCGGTGCGTAGCGCCAGGCCCGGGGCACCGAGAGGCCCGCGGCGAACGCGAGCGTCGCGGCGGCGACCGGGAGCCAGGGCAGCCAGACGACCAGCGGGCGGAGGGCTCGCCGGGCGGGGAGCGAGAGCGCGCCGGGGGCCTCGGGGGGCGCGCCGGCCGACCCCGGGTCGTCGCCGCCGGCGTCGTCGGGTCGCTCGCGGGCTATCGCCATCGGCGGACCACCCAGCGAAAGAGGACGACCCCCTGGACGACGAACAGGTTCGTGGCGAGGAAAAACAGCATCTCCTCGACGGGGAGGCCGGCGACGGCCAGGCCGGTGGTGTAGGTCCCCGAGAGCGTCCAGACGCCCGCGCCGATGGCGAGGCGGTCGACGGTCCAGAGGTACGCCGACGGGGCGAGCGCGGCCGCGGCGACGCGACCCCGGACGCGCCAGAGGTAGCGCCAGCCGATCGCCCACTGGAGCGCCAGCACCGGGCCCGCCCACGCGAGGACCGCCCCGAGATACACCGTCGACGGGCGGGCGAGGAGCGCGAGACCGACGAGTCCGACGGTCGCGCCCGCGGCGGCGCCCGCGAGGCGGTCGCGCCGGGAGAGAGCGACCCCCTCGACGACGGGGCCGACGACGTGGGCAGCCCACAGCGTGGTCAGCGCGGGCTGGAGGACGAAGAAGGCGATCTCCTCGTAGGGGACGCCCCAGAGGCGGCCCGCGACCGCCCCGGCGCCGTAGGTCCAGACGCCCGTCGCGATGAGCAGGCGGTCCCACGGGAGCGTGTACCCGACCGCGAGCGCGGTGACCGGCGCCAGCCCCGCGCCGATCGCACGCCAGTCGACGCGGTCGCGCCGGTAGCGGACCGTCGCGGTCAGCGCAGCCAGTGCGGGCAGGACGTAGATCGCGTGGACCTGGACGTAGGTGAGCGACGGCGCCATCGAACGGATCCGACTTTCGCCACCGTCGCCGTCAATCGTTCGACCCAGTTTTCGCGGGTGATAGCGCGAACGCGGCGGGAACCGCTCCCGTTCACCCGTACAGTTCGTCGAAGATCTTCCGCTGGGCGGCCCGGAGGTGCTGGTGGAACGTGGAGCGGCCGATGTCCATCGCCTCGGCGAGTTCCTCGCCGTTGGTCTCGCGGGGCCACTCGAAGAAGCCGCCGACGATGGCCGTCTGGAGCGCGGTCGATTGGCGGTCCGTGAGCCGCTCGTCGATGCGCGCGCGAACGTCTTGTCTGGTGTCGGCCGGTCGCTCGTGTTCGCGGTAGGCGGTGAGATCCGCACCGGGAACGCGCTCTTCGACGGCCTCGACGACGGTCCGGGGCTGGGCCTCGGGCGGAATCTCGACGGTCAGCTCGCCCGTCCCGCCGGCCGCGGACATCGCGGTGATGCGCCCGCCGCGGTCGGTCAGTAACTCGACCAGCGGCGACTCGACGACGGCGAACTCGACGACCGTCCGACCGTCGCCGGTCGTCACCGGCGTGCACGTCTCGACTTCCGGGCGCCCCTCGGCGGCCGCGGCGACGGCGTCGGGGTCGGCGTCGGTCTCGAAGAAGAACGTCGTCGGGCCCGCGTCGCGGGTGATCGTCCCGACGTGGGCGAACTCGGCGTCGAGTTCGGCCGAGAGGCCGACGAAGAACGGCTCGCTCCCCGACAGCGAGAACGCGAGCTCGGTCACGTCGTCCGAGCCCAGCAGCCGCTGCGAGGTCAGGACGTGCAGCGCCATCGCCGTCGACTGGGCGACCGCCGAGAGGACGCGCCGCTCGGACTCCGAGAGCGTCGCCTCGGCCCGGAGGACGACGACGAGCACGCCGTAGCTCACGTCGCCGTACCGGAGCGGGAGCGCGGCCAGACTCCCGGTGGCTCCGCCCAGCGCCTCGGCGTACACCGACGGGACGGCCTCGGCGTCGACGACCTGGGGCTCGCCGGTCTCCGCGGCGCGGGCCACCGGGTCCGCGGCCTCGGCGTCGACTTCGAGCGTCGGCGGGTCGGCCACGCCCGCCCACGTCCCGGGCGTGATCGTGTCCGTCGCGGGGTCCTCGTCGCCGACCCACGCCAGCGCGTACTCCTCGGTCTCGACGAGTCGCCCGGCGACCGCCCGCTCGACCTCGGCGCGGGTCTCGGCGCTCAGCAGTGCGCTCGTCACGTCCGTAAGCAGGCCGTCGAGTCGGTCGAGCAGCGCCTCGACCGTCTCGCGCTCGGCCCGGGCCCGCTCGGCCTGGCGTCTGGCCTCGCGCTCGGCCTCGACGCGTTCGGTCACGTCCTCCTGGAACCCGACGTAGTGGGTCACCTCCCCGGCGTCGTCGCGGACCGGCGCGATGCGCACCCGGTTCCAGAACTCCTCGCCCTCGCGCGTGTAGTTGCGCAGCTCGGCCGCGACGGGCTCGCCCTCGTCGATGGCCTTCGCCATCTTCGCGATCTCCGCCTCCTCGGAATCGCCGCCCTGCATGAAGTTGCAGTTCCGTCCGAGCGAGGCGGCCTCGTCGTACCCCGTCAGCTCCTCGAAGGCTTCGTTGACGTAGATCAGCGGCGTGTCACGGCGCTTCCCGTCTGCGATGGTGATCCCCACCGGCGCCTCGTCCATCGCCCGGTCTTTCAGCTGTTCGGTCACCGTGGCGAAGCGGCGGTCGCCCTCGTCGATCGCCGTCTCGACGGCGTCGACCAGCGCGCCGAGCTGTTTCTCGAGCGGATCCCGCGGCACGTAGTCCGTCACGCCCGCCGAGATGGCCTCGCTCGCCAGGTGCTCGTCGCCCACCGCGGTGAAGATCACGAACGGGAGGTCGTCGCGCCGCTCGCGGACCGCCCGCAGCAGGTCCACTCCCGATTCGTCGGGGAGGCGGCGCTCGCTGACGACGGCCGCCGGCGGGTCCGCCGAGACGGCGTCCCGGGCCGCAGCGGCGTCCCGCGCCCGCTCGACGGTGAATCCGGCGTCGCGGAGGGTCTCGGTGACCGGCGCCGCCCGCTCGTCGTCCGGGTCGACGTGGAGCACGCGGGCGCCGGCCGTGCCCCCGCTCTGTCTCGTCATGCTCCCATGTACCCGACCCCCCCAGAAGAGCGTTACCCCACCGCGAGCCCGGCGAGCGGACCGCGCGGGGCCGCCGACCGCCGGGGTGGACCGTTCGGACGGACGATATGATTTTTGTTCGCGCGTGCGTCGCGCGCGAGGCGGGCGTCGCCACTGGGCGAGCGGCGACCGGAAAAGCTCCGTCGGCGACGAACTCGTCAGTCGGCGGCGACTTCGGCCTCGACGTCCTCGCGGTAGTACTCCTCGATGTACTCCTCGTCGATGCGGTTGAGCTCCTCCTCGGGGAGCATCGAGAGCAGTTCCCAGCCGATGTCGAGCGTCGTCTCGATGTCGCGGTCGGTGTCGTAGCCCTGCTCGATGAACTCCTCCTCGAACTCCTCGGCGAAGTCGAGGTACTTGTTGTCGCGCTCGGAGAGGGCCTCGCGGCCGACGATGTTCACGAGGTCGCGCAGGTCCTCGCCCTCCGCGTAGGCGGCGTAGAGCTGGTCGGAGACGCCGCCGTGGTCGCCGCGGGTCAGCCCCTCGCCGATACCGTCGTCCATCAGCCGCGACAGCGACGGCAGCGGGTCGATCGGCGGCTGGATGCCCTGACTGTTCAGGTCGCGGTCGACGAGGATCTGCCCCTCCGTGATGTACCCGGTCAGGTCCGGGATCGGGTGGGTGATGTCGTCGCTGGGCATCGTCAGGATGGGGATCTGCGTGA
>JBDGSU010000078.1:0-5300 GCA_042217395.1 Halosimplex sp.
GAGACCGGCAGCATGCAGGTCCGCGGCGGCGACTTCCCGCTCGACTCCGAGCGCATCGCCGCGCTCGTCCTGCTGGGCGGCGTCGAGCGCTCCAACCGCATCGACGAGTTCATGGAGCGCGCCCGCGAGGCCCACGAGGCCAAGAGCGAGCCCGGACCCGACGCGAAGGAAGCGTTCGTCAACGACGAGCTCGACGACCTCTTTTGAACCGGCCAGGCACCGGTTCGCGCCCCGCCCGGAAGCGAAAGCTCTAATCGCCGGGCGGGGGAACCCTCGTCCATGGCTGACGACGAGTCCGACGAAGAGGAGGAGGCGCCCGCGGTCGAACTCGGCGAGGGCGAACCGGTCGAGGGGGCGCCCCTCGCCCGCGTCGCCTCGCGCCTGAACTGGGGGATGCCCCACAGCGAGATCGTCGACCGCGAGGGCGACGTGACCATCCGCACCCCGGACGGTCCCCGGCAACTCGCCGACGTACTGGACGAGGTCGACACCCCCTACTTCGAGAGCCGCCACGAGTTCAGGGACGCCGTGCTCGAGGTCGTCGGTACCGGCCCCGTTCCCACCGCCGACGAGTGAGGAATCCACGGTCGAACAACTGCTGGCCGTTCGGACGTCTCCCATCGTTTCTGCTGAGGAGTTTCGTCAGGGTCCGCGCGGTTGCGCCGGAGCGGTAGTGACTACAGCAGAAGTGGTGTTGCAGATGCAGGAGTGAAAGTATCACAAACTGATTCAAGAGTTGGACTGCAAATGTTTCCCACGACGATCGCCCGACTGCGGGCGGTCGATGTGGAACTGACTGAGAGCAATCCGTATCAGTCCAGCAACTGGTCGGCGATCGTGTTCCGCAACACCTCGCTGGTCCCCTCGTAGATCTCGTTCAACTTCGCGTCGCGGTAGTACCGCTCGACGGCGAAATCCTTCGTGTAACCGTACCCGCCGTGGATCTGGATCGCCTCGTTGCACACCTCGCGGGCCATCTCCGAGGCGTACAGCTTCGCCTGCGCGGCCTCCTTGATGTACCGATCGCCGCGCATCTTCTTGTCGGCGGCGGCGTGCATCAGGTACCGGGCCGCGTTGATCTTCGTGTCCATGTCCGCGAGCTTGTGCTGGATGGCCTGGAACTCCGAGATCGGCCGGTCGAACTGCTCGCGGTCCTGGGCGTACTCCAGCGCGTCGTCGAGCGCCGCCTCCGCGAGGCCGATCGACCGGGCGGCGATGGTGATGCGCCCGCCGTTGAGCGTCTTGAGCGCCTGGACGAACCCGGCGCCCTCCTCGCCGAGGCGACGGTCGGCGGGGATCGCCATCTCCTCGAAGCGCAACTCGGCTGTGGGACACCCTTTATCGCCGAGCTTGTGCTCGGTCCCCTCGACGTGGAAGCCGTCGTCCTCGTCCGGGCGGACGATGAA
The DNA here is from genome assembly GCA_042217395.1 of Halosimplex sp. Taxonomy (GTDB): domain Archaea; phylum Halobacteriota; class Halobacteria; order Halobacteriales; family Haloarculaceae; genus Halosimplex. The sequence goes on from JBDGSU010000078.1 coordinate 1,407, forward strand.
GGCGGAGATTCCCTTCGCGTCGGCGTCGGGGTCGGTCTTGGCGAAGACGACGACGGTGTCGGCGACCGACCCGTTCGAGATCCACAGCTTCCCGCCGTCGATGCGGTAGGAATCGCCGTCGCGCTCCGCCGTCGTCTCCATCGCCGGCACGTCGCTGCCGGCGCCGGGTTCCGAGAGCGCGAACGCGCCGATCTCCTCGCCCTCGGCCATCGGCGTCAGGTACCGCTCGCGCTGGACCTCGTCGCCGAACTCGTAGACCATGTTGCAGGCCAGCGAGACGTGGGCGGCCACGATTGTCCCGAGCCCGCCCGAGCCCCGCGATATCTCGACGAGCGCCTCGGGATAGGCGTGGTAGTCCAGGCCCGCGCCGCCGTACTCCTCGGGGATCGGCATGCCCATGAGGCCGAGTTCGGACATCTCGTCGATCAGGTCCCGGGGGAACTCGTCGGTCTCGTCGATCGCGGCCGCGCGGGGAACGACCTCCTCGTCGACGAAGTCCGCGACCATCTCGCGGATCTGGCGCTGTTCCTGCGTCAGGGCGAAGTCCATGGGACGACGTAGCACCGCTCGCGACTTGACTGTTCGGCAGCGACGAGTTCGATCGGGAATCGCGTTTGACTCAGCTACCGCGACGCACTCGTGATCGTGCCCGCGAACAGCGTGAAAGCCCCGACTCGTTCGACTCGGGGGGCTCGCTGCGCTCCTCGCTCGCTTCGCTCACTGCGGTGCTTGCGTCGCCCGCCTTCGTCGAGCGAGTCGCCCCTTTCAGTCCCGCCCGCACAGACTGACGCACCAGTCGAAGCGGGCGGGACTGAAAGGGGCCGGGGGCTTTCACGCTGTGTTCACCGTCGCGCTCGCCGGCGGGTCGCAGAGAGTACCCGGAGCGCGAAGGCTCACGAACGGATCCCAAACCCGTTCAGTCGTCGCTCGTCCGCAGATCCGCCGAGAGGCCCTGGGCCATCTCGATCTCCCTGGAGTTGTTCAGCGTCCACGCCGTCCGGTCGGTGACGGCCTCGATGACCTCGCGGGCGCTGGGGTAGCCGTTGCCGGACTTGCCGACGCCGCCGAAGGGGAGCTGCACCTCGGCGCCGATACACGGGAGGTTCGCGTAAGCCAGCCCGACCTCGGCGTGGTCGCGGTAGTAGTTGATCTCGCGGTAGTCCTCGGAGACGATGGCCCCGGCGAGCCCGTAGTCGGTGTCGTTCTGGATCTCGACGGCGCGCTCGATACCGCCGTCGTACTCCAGCAGCGCGACGTGCGGGCCGAACACCTCCTCGTGGGTACACCGGAGGTCGGCGTCGGGGTCGGCCTCGTAGACGAACGGACCGACCCAGTGACCGGCCTCGCCGCCCTCGGGGATCTCGTCGTCCGCCAGGTCCGTCCGGTCGACGAGGACGTTCACGCCCTCCTCGCGGGCGACGTCGGCGTAGCTCGCGACTTTCTCGCGGTGGGCGGCCTCGATCAGCGGGCCCATGAACGTGTCCTCGTCGAGGGGGTCGCCCACCGAGACGGCCTCGGCGAGGTCGACGAAGCGGTCTACGAACTCGTCGTAGACGTCGGTGTGGACGATCAGGCGCTCGCTGGAGACGCAGCGCTGCCCGGTCGTCTTGAACGAAGACATCACCGCGGAGTGGACCGCGATATCGAGGTCGGCCTCGGCCGTGACGACGACGGCGTTCTTCCCGCCCATCTCGCAGGCGGCGCGCTTGCCGGGGTCGGCGGCGACCGACTGGGCGATCTGGTGGCCGACCTCCGCTGACCCGGTAAAGAGCACAGTCGCCACGTCGTCGGCGTCGACGATGGCCTCGCCGGCGTCGCCGAAGCCCTGGACCATGTTGAACACGCCGTCGGGGAGGCCGGCCTCGTCGAACAGTTCGGCGACGAGGTTCCCACAGAGCGGCGTCTGCTCGGCGGGCTTCCAGACGACCGTGTTGCCCTCCACCAGCGCGACGGCCATGTGCCAGTAGGGGATGGCGACCGGGAAGTTCCAGGGGGTGATACAGCCGGTGACGCCGCGGGGCTTGCGGCGCATGTAGGCGTCCTTGCTGGGGATCTCGGAGGGCACCACGTCGCCCTTCGGGTGGCGGGCGTCGCCGGCGGCCCACTCGACCATGTGGGCGGCCTCGACGACGTCGGCCCGCCCCTCGCTTATCTCCTTGCCGCACTCCCGGGAGACCGTGACGCCGAACTCGTCGACGTTCGCTTTCAGCGCGTGGTAGACGTCCCAGAGGTACTCGGCGCGCTGGACCCGCGAGAGCGCGCGCCAGTCGTCCTCGGCGGCGCTCGCGGCGGCGACCGCGCGCTCGACGTCCGCCGGTGTCCCCCGATGGAACTCGCCCAGTGTCTCGCCCGTCGCGGGGCTCTCGCTGATGAACGTCTCCTCGCTCTCGCCGGCGGTCCACTCGCCGTGGACGTAGTGTCGGTGGGTGTCTGCCATGCCTCGACCGACGACCCCAGACCGCGAAACCCCTCGCCCGACCATGGACGGTGACGCACCCGTCCGACACGTGCGACGCGACGGTCCCCGTGGCGGACGCCGACCCGACCATGGTCGGCCGGGACCTTGTGGGGCCGACACACACATCTACTCCCGAGGTATACAGAGATACCATGAGTTTCGCGCCACAGGTACAGGGGACGCGGCTGACCCTCGATCTCTGGCATCCCAACTGCTGGGCGATCGAGGCGACGCGGCAGGCGCCGGGCGGCGTCCTCGCACACGCCATCTACAACTCGCCGCAGACGGCGGCCGAGCGGTCGGGACCGGTCCGGGGGCTGTTCACGGCCTACGGACCGAACTCGGCGGCGGTCGAGGAACTGCTCGCGATCATCAGCGACTCGGACCGGGCCGGCGAGTTGATGGAGCTCCAGGAGCGGTTCGGTCGCCAGCGCAACGCCCCGGGCGAGGTCGTCCGCGAGTTCTTCCTCGAGTACGACCCCTGCGACATGGTCTGCCCGACGCTGCTGGAGAACGGCTTCGTCCACAGCGCGCCGGTCCGCATCGAGGACGGCCGCGAGGAGTGGCAGGTCTGTTTCGCCGAGGACCGCTCGGAGCTGGAGGACGCGCTCGACGCCGTCCGGGAGCAGGCCGACGCCGAGGTGACCGTCGACGCGATCACGACCGGCGAGCCCTCGAGCCAGTCGGCCCGTGGCCAGCGCCTCGACACGCTGACCGCCACCCAGCGGGAAGTGTTCGATCACGCCCGCGAAGCCGGCTACTACGAGTGGCCCCGCGGCGCCTCGACCCGCGAGCTGGCCGACGACCTGGACGTCTCGAAGACCACCCTCCTCGAACACCTCCGCAAGGCCGAATCCAAGCTGCTCGACCCGAAGTGAGTCGCCCCGCCCACTGTTTCTCCGCCCATCACCCCGCCGCTTCTCCGCCCATCACCCCGCCGCTCGACTCCCGTTTGACTACCGTTCGACTACCGTCCGACGACCGCCCGTAACGCGAACAACGCGTTCGATTTCCGCTCCCTGACCCGCCGGTAGAAGTAGGAGAACCACTTCGACCCGTAGGGGACGTACTGGTAGACCTCGACGGTGTCGGCGAGGTCGAACTGCGCGGCCTCGCGGACGCCCATCAGCATCTGCACCTCGTAGGGCGTACCGTACTCCTCGTGAAGGTCGCTCGCCAGCGCGATCATGGCCGGGTCGTGGCTCCCGACGGCGATCCCGTCGTCGAAGGACTCGAACATGTACTCGAGGAGGTCTCTGTACTCCTCGTCGACGCGCGATTTCTCCCGGTAGGCGATCTCGGCGGGCTCGTCGTAGGCGCCCTTGACGAGTCGGACCTTCCCCGGCAGGTCCGCGAGGCGCTCGAGGTCCTCCCGGGTGCGTTTCATACTCATGGACATAAGTACGTGAAGACATCTGGAACTTCGATTCGATCGA
>JBDGSU010000132.1:0-5289 GCA_042217395.1 Halosimplex sp.
AGACGCCGAGGAAGATCACCCGCATGTAATCGAGCGAGTAGGCGAACACCGTCGTGCCGGGCTCGGCGCCGATGAGCCGGAGGAACGTCGGCGCGAGCAGGTAGCCGACCGCACCGAGGGCCAGCGAGAAGAGGCTCACGAACGCGAGCGTCTGGCCGGCGACCTCGTTGACCCGCTCCAGGTTGTCCGCCCCCTTGTGCTGGGCGACCAGCACGCTCCCCGCGAGCGTCAGCCCGCCGCCCAGCGAGATGAGGACGAACACGGGCGGCCAGGAAAAGGAGAGCGCGCTCACGGCGTCGCCGCCGAGCCGCCCGACCCAGAAGGTGTCCACGAGGTTGTAGACGACCTGCAGGAGCTGCGTGAACACGATCGGCGCCGACAGCGCCAGCAGCGGGCGCAGCAGCGACCCATCCGTGAGGTCGTAGTCGCTCCCCCGCGTCTGCTCGACTCGCCCGTCGGCGTCGACCGGGTCGACCTCCTCGATCGGATCGCTGTCGTCGGTGGCGTCGTCAGACATGCGTCGCTCCCGTGTCGGGCCGGCCGCGCGGGCCCGCCCGTCGATCCGGTCGCGTCGCCGTCCGTATCGGCGTCGGGGGTACCCTGCGACGGGGTGTCACCCGTTCGTCGGCCCGATTCAACGGTCGCCCTCCACGTCGGCGTCGTCCGCGTCCGCGTCGTCCGAACCCGTTTCGCCCGCGTCGACGGACTCGTCGTCGCTCTCGCCGACCAGCAGGTCGTCGATCAGGTAGTCGACGACTCCGGCGAAGGCCTCGTCGGTCGGCGCGTCGTCGCCGAGGATCACGTCGTGGGACTGGGCGCCCTCGACGGCCGAGCGGAAGAGCGCGGCGTAGCGCTCGGGGTCGACCTCGCGGAAGTCGCCGGCGTCGATCCCGTCGCGGACGACGTCGGCGATCACGCCGCGGATGAGCCGGTCGTTCTCGACGAGTTGCTCCTGCAGTGCCGGTTCGAAGGGGGCCTGCGCGCGCATCCCCAGCAGCGCCGTGTGGAAATCGCGGGTCGCCTCGTCGTCGCCCAGTCCGAGGACGACGATCTCGGCCATCCGCCGGAGCCGTTCGCGCGGGTCCGTGCGGTCGCCGCCCTCCACCTCGTCGATGAACTCGTCGAGGAGATAGGCCATGAACGAGACCATGAGATCCGCCTTCGAGTCGTAGTGGTAGTGGATCAGCGACTTGCTCTTCTCGAACTCGTCGGCGATCGCTTGCATCGTCAGGTCTGCGTAGCCGTGTTTCGCGAGCGCGCGAAAGGTGGCCTCCATGATCGCCTCGCGCGTGGGGGCGTCGTCGGTCATGCCTGGTCGAACGTTCAGTCAATATTTAAACCTCTTGCTCTCGCAGGCCGAAACCGGTACAACGTGCGGAGAACGGCGGGTCCGTCGGGCGGCCGGAGGGCCGTCCACGTTCACTCCGCCGTCGACAGCCTTTAGCCGACGAGCGGCGACTATCGGGCAGATGGCGAACTCGAACGCGAAAGGCGACCGCCGCGAGCGCGAGCTCGTGAACGAACTCGACGCGGCGGGCTTCGCGGTCATGCGCGCGCCCGCCAGCGGGAGCGCAACCGAGCGCGAACTCCCCGACGTGCTGGCCGGCGACGGCGAGGAGTTCTACGCCGTCGAGGCCAAGTCCTCCGCCGGCGACCCCATCTACCTCGACGGCGCCGAGATCGAGGCGCTCCTCTTCTTCTCGCGGAACTTCGGCGCCAAACCCCGCATCGGCGTCCGCTTCGACCGCGAGGACTGGTACTTCTTCCACCCCGGCGACGAGGCCGTCCACGTCACCGACGGCGGCAACTACCGCGTCAAGAAAGAGACCGCCCTCGCCCACGGCGTCGACTTCGACGAGCTCGTCGGCCGCTCGGAGAAGGTCACCCTCGACGAGGTCGGCGAGGACGACGGCGACGACGGTCTCGACCAGGGGATCCTCGACGTCCTCTCGGCGTTCGAGCGCGGCGACCTCACCAGAGAAGAGGCCGCCGAGATGCTGGAGTAGCGACGGTCGACCGCCCGCGCCACCTCGCGGCCCCGCGCCGATCGCCGCTCACGCCGCGTCGGCGCCGGCCCCGACCGCCTCGCCGACGGTCGTCACCTCGATCCCTCGCTCCCGTGCGGCGTCGACCACCGCCGCCACGCGCTCGGGCGGCACCGTCTCCCAGGCGGTGTGTCCCGCCAGCACGCCGAGCCCGCCGCGCTCGGCGACGCAGTCGAGATACGCCTCGATCTCGACCGTCCGCATCGCGTCGGTCTCGAGGTAGTACCGCTGCAGGTCCAGCGGCGAGGCGTTCGGCGGGTTCGGGAGCGAGCGCACCGCGGCGTCGGCCAGCGCGTCGAACTCGTCGGCGACCGCCCGCCAGACCCGCGCGTCGCCGGCGTCGTACGGCAACGCGAACGTCGTCGGCTCGAAGCCCAGCCCGCCGAGTTCGCCCTTCGACCCCTCGGTCTCGTCGCGGATCTGCGCGCGCGTCGGCCGGAAGACCGCCTCGTCGGCGTCAAAGTCGTCCGCCAGCGGCCCGTCGACCCGGACGAACGGGTCACCGGCGGCCTCGTCGGTCCCCGCGCCGGCCTCGTCGCCGTCGAGGATCCCTTTCTCGGCGAGGGTCACCGTCTCCGTCCGGAAGCCGTCGGTCACCTCGAACTCGTCGCCGGGGTAGAGGCCGTGGTCCTCGTCGGGGAAGACGTGGTCGCTGTCGAGGACCAGCCGCTCGTCGCCGGCCGCGGCGTCGGCGGCGAGCCCGTGGGCCTGCATGTAGCGGTGCCTGCGCCCGTGGGCCATCACCTCCCAGCCCTCGCCGACGAGTTCGTGCAACTGCTCGACGGTGAGATGGCCCTCCTCGCCGAGCCACTCGGGCACGATGGCGAGCGACGCCGGGACGTCCCGCTCGGCGAGCACCGGGTAGATGTCCTCGTAGTCCTCGACGTAGCCGTCGTCGAACGTCAGCGCGAGTCGGCCGTTGCTCATACGCTCCGGTCCGACGGGCGGGGGAAAAGTGTTCGGCGAGCGGTCGGCGCGGAACGAGCGCTCGCGGGCGGTGACCGCTCACTCTCCGAATCGGTCGGCGAAGTCGACGATCGCGGCGTCGTCGACCCGTTCGAGCCGCGAGATGGGGAACGAGTACCGGCGCGGGGTGTCCGTCCGGGCGAGGTCGCTCAGGTAGACCACCTCGACGACGAGGTCGTCGCGGGGATACCCCTCGTTGGTCGCGTAGTCGGCCACCGTCTCGCCGACGCCCTCGATGACGACCTCGTCGGCCCGGTCGGGCGTGACGCGGGCGACGACGAGCCGGTCGTCGGCCTCGCGGTCGCGGACGACGTCACCGGGTTCGAGCCGACAGGCGGCACAGAGGTCTACGTCGTCGTCCTCGGGGACGAACGCGTCGATGCCGCAGGCGGCGCACTCGGCCCTCCGCTTGCCCGGCGCGGGGACCCTGCGCGAGGTGATCTCGATGCCGACGCGCCGGAGGTGCTTGCAGCGGTTGCCCCGGATCTGGTAGTCGGGACAGGTGCAACTGCCCTCCGTCAGGTCGACGACGTAGGTCGCGCCGCTCTGACTGTCGACGGCGTAGCGACCCTCGCCCAGCGGGCGGACGGCCATGCGCTCGGTCCAGGCGCGCGCGGCCCGCTCGTCGAGCCGCCGAACGTCCGGTGCGAGTGCAGTTTTCCGCGGGGTCGTCGGTGCGTGTGTATCGGGCATAGATGGCCGGACGCTGGTGTTTATCGCTAGTGCGTCCATACGAAACGTAGGTTCCGGACGTACCTAAGTCCGTCGCGCCTGTGCGCGGGTTTGGGGTGGGTCTGTTCGCACTGAACGCCCACGAACCGGGTCTCACCGCCACCCGACCGAATCGCCGTTCCCAGTTCGAACCGCAGTATATCACCGGTCTCGACGCCGCGCTCGGTCGTCCACCCCCGGTTCACCTCGAGCACGTACTGGCCGCGGCCGGGGTAGGTCTGGTCCTCGCCGTCCTCGTCGGGGGCCGGCGCGGGCGCGTGGTGGATACGCGTGATCGCCCCGTCGCCGTCGGCGTAGACGATGTCGAGCCCGAAGTCCATCTCGCGCATCACGTAGGTGTGGTCGCCGACCCGGTCGTAGACGAACAGCATCCCGGCGTCGGTCGGCAGCGACTCGGTGTCGCTCAGGCCGGTGTAGCGCAGCTGTCCGGTGTCGGCGACCGCGGCGGTGACCGATCCCAGCGGGTCGCCGCCGGGCGTCGTCACGTCGACCCCGGTCGTCTCGTAGCCGGGGAACACTGGCGTCCCCGTCGGGGTCGGAGTGTCGGTCGCGGTCGGTGTGAGTGTCGGCGAGGCCGCGGGTGTTCGTGTCGCGGTCGCGCTCGGAGTCGACGCGTCGGCCGTCTCGGTCGCCGAAGCCGTCGGCTCTCCGTCGGCGCTCCGCCGCGACTCCGTGGTCGCCGCGGCCGGGTCGGAGTCCCTATCGGTGGTCGACTCGCCGCTCCCGCATCCCGCCGCTGCGGTGGCGAGACAGGCCGCGAGGAACGCTCTCCGTCGCATACCCGGGCTTCGAGCTATCGGCGCATAAACACGACGCCGGCGGGCGCGCCGCAGGCTGCGCGACCCGTGCCCACGTCCGCGCTCACCCGCGCCAGGTCTCGGCGACCGCCCGGTAGATCCCGTAACAGCGCTCGATAACGGCGACGGAGACGCTCTCGGCGGCGGTGTGGGCCTCGCCGGGTTCGGAGGGGCCACAGACCACGCAGGTCGTCCCGGCGTCGGCGAGCCAGCCGGCGTCGGTCGCGTGGGGCTTGACGACCTGCTCGGGGGCGCCGTCGCCGGGGGCCGCCCCGACCTCGCGCTCGTGGACGTCGCGTGCGGCGGCGAGCACCGCGTCGGCGAACGCGGGGTCGTCGCAGGCCATCGGCGGGAGGTCCTGGTCAACGATCCACTCCACGCCCTCGATCGACTCCGTCCGGTCGAGCGGCGCGCGCTCGCCGGGTACCGTCCGCTCGTCGACGGTCACCTCGCAGCGCTCGGGGATCACGTTCCACGCCGAGCCGCCCTCTATCTCCGTGACTGCGACGCTCCCGGCGACGTCGTGTCCCAGCACTTCGGTCGTCGGGAACGCGAGTTCGCGGACCAGGTCGACGGCGTCGGTCGCGCGGTAGATGGCGTTCGCCCCGGCCCCGGGTTCGCTGGCGTGGGCGGCCTCGCCCGTCGCGACGAGCGTCGACCCGCGCCGACCCTTGTGCGCGACGGCAACGTCGGTCACGCCCGGCGCGGAGTAGCCCGTCGACCCCTCGCCGACGACGGCGTAGTCGGGC
>JBDGSU010000033.1:0-5135 GCA_042217395.1 Halosimplex sp.
TGATTGGGGCGGGGTGTTCTGGTCAGAACACCCCTTTCTGCGGTGCCCTCAGATCCTGCACTTCGTCGACTGCGTCGAGACAGGCGCGGACCCGCTGACCAGCGGGCGCGACAACCTCGGGACGATGGCGGCGATCCGCGCCGTCTACGAGAGCGCCGAGCGCGACGGCGAGCGCGTGCGGACCGACGACGTGCTGGCCGAGGCACGGGAGGCCGCCCGATGACCCCGGAGACCGCCGTCGACGACGGCGCGGTGTCGGTGTCTGTCGACGGGACGCTCCTGGCCCGTTACGACGCGGATCCGGCGGGCAGTAAACCGGGCTTCGACACGCTCGCGCTCCCGCCCGGCGTCGACACGAAGCCCGGCGAGAACCTCGTCGTCTCCTCGCCTCACGACCACCCCTGGCACTTCGGCCTGTTCTTCTGTCAGAAGCTCGTCGACGGGATCAACTGCTGGGAATCGGAGCCCAACGCCGCCGTCGGCGAGCCCCACGGCTTCGCCGAGCCCGGCGAGTACGATGTTCGGACCGAAGACGACGATGGCGGCGCGAGCGCCGTGATCGACCAGGCGGCGACCTGGCGGACGGACTCGGGCGAAGACCTGCTCGGCGACCGTCGAACGATCCGCATCGGCGAGCCCGACGACGAGGGGTACCTGCTGACGTGGGAGCAGGAACTGACCGCGCTGGGCGGGCGACGACACCTCTCCAGCGAGACCCTGCACGGCCACTACAGCGGGCTGAGTACGCGGTTCGCGCGGAGTCTGCGGGGCGGGCGCGTGCTGTTGCCCGACGGACGGGACCCGGGCGAGACCTCGCCCCCGCGAGCCGCCAGCGGTCCCGCGGCGCGGTGGTGCGATTACTCGGGCTCGCTCGACGGGCGGGCCGGCGCCGGCGCGGTCGGCGATCCCTGGTCGGCCGGGATCGCGATGTTCGACCACCCCGAGAACGGTGCGGATCCGGTCAACTGGTTCGTCATGGACGAACCGTTCGGGTTCCTGGCCGCGAATCCGACCTGGGGCACCGTCGACACCCTGGACGAGGGGGAATCGCGGTCGTGGACCTGGGGACTGTGGGTGCACTCCGGGACGCCCGACGAGGAGCGCGTGAAGCGCGCGTACGATTCGTTCGCCGACCGGGGATAGGCGACGCTACGGCGTGATGACGGCGCGACCGTCGATCTCGCGGTGTTCGAGCATCTCGGCGACGGTGTTGATGTCGTCGAGTTCGTAGCGGCTGGTCGTCAGTTCCACGTCGCCGCGCTCGACGAGCGCGACGAGCTCCTGCAGTTCGGTGAAGCGGCCGACGATGTTGCCCTGGAAGGCGAACTCGCCGTTGACGAGCGCCTGCGAGGGCTCGTGGACGTGGCCGCCGTAGCCGATTATCTGGTGGTCGCCGCCGGCGGCGACGATATCGGGCGCGAGCGCGGTCGTCGAGTCGGCGCCGACGAAATCGAGCACCTGTCGCGCCCCGACGCCGTCGGTGAAGTCGTCGATCGCCCGCGGGACGTCCTCGCTCTCCGGGTCGACGGTGAGACGGGCGCCCAGGTCGCCGGCGAGGTCCCGCGCGGACTCCTTGAGGTCGACGGCGACCACGTCGGCGGCGCTCATCGCGTCGAGACACTGGAGGCCGATGTGGCCCAGGCCGCCGACGCCGATCACGACCGCGGTGTCGCCGGGGCTCAGGTCGGCGACGGCACGCTTGGCGGCGTGGTAGGCGGTGATCCCTGCGTCGGCGTGGGGCGCGATGTCGATCGGGTCGACGCCGTCGGGGAGCGCGATCACCGACCGCTCGCCGGTCAGGAGGTAGTCGGCGAACCCGCCGTCGACGGTGAGGCCGTTGAACGACTGGTTCTCGCAGTACATCGTCTCGCCCTGCCGGCAGGGCCGACAGACGCCGCAGGTCTGGACCGGGTGACAGATGACCGAGTCGCCCGGCTCGACCGTCCGCACGTCCTCGCCGACCTCGACGACGGTCCCGGCGTTCTCGTGCCCGAGCGTCATCGGGAGTTCCTGGGGGACGTAGTCGGCCCACATCCCCTCGATGATGTGGTTGTCCGTCTGGCACCAGCCCGCGCCCTCGACCTCGATCAGGACGCCGTCGCCGGAATCGATCTCTGGCCGGTCGATCTCCTCTATCGTCAGTCCGTGCGCCATGTCGTCCGTGTACTCGTGGAGCCTGGCGGCGCGCATGTGGAGTACTGGGGCCGATCGCGGCATAAAGATAGATGATAACTGAACGATCATTTTCGGTCGTCGCGCGGTCTGCCGATCTGCCGTCGTTGGGTCTCTCTTCGGTACTTTCCCGATAATTTTCAATGAACGTTATTTGCTATCACGCCTCACTTTCGGACGCGATGTACGACGCAAACGGCGAAGAGGTGTTCGTGATCGACGGACACGTACACCTGTGGGACGCGACGGAGGAGAACATCAAACACCAGGGGGGTGAGCAGTTCATCCAGTGTTTCTACGACTACCACACCGGGTTCACGCCCGAGGCCGAGCAGTGGACCATCGAGGAGTATCGCAAGTACGGCGCCGACCGGATGGTCGAGGACCTGTTCGGCAACGCAGCCGTGGACATGGGCATCTTCCAGCCCACCTATCTCACGGACTTCTACGACGAGGGGTTCAACACCATCGACCAGAACGCCGAGTTGGCCGACCGATACCCCGAGCGGTTCATCAACAACGGTCGGTTCGACCCCCGCGACGGCGAGGCGGGGATGGAGGATCTGGAGCGCCAGAAGAAAGAGTACGACATCGAGGGCGTCAAGCTCTACACGGCCGAGTGGAACGGGGACTCGAAGGGGTGGCGCCTCGACAGCGACGAGTCCTTCGAGTTCCTCCAGAAGTGCGCCGACCTGGGCATCGACAAGATCCACGCCCACAAGGGCCCGACGATCCGACCGCTCAACCGCGACGCCTTCGACGTGGCCGACGTCGACGACGCCGCGACCTCCTTCCCCGAACTGGACTTCGTCGTCGAGCACGTCGGGTTGCCCAGGCTCGACGACTTCTGCTGGATCGCCGCTCAGGAGCCAAACGTCTACGGCGGGCTCGCGGTGGCGGCGCCGATGGTCACCAACCGGCCGCAGAAGTTCGGCGAGATCATGGGCGAACTCCTCTACTGGCTCGGCGAGGACCACCTGCTGTTCGGCTCGGACTACGCGCTCTGGAACCCCGACTGGCTCGTCGACGCCGTCATGAACGCCGAACTGACGGCCGACCAGCGCGCCGAGTACGGGACGGAACTGTCGACCGACGTGATGCGGAAGGTCATGGGCGAGAACGCCGCGGACCTGTACGACATCGACATCGAGGCGAAGAAACGCGAGTTCCGCGACGACGCGGTCACCGAGGAGTTCGGGCTCGCCGACCACTACGCCGGCGCGGGCGCGGCGGCGGATTGATGTCCGGACATCGGTCCGCCCGGTCCGGTGCGGGACCGGTCGATCGGGAGACGGTCCGGGACCGTCTCGACCGCGTGACCGACCCCGAACTCGACCGCTCGATCGTCGAGTTGGAGTACGTCGACCGGATCGACGTCGACGGCGGGCGCGTCGAAGTGGCCCTGACGCTCCCGACCGCGTGGTGTTCCCCGGCGTTCGCGTGGATGATGGCCGAGGACGCCCGCGACGAGGTGGCGGCGCTGCCGGGCGTCACCGAGGTCGCGATCGAACTCCGCGAACACATGCACGCCCGGGAGATCACCCACGGGGTCAACTCGGGCAGCGAGTTCGGGAGCGCCTTCCCCGACGCCGACGGCGGCGTCGCCGAGGTCAGGGCCACGCTCGACGACAAGGCCCGCCTCTCGCGCCAGCACGAGGCCGTGAGCGCCTGTCTCGACGCCGGCCTCCGTCCCGAGCAGGTCGTCTCGCTCCGCGGGCGCGACCTCGAACTGGCCGACGAGGGCGCGGTGATCGCCGTCGACGGGATCCGCGTCGTCGCCGACCGGGAACCGGTCGAACGGTACCTGGCCAAGGCCCGGACGACCGGCCACGTCACCGAGCCGGACGACCGCGTGTTCCTCACGCCCGAGGGGGACCCGATCCCGCCCGAGCGGTTCGACGTGATCCGCAAACGAACGCGGCTGGCCGGAGTCAACATGGGCGGGCAGGGCGCCGTCTGTGACGCGCTCAACCGGGCGCGCCGCGCCAAACTCGACCGGTCGTAGCGGCGGGGCGGACTCCATCGGCGGTCCGGGGAGGACTGTCACCATGACGTAAGAGTTATTTTCGCGCCTCGTCCACTCTCTACCGATGACAGGGCCGTTCGCCGCGACCGAGGCAGCCGTCACGAACGAGCCCGCGCGCTCGGTAGCCGTACCCGTACGTGTAGGGGCCCCCTAGCCCCGACACACCTCATTCTGACCGCGACCGCACCGCTTCGCCGACCACTCGCCAGACAGACCGATGTACGACACGACACACACAGTCCGCACGCACCGCCCGATACCCGCCGCGCTCGGGGCCAGAGCGCGACCGTCCTCCAGGGGTGACGCGCGATGAGCACCGACAGCGACGCGGGAGGCGCCGACGCCGGAGACGCGGAGGCCGCCGCCGAGGGGTCCGACCGCCGCGCGAGCCTCCCCAGCGAGTACGAGCCCGACGAGGTCGAGCGGAAGTGGCAGCGCCGCTGGGTCGAGGCGGACACCTACGCCTACGACCGCGAGGCCGCCCTCGACGCCGACACCGCGTTCAGCATCGACACGCCACCGCCGACGGTCTCGGGCGACCTCCACATGGGTCACCTCTACCAGTTCACCCTGCAGGACTTCGTCGCCCGGTACCACCGGATGGCCGACCCGGCCGTCTACTTCCCGTTCGGCTACGACGACAACGGCATCGCCTCGGAGCGCCTGACCGAGCGCGAGCTGGGCATCCGCCACCAGGACTTCACCCGTCGGGAGTTCCAGGAGAAGTGCCGCGAGGTCTGCACCGACTACGAGGACGCGTTCACCGACGACGTCCAGTCGCTCGCGGTCTCCGTCGACTGGGACAACACCTACAAGACCATCGAGCCGCGCGTCCAGCGCATCTCTCAGCTCTCGTTCGTCGACCTGTACGAGCGGGGCCGCGAGTACCGCCAGCGCGCGCCGACCATCTGGTGTCCCGACTGCGAGACGGCCATCT
>JBDGSU010000008.1:0-5102 GCA_042217395.1 Halosimplex sp.
GCGTTGGAGACGACGTCCTCGCCGTCGTACTCGTCGTGGTTGACGCCGTAGACGATCTGTGTGACCGGTTTCTCGCCCTTCGGCGGCGCCGAGATGACCACCGTGTCGGCGCCGGCCTCGACGTGCTTGCTCGCGTCGTCGTAGGTGCGGAAGATGCCGGTACACTCGAAGGCGACGTCGACGTCCAGCTCGTCCCACGGGAGTTCGGCGGGGTCGGTCTCCTCGTGGACGGAAGCGGCGAAGTCCGTGCCGTCGACGGTCATGACGCCCTCGTCGAGCCGAACGCCGTCGAGCCGACCCATGACGGTGTCGTACTTCGCGAGATACGCCATGTCCTCGTCGTCCATCACGTCGTTGATACCGACGACCTCGACGCGCGGGTCGCCCAGCGACGCGCGGAACACGTTGCGACCGATGCGGCCGAAGCCGTTCAGCCCGATTCGGACGCTCCCCTCGGGGGATTCACTCATGCTGGATCCAACGTCTCGTGAGGCGAGTATAGGGTTTTCGAATACGAACCGAACCGGCAACCGTTCGGCGATGGGAAACGGGGAACGGCGCCGTCGACCGTCGGGGGAGCGACGGTGACCGCCGGCGCCGCGGACCGTCACGGCCGCCCGCGTTCGGTGCGAGCCCGCCGGTCGCGTTCGGCGCGCGCCAGGAGCCGTTCGACCCGCTCGTCGGTGTCCGGGTGGGTCGACAGCCACCGCGTGAGCGGGGGTTCGTCCTCGCCGTGCACGTACAGCGGGGACAGCAGCGACCACGGCGACCGGCTCGCCCGCTCAATCTTCCGGAGCGCCCGCGCGAGCGCCAGCGGGTCGCCCGTCACCGCGGCCGCGCGGTCGTCGGCCGCAAACTCGCGGCGCCGCGAGTGGGCCAGGAGCGCCAGCGTCAGCGCGAAGAAGGCGAGCGACACCGCCCCGACCACCCCCCGCTGCAGGCGACCGGGGACCGTCCGCGGCCACGCCTCCGGCCGTCCGCGGACGAGCGCGACGCCCCGCGCCAGCCCGGCACCGACCGCCAGAAGCGGCGCGAGCGCGAGGAAGACCACCCCCGACAGCGTCTGCAGGAGGCTGTAGCCGAACGTCTGGACGAGACTGTCCCTGCGCTCGATGTGGGCCAGTTCGTGCGCGCAGATGGCCGACAGCTCCTCGAGCGTGAGCAGCCGGAACAGCCGCCGGTCGACGACGACGTGGCCGCGACCGAATCCGCCGCCGAGCGCCAGCGCGTTCGGCTGGCCCATCTCGGCGACGAGCACCGTCGGCCGTTCGACGTTCATCGCCGCGCTGTAGGCGTCGAGCCGGTCGTACAGCGGCCGCCCGCGGTCGACCGGCAGCTCCCAGGCCCGCAGGTCCCGCAGTATCCGAGCCGTCCCGACCTGGTAGCTCACGAACGCGAAGGCGACCGTCAGCGCCCCCAGATAGAGCGCCAGCGTCGACAGCGACGGCCGGATCGCCCACAGTTCACGGGCGAGCACGGAGACCAGATACGCGCCGGCCAGGTAGACGGCGAGGGTCAACACCCCGACGACGACCATCAACCCGCGCAGCGCCCAGCGCATACCCGGGTGTGCGTACCGGTCCGTGAAAACGCTCTCGGCCCGCCGTCCGGCCGGGACACTGATGTCGCTCCGGGAACGACCGACTCCGTATGGACGGCGACACGGCGCTGAACCTCGTCGGGGCGGCGATAGTCGCGGCCGTCGTCGTCGGCGTGGTCGTCGTCGGCCTCAACATCGCGGGCGGCGCCTCGGACGTCGACGCGCCCGACGTGAACTGGACGGTCGAACGGATCAACGACACCGCGGTGCGGGTGACCCACGCCGGCGGCGACCCCGTCCGGACGGACGAGCTCGCGGTCAGGGTCGAGAGCTACCGCCGCAAGACCGACTGGACGGACCCCGTCACCGAGGGCGAGAGCACGGTCGTCCAGGCCAGCGAGGGGTCGACGGTCCGGATCGTCTGGAGCCCCGGCCGTGGCGAGGACGTCATCATGTACAGCGAACGGCTCTGAATCGGAACCGGTGACGCGGTCGGGGCCTCAGCCCCCGCCGTCGGCGCGGGTGAGGTTCGCCACCGTCTCGACGCCGTCGGGCGCGATCCGGTAGCGCGCGTTGGCGTCGACCTCGTGCGTCGCCGTGCTCCCGTCGGGCCAGGTGACGTGGAGGGTCGCCGAATCCGCGCTCCCCAGGCCGACGTGCAGCGACCGCGACTCCTGGGAGAAGAAGTCGTTCTGGTCGGTCTGCCTGACGACCGCCTCCCGCTCGCCGTCGACGGTGACGGACACGTTCGCGCCGAGCGCGGTCGCGCCCGCTCCGTCGACGACCTCGAACTCCACCGCGTTCCCGCTCTCGACGGTGTTCTCGTAGAGGACCGTCGGCCCCGCGTACGTCGCGAGGACGATGTCGCGGTCGCCGTCGTTGTCGTAGTCGAGCGTCGTCATCCCGCGGCTGTCGTGGGACTTCATCCCGTGGACGGACTTGTTGATGCGCTCGAACCCGGTCTCGTTGCGCTGCCAGACCATCGGGATGGTCCACTTGGGGTCGTCGTAGTCGATCTTGACGACGTGCTGGGTGGCGTGGATCAGGTCCCGGCGCCCGTCGTTGTTGAAGTCGGTGAGGCTGGCGGCCCACCCCCACCCGCCGTGACGGACGCCGTACTCGTCCGCCCTGTCGACGAACTCGCCGTCGCCCTGGTTGATGAGGAGCGTGTTGCCCTTCGTCCGCCCGGAGTGGATGACGAACGCGAGGAACCGCTTGAGGCGGTTGTAGCGCTCCTCGCCCATCTTCTGCTTGTCGATGGGGATGTAGACGTTCGTGACGAAGACGTCCATCCGCCCGTCGCGGTTCACGTCCGCGACCTCCGAGGCCATTCCGTTGCGGGCGGTCGACCCGCCGAGCAAGCGTTGCTCGAACTCGCCGTTCCCCTGGTTGATGTAGATGGTGTCGTTGTTGTAGTCGTTGGCGACGTGGATGTCCGGCCGGCCGTCCCCGGTGAGGTCGACGAAACTCGCCGCGAGGCTCCAGCGATTGCCTCGGATGTTCGGGGCGTCGACGCGCTCGAAGCTCCCGTTGCCCGTGTTCTCGTAGAGGTAGTTGGGGTTGCCGTTGTCGTCGGGGACGTGCCCGGAGAGGTAGAAGTAGCCCTTGGGCTTGTCCTCGTGCCAGTCGCCGGACTGGTAGACGAAGAGATCCGTGTCGCCGTCGCCGTCGTAGTCGGCCGCGGTGGCCCCCAGCGGGTACGTCAGGTTCCCGAGGCCCAGGTCGGTTCGCTCGAAGGTGCCCTCGTCGTTGTGGAACGCGACCGGGGAGTCCTGCTTCCGGAAGAAGATGAGGTCGTCCCAGCCGTCGCCGTCGTAGTCGACGACGCTGGCGCTTTTGAACCAGTCGGTCCCCTCGAGTCCCGCCGTCGGGTCCGGGAGCGAGTCCGACCGCTCGAACTGCCCGCCGGTGTTCACGTAGAGGACCGGCCTGTCGCCGCCCATGACCAGGAGGTCGCGCCAGCCGTCGCGGTTGGCGTCGAGCGCGTACACGGCGTTGTTGCCGGCGCCGACGCCGCTCCCGGAGCCGTGGTAGTTCAGCCCGGCCGCGGCGGTCGCGTTCTCGAACGTGGGCGGCGGGGCCTGCCGGTCGCCGCCGCCGAGGCTGCCGACGACGCCGGAACAACCAGAGAGGACGACCAGCGCCGCGACGGCGACCGCGAGGACGGCGCGGGCCGCGACCGCGTTCGACCCCGACGCGCGCTGTGAGACCATCGGCTACACCTCCGGGAGAGCGCGCTCGTCGCGCGTCGGTACGACGTAGGTCCCGCGGTTGATCGTCTCGAGGAAGTCGACGATCCCGCTGTCCTCCGGCGCGACGTCGACGTCGTACTCGTCGACGTTCATCGCCTTGCGCGCGTCGACGAACGACTCCAGCGAGCGCTGCACCGAGGAGAAGTTGAAGCCGGTGTGCTCGGGCGCGTCCGTGGCGAAGCCCTCCGAGCGCCGGAGGATCTTCGGCGAGAAGTCCTCGTCGCCCCTGGCCCGGGCGACCTTCTGGGCGTGTCCGAGGACGCCGTACTCCTCGGCGTACTCGTCTATCTTCTCCACGTCCTCCTCCGTGATCCCGCTCTCGGGGCCCAGACCCGCTCCGGTCGGGCCGACCTCCTCGGGGTCGTGGGCCGGACAGAACATCCGTTCGACGCGGCCCTCGTGGTCGTAGTCGTACCACTCGTCGAGGTTCTCGCGGATCCGCGAGAGCGCGTAGGTCGTCCCGCCGGCGAAGGGGCCGTCCTCGATCTTCACCGCGTCCTCGCTCGGGAGGCCGTCGCCGAACGCCGACTTGAACCCCATCGCCAGGGGGGCGCTCTCGGGGATCTCCTCGTGGTCGAGCTTCTCCGCCGGGATGCCCTTCCCGGCGAAGCCGGTCCGGCGCTCGGCCACGGAGAAGACGCCGTCGAGCGACCCCTCGACCTCGACGCCGTTGACGGTGTCGCTGTTCCCCCGGATCGCCTCCTCCGCCGAGAGGACGGCCGCGCCCACGTCGCTCGTCAGCACGACCACCGCGTCGAACCCGTCGGTCTTCGAGGGGTCCTCGCCGACCCGCTCGAGGAGCGTCTCCGGCCTCATCAGGTTGTCGGGGACCTCGCCCACCTGTTCGAAGTAGTTCGGCGCGTAACCGATCAGGTAGAGGAGCCCGCGGTTGAACGTCGCGGTCGGGTCGCCGCCGGTCCCCCACTGGAAGGCCGTCTCGAGGGTCCGGAACGCGGCGTCGACCTGCTCGCGCTCGGACTCGGTCGGCGGGACCGACCCCTCGTAGGAGAGCCCGAGTATCAGCTGGTGCTGGGGCGGGACGGTGTTCCCGTGTGCGTCCAGTATCAGATAGTCGCTCCACTTGTGGATGGCGTCCGGCAGGGCGTCCGGGTCGCCCCGCGGCATCATGCGCGACTCCGATCCCGACCCGTCGTCGGTCTCGGCCGGCGTCTCCGTGTCCTCGCCGCCGAGCAGCGACTTCTCGCGGCTCAGACAGGCCGACAGCGCACTCGACCCCCCGATCGCCACCGCGGACCTGACGAACTGCCGTCGTGGTATCCCGCGTTCCCGATCCGATTGCATCACTGTCC
>JBDGSU010000006.1:0-5099 GCA_042217395.1 Halosimplex sp.
TCACTGTCCGTAACGATTCGGCACGCAAAACTCTTTTCCAAACGCTCTCGACCCGGATCGCGGACGCGCCGGCGGCGGAGTCCCCGACGAAGTCGAATCCGCGTTCCCGGGCGACCGCCACGTATATATGACCACCGCGGATGACGTGTAGACATGTCTGACGGGTCCGAACCGCCGCTCGCGGACGTCGCGCTCGAATCGCTCACCGCCGACGACGTGACCGAAGCGGAGGTACGCGCCGCGCTCGACGCCGACGACCCCGTCGTTCGACAACGAGGCGCCCGCGCCTGCGCCGCGCTCGCCGCCGACCGGGTCGAATCGATCCTGGGACTGGCCGACGACCTCGTCGCCCGGACCGCCGACGAGAGCCTCGCCGTCTCCCGCCACGCGGCCATCGCGCTCACCGAACTCTCCGACGCGTACCCCGGCGCGGTCGCCGACGATCTGGGCCCCGTCGTCGACCTCGCCGAGAGCGACCTCGGCGGCGTCCGGATGGTCGGCGCGCGCATCCTCGGCAACGTCGTCGTCGAGTTCCCCGAGGCCGTCGCCCCGTTCGTCGACCGACTGGTCACCGCCGTCGCCGACTCGGAGGCGACGCTGGCCCAGTCGGACCTGCAAGCCTACGTCGAGCAGGCCGAGTCGATGGGCGGCGAGGCCGCCCAGGCCGCCGACAACATCCGCCAGGAGACCAAGGAGGAGGCCAGAAAGCGCGTCGTCGCGCGGGCCGCCCTCTCCAACGTCGTCGTCGCCGTCGCCGAGCACGACCCCGACGCGGTCGCCGGCCTCGTCGACGAGATGACGCCGCTCGTCGGCGACGAGGACCCCAACGTCGCCGGCGCGTTCCTCGACGTCTTCCGCGCGCTCGCCGAGCGCGACCCCGAGACCGTCGCGCCCGCGGTCGACGCCGTCGTCGACTGTCTCGACCGCGACAGCGAGACGCTCCGGGCCCGGGCCATCCGGACGCTCGGGTTCGCAGAGGCGACCGTGACCGTCGACCGGCTCCGGACCGTCGCCGAGACCGACGACGACGAGGACGTCCGCGACCTCGCCGCCGAGACCGCCGACTACCTGGACTCGCACTGAGACCATCTTTTTCCCGGCCGGGTGTCCTCGCGCCCGAAGGGCGCTGCGGGCACCCGGCCGGCAAAAACATGGGTGAAAAAGGCCGGAACCTCGCTCCGCTCGGTTCCGGTGAACCGGCGCCTTCGGCGCCGGATGCTCAATGCAGGTGACAGACGTAGCAATCCAACGCGGCGCACGCTGTCGCGAGACGAAACTCGCGACAGTATCGTGCGAGGGATGAGCGAACGAGCGCAGCGAGTGAGCGAATCGGCTGGGGAGGTGTGTGGCTGTCTGCGGTGCTGTGCGGTTGCGGTCCTGGTGGATTGAAAGGGCGAGGCGCGCTCGCGTGTAGTTGAGTCGTCTGAGCGACCCCTATCCGAAGCGGCCGCAGGCCGCGAGGATATGTCGCTCAGCGACCGCGAGTGCGCCGAGGGCTTTCAGCACTTTCCGTCGACTGCGGTCGCGGTCGCCCGACTTCCTTCCAGAATGCGCGTACTCGAAACTCCGGATAAACAAGCACTCCGTACTGATCGGCTGTGAATGATTCTATGACACGCTATAGTAGAATTTGAAAGACATGGCTCGGACGATCGCACGACTGCGTGCGATCGACCGTGCAAACGCTTTCAAATTCTACTATAGGACTGACTTGCAATACTCCGTGTCAGGACTCTTCCCGGTAGCGACGTCCCAGTTCCTCCTCGTCGTCCATCTCCCGGCGGGTGCAGTACCAGAACGTTCCGCCGAACAGGACGAACCCGACCGCGAGGACCCCCACGTCGAGCAGAGCCATGTTGTACGCCACCGTGTTCGGGTCGAGGACAAGCAGCGATATCGCGAGCAACGCGGCCAGGAACGAGAGCACCAGCAAGAGCGGTTTCGCCTGCTCGCGCTGGCCACAGGCGGCGTCAACGACGGCTTCTCGACCGGGCATATCTGTCGGGAAGGGGTGGCCAGTAATGAAACTGGTGGACGCGCCCCCGTCGGTTACCGTCCGGCGGCTCCGGGTCGCGAAACGGGAGAACGGCGGCTGGACTCGACGGGTCCCGCCGGGGGTTACCCTTCGAGTCCGAAGCTCTCTTCGTCGTCCTGGATCTCGGGGCTGTCCCAGTACTCGTGCTCGTCGAGTTCGCGGAAACAGGCGGCGGCCTGCTCGACGCCCTCGATCTCGTAGAGGTCGGGCTCCTCGGAGGCGCAGACCTCGCGAGCCTCCGGACAGCGCGTGTGGAACCGACAGCCCGACGGCGGGTCCACCGGGTCGGGCACGTCGATCTTCCGCATGGGCGGCTCGCCGGCCTGTTCGGCGTCGAGGCCGAGATCCGGCGTCGCCCACCGCAGGACGCTCGTGTACGGGTGGCGCGGGTCGTTGATCAGCGTCTCCGCGCGACCGATCTCGGCGAGCTGGCCGAGATACATCACGCCGATGCGCCCGCCGCCGTGTTCGCTGAAGTAGCGGGCGTTCGAGAGGTCGTGGCTGATGAACACGTAGGAGGTGTCGAACTCCTCCTGCAGGTCGAGCATCAGGTCCATCATCTCGACGCGCAGGGAGACGTCCAGCGCCGAGATGGCCTCGTCGGCGAGGATGACGTCCGGGTTCATCAACAGCGCGCGACCCAGCGCGACGCGCTGTTGCTCCCCGCCCGAGAGCTGGTGGGGATAGCGCTCGGCGAAGTCCGCCGCCGGGTTCATCCCGACGCGCTCGAGCAGCGAGAAGATGCGCTCGCGGCGCTCGCCCGACCCGAGGTTCGGGTGGGTCTGTTTGATCGGCTCGGCGAGGATCTCGACGATCCGCCGGTTGGGGTTGAGCGACGAGCCGGGGTCCTAGTGGATGATCTGCAGGGACTTGCGGATCTCCGAGAACTCGATGTCCGCGTTGCCCCGCCTGGCCTCCCAGATGTCCGTCCCGCGGTACTCGACGGTGCCCGCGGTCGGCTCCTGAAGCCCGATACAGGTCTTGCCCAGCGTCGTCTTCCCGCAGCCCGACTCGCCGACCAGCGTCACGACGTCCTTCTCGTAGATGTCCAGCGAGACGCCGTTGACCGCCTGGACCACGTCCGGGTCCTCGCGGAAGGATTCGATGAATCCCTGTTCCTCTTCGAAGTGGACTTCGACGCCGTCGAGCGAGAGCACCGGCTCGTCGCTGCGTCCCTCGACCGTCGCGCCGGCCGCGGGCTGTCGCGCGTCGCTCATCGGCCCGCACCTCCGTCGGACGCGCTCGACGTGTCGTGCGCGCCGGAGCCGCGCTCGTCGCCGTCGGCCGCGGACGAGAGCGGGCGGCCGCCGTCGGCGGCGACGTCGCCGTCACCGCCCGAGTCCGCCGCCTCGAAGTTGAGGCGGATCTCCGACTGGGCCTGCTCCCAGTGGTGACAGGCCGCGCCGTGGCCGGCCGAGACGGAGTAGAAGTCGGGGTGGTCGCTGATGCACTCGTCGTCGGCGAGCGGACAGCGCGGGTGATACGAGCAGCCGTCGGGCACGTTGACCGGTGCCGGGCTCTGTCCCTCGATGGGCTTCATCTCCTCGAGCGGCGCGTCGAGGTTCGGCGTCGCGTTCAGCAGCGCCCTGGTGTAGGGGTGGCCGGAGTCGCCGATGACCTCGTCGCGCGGGCCGATCTCGATCATCTCGAAGGCGTACATCACGCCCATACGGCTGGCCAGCGACGCGACCAGCGGCAGGTCGTGCGTGATGAACAGCATCGTCAGGTCGTACTTCTCCTGGAGGTCGTTGAGCAACATCAGGATCGACCGCTGCATCAGGAGATCCAGCGCGGCCGTCGGCTCGTCCATCACCAGGACCTCGGGTTCGAGGACGACCGAGAGGGCGATGAGCGCCCGCTGTTGCATCCCGCCCGAGAGCTCGTGGGAGTACGACCCGAGCACGCGCTCGGGGTCGAGATACAGGTCCGAGAGGAGCTGGCGAGCGAACGCCATCCCCTCTTCGACGTTCTTGTCGTGGGCCTTCAGCGTCTCCCGGAAGTGCGCGCCGACCTTCATGGTCGGGTTGAACGAGCTCATCGCGCCCTGGAAGACCATCGAGATCTCCTCCCAGCGGAACCTGTACAGCTCCTCGTGGTCGAGTTCGAGGACGTCGACGGTCTCGCCGTCGGCGCCGTGGTAGAGGACCTTCCCGGTGAGCAGTCCCGGGTCGGGGATGGCGTCGAGCAGCGCCGATGCGAACATCGACTTGCCCGACCCCGACTCCCCGACGACGCCGAGGATCTCCCGGCGTTCGAGGTCCATGCTCACGTCGTTGAGTACGTACGTCTCTCCCTCGTCGTAGGTCACGGAGATGTTCCGGACCTCGACGATCGGGTCGTCGGTTTCGAAGTGGGTCTGTTGGTCGTCGGTAGCCATCTCACATCACCTTCCCGCCGAAGGTGTCTTCTTCCTCTTCGGCGGCGGTCGATTCGGATTCCCCGGCCAGCCGGGTGCGCACGCGCGGGTTGAACACGCGGTCGAGCCCCTGTCCGAGGAGGATCAGTGCCAGCGAGAGCATGCCGATGGCGACCATCGGCGCGATCAGCCAGTGGGCCGCCTCGGGCGAGAACAGCGCGCCGCCCGAGTAGGCCCGCTGGAGCGTGACGCCCCAGTTGGCCTGCTGGTAGGGCAACACGCCCAGGAAGAACAGGCCGACCGAGGCGAACACCACGTATCGGGCCGCGAACACGAAGTTGACCGTGATGTACGGCATCAGGTTGGGGATCACGTCCTTGCGGATGATCCGCGGCGTCGAGACGCCCATCGTGCGCGAGGCCTCGACGTAGCTCTCCTCGCGGATCGTCAGCACCTGCGAGCGCAGCGAGCGACCGAGCCCGGCCCAGTAGTTGATGTTGATGATGATCCCGACGAAGATCGGGTTCTGCGGGTTGAACGTGAACGCGAGGATGATCACCAGCGGGAGGCCGGGGATCGCCATCACGAGGTCCGAGAACGACATCAGCACGCGGTCGATCGTGCCGCCCTTGTAGCCGGCGAGGGTGCCGACCGCGACGGCCAGGCCGGTCGCCCAGACGCCGCCCGCGAGGATCATCAGCAGCATCT
>JBDGSU010000141.1:0-5091 GCA_042217395.1 Halosimplex sp.
ATTTCACGAGCTCAGGCTGTGCCCGCTGTTGCGTCCTCGGGGTAAACACATACGGAAGGTCTCCTTGTCCGTGTACCACTCGACGTAGTAGAGAACGCTATCGCCGACGTGTGAGAGGGCTTCGATGGATTCGACGATATCGCTCTCGCGGAGGTGGCGTTCAAATCGGTCGAAGTCGTCGCCGGTCGCCCACAGGAACGGGATGCGGGCTTCCTCGAGCGGGACGAGCCGTTCGAGCTGTACACGGACGTTCGGGTCGCCACTCGTGGCCCGTCCGAACGGGAACGACTCGGCGGGGAGCGTAAACTCGACGATGACGCTCATCGGGACTGTCCCTCCGAGACGCGACCGGGTGGTGGAGCGGACGGTCGAACCGATGGCGGTGTCCTGATACGCGTCTCGTCGGGTGGATTCGGAAGTGGGATCATGCGCGGCTTGCTCGCTATTGCGGAACGGGCGTCCTGTGTGAAGCGTCCCGCGTGACGACCCACGCGAGGAGAACGTGGTGCGATTGCGCGGCCGGGGAACCCGGCTCAAACGGCCCCTCAATGGTGGGGGCGCGGACACTTAGTGTGATCGTGGCTCCGTACATTAGGTATCGAAGGTTAGGCGGATAAGGGTTTGGTATTAAGTAGCACAGCAGAGTTGACTAGTGAGATCTGTACTCTCCGTGTCGCATTCGTCCTCTGTATCTTGCGAGTTATTCACATCAGTATCAGGGAATATTAACGGAGTCGACGGGGCCGAAAACGGGCTGATCGACCACGGAACTTCACCCCTGCCACACCTTCGCGAACGAGTCGAAGTACTCGTCGCCGGTATCGACGAGCACGTGTTCACCGCCCAGTCCGGTCACGCGGTTTTTCACCTCGTCGACGTGCTCGTCCAGTCGGGACCGGTAGGACTCGGCGAGCGACTGGCTGAAATACGAGCGACGGGTCGTCTCGCTCTCGGGGTCGGCGAACAGCGCGTCACCGACGACGTCGGGGTCGCGTTCCTCGGGAGCCATCACGCGGACGAGCAACACGTCGACGTCGGTACGAGCCAGCGCGGAGACCCCGGACTCGATGGCCTCTGGCGAATCGAGGCAGTCCGAGACGACGACCACGAGCGACCGCGAGCGGATCCGGTCGGCGTAGGCTTCGAGCACCGTCTCGAAGTCGACCGCGCCCGCCGGTTCGATCCCGTTGACCTGGTCGATGAGTCCGAGGACTTCCCCCCGGTTGGACCGTCCCGCGTCCAGCCGGTCGACGTGCCCGGTCATCGTCGAGAAGCGGAAGTCGTTGTGCTCCTCGGCGGTGAGATAGCAGAAGCCGAGGCCGACCTTCGCCGCGTACTCGAACTTGTGGGCCGGTCCCTCGCCGTAGTCCATCGAGGCCGACGAGTCCAGCAGCACGTGGACGGTCAGGTTGCGCTCCTCCTCGAACTGCTTGATGTAGTACTCCTCGGTGCGGGCGAAGAGCTTCCAGTCGACGAGGCGGGTGTCGTCACCGGGGGAGTAGCGGCGATAGTCGCTGAAGGTGAGCCCCTCGCCGACGCGCGGCGAGCGCTGCTCGCCCTGGCGGAGGGCGGCGGTCTCGCGATCCAGCGCCGCGTCGAAGCGGTCGAGTTCGTCGAGGAAGTCGGGGTCGATCGCCATCAGAGCAGGTCGGCGATCACGTCGTCGGTGGTCTGGCCGTCGCGCTCGGCGCGGAAGTCGAGGATGATCCGGTGGCGGAGCACGGGCGCGGCCAGCGCCTCGATGTCCTCCCGCGAGACGTGGCTGCGCCCGCGGAGGAACGCGCGGGCCTTCGAGGCGACGACGAGCGCCATGCTCGCCCGGGGGCTGGCGCCGAACTCGACGGCGTCGGCCTCGCGGGTGGCGCGGACGACCTCGATGGCCTCGTCGCGCAGGTCATCGGCGATGGGCACCTCGCGAACGAGGTCCTGGGCCTCGCGGATCTCCGCGCGGGTCAGCACTTTCTCGACGGGGACCTGTCGGCTCCCGCTCGTGTAGAGGTCGACGATGTCGCGCTCCTCCTCGGCCTCGGGGTAGTCGACGAGGAGTTTGAGCATGAAGCGGTCGGTCTGGGCCTCCGGGAGGGCGTAGGTGCCGCCCTGGTCGATGGGGTTCTGGGTCGCGAGGACGAAGAAGGGGTCGGGCAGGTCGTAGGTGTCGCCGCCGGCGGTGACCTGCCGTTCCTGCATGGCCTCGAGCAGCGCGGCCTGGGTCTTGGGCGTCGCGCGGTTTATCTCGTCGGCCAGGACGACGTTCGCGAAGACGGGCCCCTTCTCGAAGACGAACTCGCGGCCGCCCTCGGTCTCGCGGATGATCTCCGTGCCCGTGATGTCCGAGGGCATCAGGTCGGGCGTGTTCTGTACCCGCGAGAACGCGAGATCGGTCACCTCCGCGAGCGTGCGGACCATCGTCGTCTTGCCGAGGCCGGGGTTCGATTCGAGCAGGGCGTTGCCGTCGGCGAGGACGCAGACGAACAGCTGTTCGAGCACCTCGCGCTGGCCGACGATGCGCCGTCCCACCTCCTCGCGAGCCGTCGCCACTTTCTCCTGAAGCGCCTCCACGCCGTCGCTCTCGATGTCGGGTTCGTCTTGCATTGGTGATCGCCTCGTCTCAGCCCGTTCCCCCGCCGCCCGAACCGCTATCGCCTTCGTCCGCGCCGCCGTCACCGTCGCCCGACCCCGTCTCGTCGCGGATCCGGCGGTTGTACTCCCGGACGAGTTCGGCGTCCTCGACCTGTTCGGGAGCGGCGAACTCGGCCTGCTGGCTGTCGACGCCGCCCGAATCCCCGCCGCCACCGGTGGATTGCCGGCGGTCGGGAAACTCACGCGTTTCGTCGACGTCGCGGCCGCCGCCCGAGGATTCGAGCTCCGCGGTCTGGTTCTGCTCGCCGGCCGACACCTCCTCGCGGTCGCCGAGCACCTGCTCGCCGTCGAGCAGGCCCGTGTAGTTCTGCGCTGTCTCGTTCGCACCGCCGGTCGCCGGCGCCGGCCGGTCGAACAGCGAGAGGTCGACGACGGCGACCTGGAGGGTTGCGAGACTCAGCGCGACGAGGACGACCGTCACCGCACCGAGCCGTCCCAGGTTCACGAGGCCGAACGCGGAGCTCTCGCGGAGGTCGGCCAGCACCTCGGCGTAGAGGCGGCGAGCCATCCGCGAGTCGGCGTCGGCCTCGACCGCGTCGCGGGCGGTCCGGAGCTTCTCGGCCACCGGGGGGTTGACCGCCTCGAACTGCTCGACGAGCGGCGTTCGAACCCGGTTCCAGACGACGGCCGCGAACGCGAGCAGGCCGACCGCGGCCGCCGCGGTGGCCGAACCGGGCAGGGCGGCCGCGCTCAGGTCGCGACCGACGGCGTCGCCGACCGGGCCGGTCAGGCTCGCCGGGACCGCCAGCCGCTCGGGGAGCCACGCGGGCTCGAGGACCGCGAGCGCGAGGTTCGCGGCCAGGAAGACCGCCGTCGCGTCGACGATTCCGGTCACCGCGGCCGCCTTCCATCCCTCGCGCCTGATCTCGGAGAGCGCCTCGGCCATCCGGTCGCGGGCGTCGTCTCCGCTCATCCGCCGTACCCCTCGCAGGCCGTCTTGTTCCGGTTCGCGGGGTCCGAACAGAGGTCGTCCAGGTCGGACTCGAGCGTATCGATCCGCTCGTTGCGGTCGTCGAGCGTCCGATTGAGCGCCTGCAGGTCCGTCCGCAGGTCGTCGATCACCGACTCTCGCTGCCGGAGGTCGTTCTGCAGGTCGGTCACGTTCCCCTCGAGCGCGTCGATCCGCTCGTTCCGTTCCCCCACGGCCGTCCGGAGGTTCTCGTTCTCGGTCTCGAGTTTCGAGACCTGCGCCTCGAGTTCGTCGACCCGGTCCTCGGCGTCCGAGAGGTCGGCCTCGAGCGTGTCGACCCGTCCGCGCAGGTCCGAGATGATGGTCTCGAGTTCGTCCTGTCGGTCCTGCAGGTTCGAGACCTTCCTCCGGAGGTCGTCGCGCTTCGTCTCGAGTTCGTCGACCCGCTTTTCGAGACGGCTGACGTTCTCCCGGGCGGCGTCGAGCAGGGTGCGCGTGCGGACCAGTTCCGACTGCGTGGCGTTGAGCCGCCGCTCGGTTCGGTTGAGCTTCGCGGCGACCTGGTCGACGTCCCGCGTGCGCGTGTGGAGCGTGGTGCGCGTCTCGTTGAGTTTGGCGCGTGTCCGGTTGAGCTGCGTGCGCGTCTCGTTCAGCTCCGCCCGGAGCTGGGCCGTCTCGGTGCGGAGAGCGTCGTTCTGTCCGCGGAGCCGCTGGGCGGAGTCCTGGTAGAACACCGTCGCCCCGGCGACGCCGGCGACGGCGAGGGCGAGGAGGAGAACCAGTCCGACGCTGATCTTACGCCCGACCGCGCTCATGGGAGACCACTCGTGAGTGAGGTGCGGCCGCGGTACACTTGAACTCGCCGGACGACCACCTCGGCGGCGAACACGACGAACGCCCCGAGCAGCGCGACCCACCCCCAGGCGTCGCGCACGGACCTGACCCGCGTCGACCGCTCGCGCGCCAGCCTCGCGATGGCCGCCCCCTCGTCGGGAGCGAACTCCCGGCCGCCGGTCAGGTCGACCAGCCGCTCCAGGCGCGGGTCGACGCCGAGTCGCCCGTACTCGACGGGGTAGTTCGCCGCGTAGCTCGCGTCGAGCACGGAGTGATAGCCGGCCTCGCGGGGGGTGAACTCGCCGCGGAACACCCCCTCGCCGACCTGTCGGAAGCTGACGGTCTCGACGGACGGCCGCTCGTCGCCGCGATAGGTGAGCGTCGCCGGCTCGCCCACGCGGGCGTCGCTCACGTCGGTCACGCCCGTTCGGGTCCGACCGGGGTCGCCGATGGCGTAGTTGACCGACTTCGTGACCACCAGCGAGTCGGGCTCTTCGAGCAGGCCGTCGAGACCGCCGTCCTCGCCGTAGGCGGTGACCGAGACGACGCGACCGAGACCGAACCGCCAGGAGGCGATCGCGGGCGTCCCGTCGGCGGTCGCCACCAGGTAGTCGGCGCCGGCCTTGACCGCAACCTCGTTGGCCTTCGAGGGGTTGGCGGTCAGGGTCACCCCCGACGTGATGAACGTGTCGCGCTGGACGACCGTG
>JBDGSU010000023.1:0-5071 GCA_042217395.1 Halosimplex sp.
TTGCATCGCTGTCAACGTGTTCCGCTAGTTCCGCCAGTCTACCGAAGAGCGACCCGTCCGATACCGAGGGATACTTCGTCTGGTTCGACGAGGACGCGACCGTCGCGGTCCCCGACATCGTCGACGACTGCATCGACGCTATCGAGGCCGACGCGTAGCGGGCCCGTCACGTGCGGTCCCCTCTCGGCCCGTCCGGTTTGCTCCCGTCACGTCGCGGTTCGCTCCCGCGGACGGCGAGGTCACCCGCGCAGCAACCGCATCACCTCGTCCGCGACGTCGGGTTCGACGGCGACGACGTACCGCCGACCGGGAGTCAGGGTCGTGTCCGGCGATGCGACCCTGTCGCCGTCGTCGTCGGAGACGACGAGCGCACCCCTGGGGAAGCGCACGGCCGAGAGCGGCTTGCCTGCGGCCGGCGCGTCCTCGGCGACCCGCACGTCCAGTATATCGAGGTCGCCGGTCACGTCGGCGAGCGTCTGCACGTCGCTCCCGACGATCTCGTTGGCGGCCACCCGCGCGCCGGCCCGCTCCGGGAAGACCACCGCGTCGACGAAGCGGGTGTAGCCGCCCGACGCGCGCTCGACGCGACAGACCGTCCGCGTGCCCGGCGAGAGCTCGCGAACCGCCAGACACACGGCGAGGTTCAGTCCCGTCTCGCCGGTCAGCGCGGCGACGGCGTCGGCGTCGGTCACCCCCGCCTGCTCCAGCGCGTTCGGATCGGTCGCGTCGGCCTCGATGACCGTCGCCACCCACTCGTCGGCGATGGCCGCGCAGGTGTCTTCGTCGCGTTCGACGATCGTTACGTCGTGGCCCCGGTCGGCGAGCAGCTCGGCCGTCTGGAAGCCGACCCGCCCGCCGCCCGCGATGAGTACGTCGAGGTCTGATGTCATGTGTCTCGTCCTCCGGTCTCCGTTCAGCCGTCCTCCGCCGACGGGTTCTGCCCGTCGTCCGCTCCTCGGTCGTCCTCGGGGTTCGCCTCGGACGCCGCTCCCGTCTCCGGCGACCCGCGGTATCGTTCGAGCGCGACGTACGCGACCCCGCCCAGCGAGATCCACCCGACGCTCAGTCCCAGCGCGACAGGGTCCGTGCGGACGAGGTAGACCACGAGCACGCCCGTCAGCGCCAGGTTCAACAGGATACCCATCACCGGCGGGACCGGGTAGTACGGCATCTCGTACGGGCGAGTCATGTCCGGACGTTCCCGGCGGAGCCTGATAACGGCCCCGTTGACGACGATAAAGGAGAGCAGGAAGAACAGGCTGGACATGTTCCCCGCGCTCTCGGTCGGTAGCGCGACCGACCCGAGCATCACGACCGCGCTCGCGACGATGGCGACCAGCGGCGTCCCGAAGCGGTGGTGGATCCGCCCGACCGACGGGAGCAGCTGTCCCTCCCGCCCCATCGAGAAGGCGACCCGCGAGGAGGCGATGACGACGGCGTTCAGGGCCGTCAGCGTCGAGAAGACCGCGCCGAAGACGATCACCGCCCCGCCGTTCCGGATCACCGGGAGCCCCGTGGGCATGAACTCCGTCGCCGCCTCCGCGATGCCAGCTTCGCCCGCCTCGGCCAGCCCGCGCGCGCCGATCGTCCCGACCGCGACGCCGACGACTGCGAGATAGACCAGCACCGTCACCGCGAGGCTCACGAAGATGGCCTTCGGGATGTTCTCCCGCGGGTTCTTCACCTCCTCGGTGACCGTCGTGATGAGGTCGTACCCCTCGAAGGCGATGAACGTCAGCCCCAGCGCCGGCAGTACCGCCGTCGCGCTCTTCCCGGCCGGGAACAGCGGCTGGAACTCCGCGGTCGAGAACATCGGCGATATCGCCCCGAAGGCCACGAATATCACGAGGATCGACACCTTCGTCAGCGTGAATATCGTCTCGACGCTCCCGCTCGCGGCCGTCGACGCCGCGTTGAGCGTCACGAGTGCGAGGACCGCCAGGAACGCCAGTCCCACGCTCGGCGGGACGGCGATCCCGACCGCCGGGAGCGCCACCGGCGCGACCGCGTCCGGCGGCGGAACCAGGCCGTACACGTGCAGCAGCTCCAGGAAGTTCGGCGCGAACCCCAGCGCGTACAGCGCCCCGGCGATCATGTACGCGAACGAGAGCATCCACCCCATGATGAACGACGAGCGGTCGCCGAACACCTCGCGGACGAACGCGTACCCGCCGCCGCTCTTCGGGATCGACGCCGCCAGTTCGGCGTACGAGAGCGCCGTGAACGCGGTCACCACGCCGTTGAGCAGGAAGACCAGGATCGCCGCGGGCCCCGCAATCTCCGCCGCCAGCCCGGTCAAGACGAAGATGCCCGCCCCGATCATCGCGCCCATGCCGATCATCGTCGCGTCGAGCAGGCCGAGGTCGGCCTCCGGCGACCGGTCGCCCCGGCCGCTCATCGGCGCTCCGCGAGCGACTCGACCGTCGCGGTATCGACGATCCGATACATCCACGCGCCACTATGGACCGGAGGGATTTGGTACCACTGGCTCGGCTCCGGCCTCGGACCGGGACCCGCGCTCCGGATCCGTCTCATACGGATTATTGCAAGACAGTCCGGGATCGACCGCACGACTGCGTGCGGTCGACCCGATAAACGCTTGCTCCGAATCCGTATCAGTCCAGTTCGCGCTCGATCACGCCGCGCAGCGCGGCGATCTCGCTCGCGTCGTAGGAGAGGTCGGCCCCGTCGAGCGCGACGTCGAGCGTCCCCGAGTCGTCGGCGCTCCCGAGGTCGTAGACCGGCGCGACGCCGTCGAAGGCCTCGCGGACGTCGCTCGGATCGGTCGTCTCGACAACGACCCGTCCGGCCTGCTCGCCGAACAGCAGCGCCGCGGGCGACCCCTTCGACGGCGCGTCGAGGTCGACGCTCGCTCCGGCCTCGTCTGTGACCATCTCCGCGAGCGTCACGGCGAGACCGCCGTGGCTCACGTCGTGGGTCGCCAGCGTCGACGCCTCGTTCGCCACGTCGACCAGCGTGTCGACGAACGCGTCGGGGTTCTCCAGCGACTCGGGGAACCGGTCGGTGCCGCCGAAGTGCGCGAGGTACTCCGACCCGCCGAGGCGGGCCTCGGCGTCGCCCTCGAGCGCGCGCGCGCCGACGAGCAGTAACTCGCCCCCGCCCGACAGCGAGTGGGGCGGCGCCTCGTACCCGTCCTTGACCCCGACGAGCGCGAGCGTCGGCGTCGGCGGGATCGGCCCGGCGACCGAGTCGTTGTACAGCGAGACGTTCCCGCCGAGGACGGGCACGTCGAGCGTCGAGCACATCTCCGCCAGCCCGTCGACGATCCCCTTGAACCCGCCGTAGACGTCGGGCTTCTCCGGGTTCCCGCCGTTCAGGCAGTCGACGGCCGCGTGGGGCGTCGCGCCCTTCGCGGCGACGTTGGTCGCGTTCTCGAGCGCGACGGCTCGGGCCCCCTCGTAGGGCGCCGCGTCCGTCCAGTTGGGGTCGGCGCCCGAGGAGAAGGCCAGCCCCGTCCCAGTCTCGCGGCTGCCGCCGCTCGACTTGTCCGCGGCGCTTCGCGCCGCGCGCGCCTCCCGGATCGCCATCACGGCCGCGTCGTCACCCGGCCGCGTCGCCGTCCTGACCTGCACCTCGTGGTCGTACTGCCGGTAGACCCACTCCTTCGAGGCGGTGTTCGGGCTCCCGACGACGGCCTCGAACGCCTCCCCCAGGTCGACGCCTTCGGGGAGGTCACGCGGCTGTCCTTCGGGTTCCTCGAACGGCAGGTCGTTGTACGGCGCGCCGTCGCCGAGGAACTCGGCGTCGCAGTCCACGACGACCTCCCCGTCGAACGTGCAGACGTAGTTGCCGTCGGTGACCTCGCCGATGACCGACGCCCCGAGGTCGTAGCGGTTGGCGATCGCCCGCACCCGGTCGACGTTCTCCGGGCGCACCTCGTAGCACATGCGCTCCTGACTCTCGGCGAGCAGGTACTCCATGGCGTTCATGTTGGGCTCGCGCTCGTGGACGTTCGTCAGTTCGATGTTCGCCCCGAGGCCGCCCTTGGCGACCATCTCGGAAGAGGCCCCGCCCAGCCCCGCCGCGCCGAGGTCCCGGGCCGACTCGACGAGCCCCTCGTCGATCAACTGCTCGTTGGCCTCGATCAGGAGCTTCTCCGTGTAGGGGTCGCCGACCTGCACCGCCGGGCGGTCCTCCGTCTCTGCGTCCTCGGCGAGGTCCTCGCTGGCGAAGGATGCCCCGCCCAGGCCGTCCCGACCCGTCGAGTTGCCGACGAGGACCAGTTCGTTCCCCGCTTCCTGTGCCTCGGCGGTCACGAGGCGGTCGGGGTCGTCGATCAGCCCCACGCAGGCGACGTTCACCAGGGGGTTGCCCTCGTAGTCGCCGTGGAACGCCGTCGAGCCCGCCACGGTCGGGACGCCGATGCAGTTGCCGTAGTGAGAGATGCCCTCGACGACGCCCTCGAAGAGATAGCGGGAGTGTTCGCGGTCGAAGTCGCCGAAGTAGAGGGAGTCCGCGAGCGCGATGGGGTAGGCACCCATCGAGAGCGTGTCGCGGACGATGCCGCCGACGCCCGTGGCGGCGCCGTCGAACGGGTCGACGTAGGACGGGTGGTTGTGGCTCTCGATCCCCATCGTGAGGTAGACCTCGTCCCCGTCGGCGCCGGGGACGGAGACGACCCCCGCGTCGTCGCCCGGCCCGACCACGACCTGGTCGCCCTCGCTGTCGAACGCCGAGAGCAGCGGCCAGGACGAGCGGTAGGCGCAGTGCTCGCTCCAGAGGTTCTCGAAGAGCGCGGCCTCGGCCGCGGTGGGCTCGCGCCCCAGTTCTTCGACCACGAGCGCGCGGTCGGCGTCGGAGAGACTCATTACCGGGTCGTCGCCGCCGCCCGGCTAAATCGCTTTCCATGCGCCGCGATCGGTGGTTGTGTCTCGAAGCGACCGGAGCACGAGTGGCGCAGTCGGCACCGCAGCGCGATAGTAGAATTTGAAAGCGTTTGCGCGGTCGATCGCACGACAGCGTGCGATCGTCCGAGCCATGTCTTTCAAATTCTACTATGGCTCTTGCCGAACACAGTGAAACAGCGTGAGAATCACGGCATCCCGCCGAA
>JBDGSU010000016.1:0-5007 GCA_042217395.1 Halosimplex sp.
AACTCGACATGCTCGGCATCGTCAACGCCGTCGTCGTCAGCAAGGGCCGCTACGGGCGGACCAAGGAGATCTCCCTCTCGGTCCCCATCGAGGAGACCGAAGCGGTCTTGCTCTCGGACTCGCGGCTCTCCGACATCGAAGACACTCAGCCGTTCGTCCAGACCCGATTCGACAGCGAAACCAACTGAGGCCCCGATTTCTCGTCGAACGCGACTCCCGTATCAGGGCGCGACTGCGGTGCGATTCCCCGCCGAGTTCTCGGCGGTCCGGTTTCCGGTCGACCGTGGGACCGCCGGGTCGACGGTCGGCGAGTCCGCGGCCGACGGGCCCGAGGCGGTCGCCACTCCGGCGGGGACCACGGCGGCGACCCCGCCGAGACAGCCCTGCTGGCGCAGGCGGATACATCCCAGCTTCGGGACGCGCAGTTCCGCGGTCCCGACGACCCACTCGGGCCTGACCGGCGAACTCAGGCCGCTGACCTGGTCGTACCCGCCGTTGGCGTCGCCCTTCGTGATGAACCCGGCGTGGGGCGCCGGGCAGTACGGCATCGCCTCGTCGGGCGTCTCGCCGCACTCGCTGTACCGGCCGACCGACTGGCGATCCGCCTCGTCGTACCAGTTCTCGTTTTTCTCGACGTAGAACATCGCGCGGTGGATGATCGGCGTGGCGCTCTCGCTACCGTCGGGCCGGTAGACGATCACGTCGCCCGGTTTCTCGAACTTCGTGTACGCTGTCTTCTTGCCCGAGTGCAGTGTGACGACCCCGGTCCCGGCGACGGCGCCCTCTCCGGGAAAGCGGTGTTCGTCCATGACGAAGACGAGGTCGCCGGTCTGCATGTGGGGCGTCATGCTGGGGCTCTCGACGGCGACCATCGGCGGCCAGACGCCGCTGACCGCGAACAGTAGCGTGCCGACCAGCAACACCGCCAGCGCGCTGCTGGCGACGTCGACGACGAACGTCC
Source organism: Halosimplex sp. (assembly GCA_042217395.1). Taxonomy (GTDB): domain Archaea; phylum Halobacteriota; class Halobacteria; order Halobacteriales; family Haloarculaceae; genus Halosimplex. The sequence goes on from JBDGSU010000016.1 coordinate 962, forward strand.
GCAGCGCGCCGTCGCTTCGCTCTTCGGTCTCGGCGCCTCGCGCGGGGGGTCGGCCGACGGGTTCGTCGGTCCCGGCGCCGTTCGCGGCGACCCGGTCCGTCGACGGGGCCCTCTCGTGCTCGTCGGTCTCGCTCTCTCCGGGGGTGTCGGCGGGTGCGGCCGTCTCCCGGTCGCGATCGGCGTCTCCCTCGGAGGCGGCTCCGGGATCGGGTCGGTCGGCGGTCGCGCTCTCGTCGGTGGCGTCCGAACCGTTCGCACCGGGCGGGGAGCTATCGTCGTCGGGGCCCGTACCGTCGGCCGGGGTGCTCTCCTCGGCGGGCGACTCCTCGTCGCGGGACGGACTCATTGCCCGTCCGTTGGTACAGTGGCGGTTTGAATGTTCTGACCCGACGAGAGCGCGGTCGACCGTTCGGCCGGGGCGCGTTCGCACGACCCGCGCCGCCCGGGGGTCCGCTACGCTTTTGCGGACCGCCGCCGATCACCGACTGTGCCGCTCGAGACGCCGGTTCACGTCGCCAACGAACTCGCGAGGCGCGGCTACAACGCCGAGCCCGAGGCCGTCACGCTCCTCGCGTCCGCCGCCGACCCCGCTCGCGCGCTCGAACGTACACTCGAAACCGCCCCCGAAGACGCCGTCAAACTCACCGCCGCCCACGTCAAAGAGGCGGTCGAAACCCGGTCACGCTCGGGGAGGTCCGCCGACTCCCGAACCGCCGAACCCGCCGGTCGATCCGCCGACTCGGCCCCCACCGAAGACCCCTCTGTTTCGCCTGGAGAACCGGGAGGCGAATCCGGTGACGCGGGGGCGTCCGTTGCAGTCGAAACGAAGGGGGTCGACGACGGCGCCGACGGGAGGGACACGTCCGAGGGAGCTCCACCGGTGCCCGGCTCGGGCGACGCGGGCGGCGGGGAGCGAGCCGGAACCGACCGGACCGACCCGGAGCGCGGCGGTCGGACGCCGGCCGACCCGTCGAAGCAGTCGGTCGCGGTCGAGGGCGACTTCAAGAGCACGGGTACCGGCGAGTACGCCGATTTCGTCGCGGTGTTCCGCGACCGATACGAGAAACTCTCGAAGCAACTGCGCGGGCGGGTCAACCACCGGCCGACCGACGCCATCGAGTCGATGCCGGGCGGGAGCGAGGCGGCGATGGTCGGGATGGTCTCGGACATCCGGTCGACGGCCAGCGGCCACTGGCTGGTCGAACTCGAGGACACCAACGGCACGTTCCCGTGTCTGGTGATGAAAGACCGCGACATCGCCGACCTGGTGAACGAACTCCTGCTCGACGAGGTGATCGCCGTCGACGGCACGCTGGCCGACGACGGCGGGATACTCTTCGTCGACTCGCTGTACTTCCCGGAGATCCCCCGCACCTACGAGCCCTCGACCGCCGACCGAGAGGTCGAGGCGGCGCTCATCAGCGACGTCCACGTCGGCAGCCAGGAGTTCGAGGCCGACGCCTGGCACCGCTTCACCGACTGGCTCCACACCGCAGACGCCCAGAAGGTCGAGTACCTGCTCATCGCCGGCGACATGGTCGAGGGCGTCGGCGTCTACCCCGGTCAGGACGAGGAACTCGACATCGTCGACATCTACGAGCAGTACGAACGGTTCAGCGAGTACCTCAAGGAGGTCCCCGGCGACCTGGAGATAATCATGATCCCGGGCAACCACGACGCGGTCCGACTCGCAGAGCCCCAGCCCGCCTTCGACGAGGAGCTCCGCGAGATCATGAGCGCCCACGACGCCCGGATATCGGGGAACCCCTCGACGGTCACCGTCGAGGGCGTCGACGTCCTCATGTACCACGGCGTCAGCCTCGACGAGGTGATCGCCGAACTGCCCGACGAGAAGGCCAGCTACGACGAACCCCACAAGCCGATGTACCAGCTCCTGAAAAAGCGCCACGTCGCACCGCAGTTCGGCGGCCAGACCCGCCTCGCGCCCGAGCCGAAAGACCACCTCGTCATGGAGAGCGTGCCCGATATCTTCCACTCGGGCCACGTCCACAAGCTCGGCTACGGCAAGTACCACAACGTCCTCACGATCAACTCGGGGTGCTGGCAGGCCCAGACGGACTTCCAGAAGAGCGTCAACATCGACCCCGACGTGGCCTTCGCGCCCATCGTCTCGCTGGACACGCTCGACCTGCGCATCCACGACTTCGAGTAGCGGCGCCGCGAACGCCCCTGTTTCGGGTGATCCCCCTCCCCTCACCCGAGCAGCGGCGTCTCGTCGCCGGCGACCGCGAGGACGAACCCGCAAAGCGCGAGTACCGGATAGGCCGGGTGGGCGACGGCGAACGCGACCAGCGCGGCCACGGCGTCGAGATCGGCGACGACCGGTGCGGCGTTCGCCCCCGGCTGGTCGGGGATCGAGAGTCCGTGGGACGTACCGAGACTCGCCGCCGTGACGGCCGCCACGAAACAGAGCGTCGCCAGTCCGGCGATCCGTAGCGTCTGCCCGTCGAGTACCGTGCCCGTTCCGGCTTCGCCGCCGAGTCGCGCCATCGAACGTGTACAGACGGTGCGACGGCATAAATCCGCGTCAGACGCTCCCCACCGGTCCGCGTCGAACACCGCTCCCGTCGGCTCGAATCGCCGCACGACCGCCAGCGCCGCCGGGGCGGTGTCCCGGCCGCCGCGTCAGCTCCCCAGAAGCGGTGCGTCCGCGCCGAGGACGACGAGGACGAACCCGCAAAGCGCGAGTACCGGATAGGCCGGGTGGGCGACGGCGAACGCGACCAGCGCCCCGACGGCGCCGACGTCCGTCGCGCAGGCCGCGGTCCCGCCGCTCGGCCCCGCCGTTCGGAGTCCGTACGTCGTCGAGACGGTGGCGGCGGCGATGCCTACCGACAGGACGATCGCGAGGAGACCGACGACTCGCAGCGCGTTCGCACTGGCGGCCGCTCCCAGTCGCGATCCGATCCCGGCGGAACTCATTACCGGCTACGTACGGACTCGAGCGACGTACCTACCTGCCGGACGGGAGTCCGGACCGCCCGACCGGCGGACGGATCGGCGCGAACCCGTTCCGTCGTCGCGAAGTCCTGCCGGAACCGCCGACAGCGGGCCGATTTCGCCCCGACGGGCCGGACTTATGTGGGCGGCGCCCGAGGGTCGGCCTATGGCAGACGACTGGGACCCGGCCACGAAGGCGCTGCACGTTGGACAGGAAGAGCCCGACCCCGCGACCGGCGCGCGGGCGCCTCCGATCTACCAGACCACGTCGTACGTCTTCGAGGACGCCGACGACGCCGCGGCGCAGTTCGCCCTCGAGAAGCCCGGGCACATCTACTCGCGGCTGATGAACCCGACCAACGCGATGCTGGAGGAGCGACTGGCCTCCCTGGAGAACGGCGCGGCGGGCATCGCCACCGCCTCCGGGATGGCCGCGCTGAACCTCGCGACGTTCATGCTCGCGGACGTCGGCGACAACGTCGTCACAGCCTCCTCGCTGTACGGCGGCACCTACACCTACTACACCCACACAGCGCCGCGGATGGGCGTCGAGGCCCGCTTCGTCGACACGCTCGACTACGAGGCCTACGAGGAGGCCATCGACGACGACACCGCCTACGTCCACTTCGAGACCATCGGCAACCCCGCGCTCGTGACGCCGGACATCGAGCGGATCGCCGACATCGCCCACGACCACGGCGTCCCGCTGTTCGTCGACAACACGTTCGCGACGCCCCATCTCTGCCAGCCGCTGGACCACGGCGCCGACCTCGTCTGGAACTCGACGACCAAGTGGATCCACGGCCACGGCACGACCGTCGGCGGCGTCCTGATCGACGGCGGATCCTTCCCCTGGGACGAACACGCCGAGCAGTTCCCGGAGATCGCCGAGCCCAACCCCGCCTACCACGGCGTCAACTTCCGCGAGCGCTTCGGCGACGCCGCGTTCACCTACGCCGCGGTCGCCCGCGGCCTGCGCGACCTGGGCTGCCAGCAGTCGCCGTTCGACTCGTGGACCACCATGCAGGGCCTCGAGTCGCTCCCGATGCGGATGGAGCGCCACTGCGAGAACGCGATGGCCGTCG
>JBDGSU010000007.1:0-4794 GCA_042217395.1 Halosimplex sp.
GATGCTCGTCGGCGAGACCCAGGACAAGAACAAGACCGAGGAAGTGGTCAAAGACGCGATGAACCACCCACTGCTGGACGTGGACTACCGCGGGGCCACCGGCGGCCTCGTCCACATCACCGGCGGCCCCGACCTCGCGCTGAAGGAAGCCGAGGGCATCGCGCAGAACATCACCGAGCGCCTCGACGCGAGCGCGAACGTCATCTGGGGCGCGCGCATCGAAGAGGAGTACAAGGGCAAGGTGCGGGTCATGGCCATCATGACCGGCGTCAAGTCCGCGCAGGTCCTCGGTCCGACGACCCAGAAGCAGGCCGACAAGTCCCGCCAGGCCCTCTCGGACGTCGACGACTCGACGTTCGACGCGAGTCAGAACGTCGACGCGGAGTTCGGCGGCGAGACCGCCGGCTCCGGTGGCCGTAGCGGTGCGAGCGGCCGCGGCGCCGGCGGCTCCGGCAACGCGGGCGGCGACCCCGGCTACGGCCACACGGACGGCGGCCGGGACAACCTCGAGAAGAACAACGGTCTGGACGTCATTCGCCCGGACTGATCGACTCCGGGTCGACCCCATCACTGGAGACCCCTCCACACCGGTTCCAGGGACCGCTCGACCCATCTTCTCTTTCCGTTCTCGCGACCGAACAGTGGCGACGCGACCCGCACCGTTCCGGTGCCGTCGCTTGCGTGTGACAGTCTACTCGGGCGTCAGACGGGATAGCCGAAGCCGCTCGTACGGATTCGAAGCACGCGTGTCCCGGGTCGACCCGGGACTGCGTGCGGTCGATCCGGGACTGTCTCGCGATCATCCGTATCAGGCCGCGCCCAGCGCCTCGAGCAGGTCGCACTTGCGACAGACCTCCCGACCGGTGGGCGCGCCGCAGATCTCGCACTCGCCGTAGTCGCCGGGCTCACTCGCCCCGAACGCCCCCGCGGCCAGCGACGCGAGCTGTTCGTACCCGGCCATGATCGAGTGGCGCGTCCCCGGGTGGTTCTCCTCCATCCCGAGCAGCAGCTCCTGCACCTCCCCGCGGTAGGCCTCCTCGGCGTGGGGACACTCCGTGATGTGGGCCGGCAGGTCCCGCAGGTGGGCGTACAGCGCCACCTCTTTCTCGGGGACGTCCCGGAGCGGCTTGGCCCGCGGGACGTGGTGGTCCTGCTGGCGGCGCGGGCGCTCGGTCGGATCGGCGACCGACTCGACCGGCTCCCCGTCGGGCCCCTCCTCGGGGAAGGGAGCGATAGAGGCGTCGTAGTGGTCGGCCATCTGCTGCAGGTCACCCTCGAAGACGTTCATCAGCGCGGTCTGGGCCTCGTCGTCGAGGTTGTGGCCAGTCAGGAGCTTGTCGGCGCCCAGCCGTTCTGCGTACCGCTCGAGCGCGTCGCGGCGGAAGACGCCGCAGTACGCGCAGGCGGCCATCCCCTCGGGGTCGTCTTCCACGACGTCGTCCATCCGCACGTCGAACTCCTCGGCGTAGGAGACCACCTCGTGGCGCAGGTCGAGGTCGTCGGTCAGCGCCTCGCAGGCCGAGAGCGACTCGTCGCGGTAGCCCTCGATGCCCTCGTGGATCGACAGCGCGACGAGTTCGATCCGCGGGTCTTCCTCGAAGGTGTCGTGGAGTACCTCGGTGAGCACCACGGAGTCTTTCCCGCCCGAGAGGCCGATCACCCACGTCTCGGGGTCGTCGGGCGTCGCCGAGCGGGGCACGAGGTTGTCCTCGCGGACGCGCCGGCGGACCCGCGTCTCCACCGTGCGACAGAAGTGCTCCTCGCAGAGGTGCAGCCCGGAGTAGGCGGCGTGCATCACCGCCGGCTCGCCGCACTTGTCGCAGTCCATCGCCCCGACCTACCGGAGCGAGCGGCGTCAGGGTTTCGCTCCCCGTCGACGCCAGGCCATCCGGACGGCCCTCGTCGACACGGTCGATCCCTGATCGGCTCACTCCTCGGCCGAGGCCGATCGGCAGGGGACGGTCACGGTCACCTCCGTCCCGTCGTCGACGGTGACGGCGACCTCGCCGTCGGCCCACTGGACCAGCCAGTTGACCAGCCAGAGGCCGAGCCCGGCGCCGTGCTCGGTCGGCGTCTCGACGAACTCGTCGGTGAGGATCTGCCGTTCGACCGCCGGCATCCCCGGACCGTCGTCGGCGACGGTGAACGTCGCCCGCTCGCCGTCGACCGACGCGGCGATGCGCACCGTCGGTGCGACCGCGTCGTTGTGCACGACCGCGTTGCGCGCGAGTTCGTCGACGACGACCGACAGGACGTCCCCGTTGGCGACGTCGGCCTCGACGGCCGCGTGCTCGGTTCGGATCACGGCGGCCGGGAACTCCTCGGCGAGCGTCGCCGCGACCTCCTCGACCAGCTCGTCGACCGGTCGGACCACCGCTTCCTCGGGTCGCGCGCCGAGCGACGTCTCGATCGCCCGGGCGTGGTCGGCCAGGTCGAGCAGCGACTCGCCCCGCCGGCGGATGCGGTCGGCCTCGGCGGCGGTCCGTTCGTCGCCCGTGCGCTCGGCGATCCGGTCGGCGTTGCCGACGACGACGGTCATCGCGTTGCGGAGATTGTGCCGGAGCACGCGATTGAGCACGAGCACCTCGGTCCGCCGCTGAGCGAGCGTCTCGCTCAGCTCGTTGAACTGGCCCTCGAGTTCGACCCACTCGGTCGCGCCGGTGAGCGAGACGGTCGACCCGTACTCGCCGTCGACGAGCGAGCCGACGCCGCGGTGGAGCCGTTCGATGTTCCCGACGAACTCCCGGGAGAGCCAGACCCCGAACGCGCCGAGCGACAGCAAGACGAGCGAGAACGCGCCACCGCCCGCGAGCGTCACCGCCCACAGCCGCGACTCGAACGTCTCCCGGTTGGCGGTCGCCGAGACCGTCCACCCCGTCCGGGCCACGGTCGCGTTGGCGACGAGCGCGTCCTCGTGGTCGCCCCCGTCGGGCTCGACGCTGTAGATGGTCGAGTCGTTGGCGACGACCCGGATCCCCTGGTTCGGCCCGGCGTTCGCCAGCACGAGCCGCTTCAGATCGCCCGATTCGAGGTGGAAGGCCGCGTTGAACGTCCCGACCACCTCGTCGTCATCGCCGTACAGCGGCGTACTCACCGTCACGATGAGGTTCCCCGTCTCGGCACTGACCGGGTCGCTGACGTACGTCTCGCCGTCCATCGCTCGCTGGAAGTAGCGCCGCCCGCCGAACCGATTTCCGACGATCCGGTCCTCCCGAGCCCGCGAGAGCCCCTGCGAGGACAGCGCCGTCATCGTCCCGTTGGCCGCGATGACGGAAGCGCCGCTGAAATCCGTCGTCTTCACGAACGATCCGAGTCGCGCCCGCTGGAGGTACGAACCGTGGTCCGCCAGCGAGGGCGACTCCGACCACAGTTGCACCTGGCGTTCCTTCTCGGCGACCACCGCGTCGAGTTGGTCCGCGACCGATTCGGCCCCGTGGGCGATGTCTTCCCGCTCCTGCGCGACGACGGCGTCCCGGTAGAGCACGAACCCGGCCAGCGCCGTCGCCGACAGTGTCAATGCCAGCACGACGAACGCCGCAGCGAACCGGGTCCAAAGTCGCATCGCCTTTGCTTGTCCGACCCCGGCCTTAAACGTACGCACAGAGTGCCGACCGTCGAACCGCCGGCCCCGAACGCGTCGAGAAACCGTTTTCCCCCTCCGACGGCTACGCCTCGCCGATGACCGACCTCCCTCGCGACGAGGCCGTCGCCCGCGTCGAGGACCTGGTCGCCCGCGTCGAGGACGACCGTATGCCCGTTCCCGTCCGCGAGATCTGGGTCTTCGGCGACGTCGCGCTCGGTCTCGACCCCGTCGAGCGCCTCGACGTCTATCTCACCAAGGACATCCTCGTCGGCGGCGACGACTCCGACCTCGACCCCGACGACCTCGCCCTCGGCGTCGACGGCATCGGCGAGACGGTGCGGGCCGACTGGGCCGCCGAGCACCCCGAGTACGTCCGGACCAACGCCAACGGCTACGCCGCCCCCGAGAAGTGCCTGGCCGCCCACCTCGTCGACGACGACGAACCCGTCCACCTCGAAGTCTGCAACGCCTCGTTCGACGACAACGTCACCCAGCGACTCGAGGGGGCGCTCGCCACCGGGAACTACGAGACCATCCTCGATCCGCGGGGGGCCTGCCTGTGGGTGGACGGGACGCGCAGCGAGAAGGCCTTCCAGAAGCTTCGCGACGGCGAGTTCGTCCTGCCGACCCTGTCGAGGGCCCTGGAGATGCTCGGCACCGACCCCGACGTGGCCGGGGAGGCCGCCGACGCCGTCGAGACCTACCGGGCCGCCCAGGAGGGCGCGACCGTCCGCGGCGACGTCGTCTAGACTCCGTCCGCACCGCGGCTCGAATTGCGAACGATCGAAACCCTCGTCTATCTCCGCTCAGGCACCGATTAACAACCTGGTCGGCCCCCGTCCGTCCGGATATGCTCCTGTGGGCGATCCTCCTCGGCGCGTTCGTCTGGACCGTCGCCACGATAGTGTTCCTGATGCTCGTGTACGCGTACGGCGACGGCCGCCAACGGCGAACACGCGCGTGATCCATCCCGCGACTCGCTCCGACACGAGGTCTCCCTTCGTCTCCTCACGGGCACTTCGCGCCCGTTCGCACGGTATGAGGGACCCAAGGTCCCTCACTAGTCGACCTCGCTACTCCTCACGGTTCGCTTCGCTCACCGTTCGGATGTCGGAGACGCTCGCTTCGCTCGCCTCTCCCTACTCCTCCGCGGCTCATACTCATGGACATAAGTACGTGAAGACATCTGGAACTTCGATTCGATCGAGCGC
>JBDGSU010000074.1:0-4793 GCA_042217395.1 Halosimplex sp.
TGTTGCGGGCGAACCAGTCGGCCTCGAACGGGCAGTACAGCGGGTCGTCGTCGCCGGCGGTCATTCCCTCGGGAGCGCTGGGCTGGCTGCGCGGGTACGGCGACTCGGCGCCCGCCGTCTCCAGCGCGCTGTCGAACGTGCGGTAGGTGTCGGCGTCCAGGCGGGCCTCGCGGACCAGGTCGCTCGCGAGGCTCGGGTCCCACCAGACGTCGTCGGGGTCGCTCGCCAGGGCTGCGTCGGCGGCGGGTTCGTCGCCGGAACGCCGGTCGGCCTCGACGAGGTCGGCGGTGGTCTCGCGCAGGTCCTCGCAGCGATCGTGCGTCGAGGCGTCGTCGGGAAAGGCGCCCTCCCGCCCGTAGGGGCAGAGGTCGCGCTTGCCGACGAGCGCGACGCCGGAGAGGGGGTCGGGCGCGTCGGGGTCGTCGGCCAGCCGCGCGTTCATCGTCCGCAGGTCCTCGACGAACTGGATGCGCTGCTGTTTGACCGGCGTGACCACCAGCACGCGGTCGTACTTCGAGGTGGTCCGGACGAGCGTCGCGCCCGCCGTGAGCGCCGCCATCGTCTTGCCGGTCCCGCAGGGCCCCTCCATCGCGAGGTAGCCGCCGCGCTGCCCGACGTCGATGGCGGTCTCGATCGCGTCGGTCTGGCTCTCGTAGGGCTCGTCGAACCCGAAGACGTCGGACCAGACCGCGGCCGGGTCGCCGCCCCCGAACGCCGCCGCGGCGTCGGCTCCGTCGCTCGTCGCCCCGTCACCTGACCCGTCGGTCGTCGCCTCGTCGCTCGTGGCCTCGCCGGTGCTCGCGCCGCTCACCGACTCGCGCCCGTCGCCCGCGGCCCGGTCGTCGGCCATCGTGGATCCCTGTGTCGTCCTCGCCTATGAACGCACGGATGCCGCGGCGGCCCGGTCGCGGGATCGGGACGGACCGTCGTCGCCGTCGACCGGCCGACGACCGGTCGACGCCCGATCAGGCGCCCGTCTCCCGGTGGTTTCCACCGGACACTTATGTTGCTGGAGTCTGAGACTTTCGCATCGACGGCCGATAGCGCCCGACGCGGGCGGCTCGGGCCGACGGGCGGTGCACGATGACCGGATCGGACGACACGAGCGGCGAACGCGACGAGGACGACGCGGCGCCAAGCGGCGGCGACGACTCGACCGTCCGGATCGGCCACTTCGACCCCGACGAGACGGTCCGGTCGCGGCTGGCGACCGCCGTCGAAGGGTCGCACGACGACGTCGCGTACTGGGGAACGGACGACGTCGAGGCGATCCGCCGGCGCCTGGCCGACGGCGAGGTGGACGTGCTCGTCGTCGAACCCGACGCGTCGGTGGACGTCGCCGCCCTCGTCGCCGACGCCGAGGTCCCGGTGGCCCTCTACACGAGCGAGGACCCGAACGAGGTCGACGCCGGAATCGTCGCCGAGGTCGACACGTTCGTCGAGAAGTGGGCCGCCGAGGAGGGGCTGGCGTTCGTCGTCGAGAAGCTGCTCGGCGCGGCTCGCACCGGGACCGCTCCGGGGTCGAAGTTCACGCGCGCGTTCCGGCGCGTCGACCCCGACACCCGGTCCTCGAGCTCGTTTCTCCTGTACGCCGACGGGACGGTCCTCTGGGAGACGGCGACGCTCGAGTCGCTGTTCGACCGGCGCGAGGCGACCGTCGCGATCCCGGAGACGCCGAACTTCTACCGGCAGCTCTCGACGGCGCTGTCGCACGACCCGGAGGCGGTCCGGACGATCCGCGGCTCCGACGTCCCCGACGATCCGACGGAGTTCACGGTACCGACGGCCGACGGCGAGGCCCGCTTTCGCTACAGCGAGCACGAGTTCCCCGAGACCGTCGGCCCGCTGCGCCTCGTCGTCGTCGAGGACGTCACCCGGTCGGCCCGCTCGGACGCCCGGTTCGAGCTGTTGAAACTGCTCGACCGCCGCGTCGAGGACGGCATCTCCGTCGTCGACGCGAACGGCCGCGTCGAGTACCACAACGAGTCGTTCGCCGACCTGCTCGGTGCCGAGGACATGATCGGTGAACACTCGGCCACCTTCATGGCCGAGGGGGAACTCGAAGCCGGGCAGCGGGCGGTCCAGCGGCTGCGCGCCTCCGACCGCGACAGCGAGGTCATCGACATGGACTTCGAGACCGCCGACGGCGAACGGCGCACGCTGGCGGTCCACTTCTCCGTCCGCGACGGCGGGGACGACGGCGGATACGAGGGGCTGGTCAACGTCGCGCGGGACGTCACCGACCGCCGCGAGCGCGAGCGGGCCCTCGAGCAGTACCGCCACCTCGTCGAGAGCGCCGGCGACCCGATGTACGTCGTCGACGCCGACGACCGCGTCCGGATCTGTAACGACCCGCTGGCCGACCTGCTCGGGCGCACCCGGGAGCGCCTCGACGGCGCGCACCTCCCGGATCTCCTCCCCGACGCGGCGGTCGACCGGATCGCCGACGCGCTCGACCGAGCGCGAGAGACCGGCGAGAGCGCCGTCTGCGAATTCGAGCTCTCCGACGAGGACGGCGAGGTCCGGCAGTTCGAGGCGACCGTCGCCGGCCTCGCCGACGCCGGAGCGAGCCGCGACGAGCCAGCGGAGACCGGTGCCGGTTCGGTCGGAATCTTCCACGAGGTGACCGAGCGCGAGCGCCGCGAGAGCGAGCTCGACCTGCTCAAGCAGGTGCTCACGCGCGTGCTCCGACACGACGTGCGGACCGGGCTGACCGTCGTCCGCGGACAGGCGGAAGTGCTCGCCGAGCGGACCACCGGCGAGGAGCGTCGGATGGCACGGACCATCGTCGACCGGAGCGAGGAGCTCGTCGGGACCACCGAGAAGGCCCGCGCCATCGAACGGGTCATCGAGAGCGACGAGGGCCGGGTCACGCTCGACCTCCGCTCGGTCGTCAACCGCGCGGTCGCCAACGTCTCCGCCGCCCACTCCGAGGCCGCCTACGACGTCCGGATCACCGAGCGCACACCCGTCCGCGCCCACCAGGCGCTCCCGTACGCCATCGAGAACCTCGTCGAAAACGCGGTACAGCACAGTTCCGCGACCGCCGACTCGCAGGCTCGTCGGGACTCCAGGCGATCTCCCTCGGTGACGGTCACCGCCGAGCGCGACGACGAGAGCGTCGTCCTCCGCATCGCGGACGACGGCCCCGGCATCTCCCAGGCGGAACTGGAGGTGCTCGAGAACCGCGAGGAGACGCCGCTCAAACACGGTACCGGCGTCGGGCTCTGGCTGGTGAGCTGGGTCGTCGAGCGTTCGGGCGGCGAACTGGAGTTCGACACCGACGGGGACGGCACCACCGCCACGGTCCGCCTCGACGCCGGCGACCCCGAAGACCTGCCGTGAGTCCGAGCGCGTCCGGTCTGCACGCCGGTGGCTGGCTCACTCGAAAAAGTCGACCAGTCGTTCGACGGCCTCGTCGACGCGGGGCGTGACCAGGGCGAAGCGGAGCCACTCGGCGCGGGACTCGCCGAAGGCCTCGCCGGGCATCCCCGCCACGCCCGCCTCGTCGATCAGCCGCTCGACGTTCGCCATCGTCCCCGGGAACCCCTCGAAGCGCGCCATCACGTAGAAGGACCCGCCGGGCGTCGTGTAGTCGGCCCCGGCGGCGTCGAGCGCGTCGGTGAACCGGTCGATCCGCTCGCGCAACCGCTCGCGGTTGCGCTCGTAGTACTCCGGCGGCGTCTCGCGGAGCGCCCGCAGCACCGCCGCCTGCGCCGGGCGGCTGCCGGTCACGTTCTGGATCATGTGGCGGGTCCGCGCCCGCTCGACCAGGTCGCCGAGCGGGCCGTCCTCGGGCGGGAAGACGGCGTATCCGACCCGGAATCCCGTGATCGCCATCGACTTCGAGAAGGAGTTGGTAGCGACGACGTGGTCCGACCCGGTCGCCAGCGCGCTCTCGAAGGCGCCCGTGTAGTCGTAGTGGTCGTACACCTCGTCGCTGACCAGCACCGCGTCGTTCGCCTCCGCGACCGCGACGAGCGCCTCGACCGTCTCGGGCGGGTAGACCGCGCCCGTGGGGTTGTTCGGCGAGTTCACGACGATCGCGGCGGTGTCGTCGCTCGCGACCCTCCGCACGTCGGCGGGGTCGAGCCGGCCGGTCTCGTCGGCGGGGACGTACGTCGCGTCGGCGTCGAGGAGGGTCGCTCGCCCGGCGTAGTAGGGGTAGACCGGATCGGTCAGGATAACCTCCGAGCCGGTTCCCCGGTCTCGCGACTCGTCGCCGTCTGCTCGCGGGTCGTCGACCCGCTCGCCCGGTTCGTGAGACTCGCCGGCTCTCTCGCTACTCGACCGGTCCGGAGAACGACGACCCTCGCGCTCGAGGGCGCCGGTCATCGCGAGGTGGTTGGCTTCGCCGGCGCCGTTGGTCACGAGCACGCGCGAGCGGTCGACGCCCCGGCGCTCCGCGATCTCCGTCCGTAGCTCCGTGAGGCCGACGCTCGGGGGGTACTGGAAGTCGCTCACGTCGCCGTCGGCGTACTCGCGCAGCCCCTCGCGCAGCGCCTCGGGCGGCTCCCAGTCGGGGTTGCCGCTGACCATGTCGACCACGTCGCGGTCGGCCCGGGCCGCGTACTGCATCACCCGGAAGAACTGGGGCGTCTCGTAGTCCATCGATTACCGGTCGTTGACCGCCCGCGACGTAAACCTTGGCGCTCGCCGCGGCCGGCCCGCCGCGCGGTATCGGAGCCGTCGTCGGCCCATCGCCGGGATAGTTTAGAGAACCGCGAACAAGCACGTGACGTACGTGTTTACCCCCAGATCGATTTCGGTAGTCTCTCGTAGGAGACGCGAAA
>JBDGSU010000062.1:0-4772 GCA_042217395.1 Halosimplex sp.
ACCGCGAGCGCGCCGAGGGCTTTCGGCGCTCACCGTCGAGTGCGGTCACGACAGTCCTCGTTCATTCCACACCAACTCGACCAGAAACACACCCACAACGAGCATTCCGTACGTAGCATTCGCGCGAACGCAGTGAGCGCGATTCACGCGGCCGAACGGAGTGAGGCCGCGCCTTTTTCACCCATGTTTTTGGCGAGGGGGTCGCCGACGGCGACCCCCTCGCGAAAAAGATGGTCGGGCGAGTTTCCGAAGGTTAAACTGCGGGCGGGGCGGTATCGAGTACAAATGGTACCTGTACCTGACGCCGGGGATTCCGGCGTCGCCGTCCCCGACGGTGGGACGACCGTCTACGATCTCGATCCGAACTGCGACTTCGAGTACGTCTCCGAGGGCGAGTTCTATCTCGCTGAGGTCAACGGCGTCGTCGAGTACGGCGTGTTCGTCGACCTCTCGAACGATGTGTCCGGACTCGTCCACGCCTCGAACCTCGCGGGCACCTACGAGGTCGGCGACGAACTCGTCGTCGAACTCGAGGAGGTCCGCGAGAACGGCGATCTGGCGTTCAACGAAGTGACCATCGACGACTACGAACTCGAAGCGGTCACGCGCGACAGTCACGCGGTCGCCGACCTGGGTGACGTGGTCGGCGAGTCGGTCACGCTCGAGGGCGTCGTCGTCCAGATAAAACAGACCGGCGGCCCGACCGTCTTCCAGGTGCGCGACGCGACCGGGATCGCCCCCTGCACTGCCTTCGAGGACGCGGGCGTCCGCGCCTACGCCGACGTCGAACTCGACGACGTCGTCCGCGTCGACGGCTACGTCGAGACGCGCGAGGGCGCGGTCCAGGTCGAAATCGACGACCTCCGGGTGCTCGAGGGCGAGGAGGGCAAGAGCGTCCGCGCCGAACAGGGGGCCGACCTCGACGAGCTGGCCGAACCGCACGACCCCGAGCCGCTCGTCGAGTGGGCGGCCTTCGAGAAACTGCGCGACGACCTGCGCGCCGTCGCGCGACGGCTGCGCCGCGAGATCCTCGAGGGACGGCCGATCCGAATGCGCCACCACGCCGACGGCGACGGCATCTGCGCGAGCGTCCCGATGCAGGTCGCCCTCGAAGGGTTCATCGAGGACACCTACGAGGACCCCGACGCCGCACAGCACCTCCTCAAGCGCCTGCCGAGCAAGGCGCCGTACTACGAGATGGAGGACGTCACCCGCGACCTGAACTTCGCGCTGGAGGACCGGCAGCGTCACGGTCAGCGCCTCCCCCTCCTCCTGATGCTCGACAACGGGTCGACCGAAGAAGACACGCCGGCCTATCGCAACCTCGCCCACTACGACGTGCCGATCGTCGTCGTCGACCACCACCACCCCGACCCCGGCGCCGTCGAGAGCCTGCTCGACGAGCACGTCAACCCGTATCTCCACGGCGAGGACTACCGCATCACGACGGGCATGATGTGCGTCGAACTCGCGCGGATGATCGACCCGTCGATCACCGAGGACCTCCGGCACGTCCCCGCGGTCGCCGGCCTCTCGGACCGCTCGGAGGCCGACGCGATGGACGACTACCTCGACCTCGCCCGCGAGGAGGGGTACGACGAGGCCGAACTGCGCGACGTGGGCGAGGCGCTCGATTACGCGACCTTCTGGCTCAAGTACGACGACGGCGGCCAGCTCGTCACCGACGCGCTGAACGTCGACTGCGACGACGAAGACCGCCACCGGGAGCTGGTCGAGTTCCTCGCGACCCGCGCCGAGCGCGACGTGGAGCGCCAGCTCGACGCCGCGATGCCCCACGTCGACCACGAGCGGCTCGACAACGACGCCCACCTCTACCGGATCGACGTCGAGAACCACGCCCACCGCTTCACCTACCCCGCACCGGGGAAGACGACGGGCAAGATCCACGACTCGAAGGTCGCCGAGACGGGCGACCCGGTCATCACCATCGGCTACGGCCCGGACTTCGCCGTGCTCCGGTCGGACGGCGTCCGCCTCGACATCCCCACGATGGTCGAGGAGCTGAAAACGGAGGTCGACGGCGGCGGCGTCAGCGGCGGCGGCCACCTCGTCGTCGGTTCCATCAAGTTCGTCCGCGGCATGCGCGAGACGGTCATCGACGCCCTCGTCGAGAAGATGGCCGACGCCGAGATCGACGAGGAACTCGGCAGTTCGGCCGCCTTCGCCGAGGACTGACGGGACCGATACCCCGCTCTCGCTTCGGTTTCATCCCCTGACGCCAACCACCTCCCCGAAGTCGATCCGCCGAGCGACGAGCCCGGCGAGCAGGAGACAGCCCGCGATTCCGACGGCGACCCTGACCGGGAGCGACGGGCCGCTGGCGCCCCAGTCGGCATCGAACGCACTCTCGTAGTACGAGCCGACGGCCTCGCCCTCCAGCGAAAGGACGACCTCGCGGTTTTGCCGGACGGACTCGCCGTTCCAGTTGAGGCTGCCCAGCAACACCTGGTCGCCGTCGATCACGGCGCCTTTCGCGTGGATCTTCTCGTAGTCGCCGCCCGGTTCGGCGAGCTTCGCGGACAGCGGGAGTCCCTCGCGCTCGGCGACCCCACGCAGGTGTTCGACGAGCCGTCCGTTCTCCTCCGCGACGTACCAGGCGCTGCTCAGCAGGACCCGCACCTCGACGCCGCGCCGGGCCGCCCGGACGGTCGCGCGGAGGAACCGCTGGTCCGGGCCGTCGACGTTCATCTGTATCACGTCGACGGACTCCGTCGCGCCGTCGAGCGCGTCGACGACCGCCGCGCCCGCGTTGTCCGGCGTGACGAGCAGTCGAGTCCGGTTGACCGGGACCGTCTCGGGGGACAGGTGGCTCGGATAGCTGCCGTTCGAGACGCCTCCTCGGTCGAACGACCGACCGCGCCGCACCCGCGACCAGGGCCTGGCTCCGCGCCAGTCCGCGTCCGCGCGGAACGTCTCCGCGAGTCCGCGGACGATATCCGGCTGTGAGACCACGGCGCCCCAGCCGCGGCTCGAGTGCCCGCCGGTTCCCGCGGGCTTCCAGTTCTCGGTCAGCACGACCGCTCGGTCGTCGGCGACCGCGTACTTGGCGTGGTGGAACGCGTATCGACCGTGCGGTCCGCCCACCAGTTCGACCGTGACACCGGCCTCGACCAGCGAATCGAGCACGCGGGCCTCCCGTCGGGCGATCCCGTCGACCGGTCGTCCCTCGAGAAGGACGCGAACGTCGACGCCCCGGTCGGAGGCACGCTCGAGCGCTCGGGCCGCGCGCTCCGAGGTGAACGTGTACCCCGCCAGCATGATCCGCCGGTCGGCGTCGCGGAGCACGTCGATGGGGATCCCCGGCGAATCGGGGAGCGCGAACGCGCGCACCTCGCCGCCCGCGGCCGTCACCACCGGCCGGTCGGTTCGGCCGAGCGGGCGCCAGTCGATCGCCCCGCGGTCGTCGAAGCGACCGATCTCCCCCTCGGGTGCATCGCGGTAGCGCGCTCTCGCGACCGTCTCTCCGCCCCGGCGCAACCGCAGCCGTTCGCCGCCGTTGGCCAGCGCGATGCTCCCGTTCGCGGCGACGACCCGCACGTCGGTGAGATTCCGGACGAGCGCGGGCTCGGTCGCGACCGCGACGCGCTCGCTCCCGGCCGTCGCGTTCGGGAGCGCGACCGACCCGTCGCCGTCCGCGAGGCGATACGCGCCGAGGGCGGTTCCGTTCGGGACCCCCAGCACGACGAACTCCCCGCGGTCGCCGTCCGCGACGGGGTTCGGATAGACGGCAGCGATCCGCGACTCGGTTCGCTCGCTGCGGTCGGACGCGGTCGAGGCGCCGCGGTCCCCGTCCGCGATCGCACTGCCCGACGGACCGACTCCGTCGGCGACCGCGCCCACGACCGGACCCCCCATAGCCGCGACGAGCAGGCAGACCGCCAGTAGTCGTGCAACTCGGGACACGGACTCGGGTGGTCGCCCTTTCGGGTATAAAGGTCGGGACCGTCAGCGGCTATCGGTGGCCTCAAGCAGCCGTTCCGGCCGGCGGATTCGACCGCGGAAGCGAAAGACGGAGAGCGGGGTCGAAGGCGTCCCTCATACGGATCCGTGCAAGCGTGTACCGGGTCGGCCGCACGCGATCGTGCGGTCGATCCCGGACTGTCTTGCACGGATCCGTATCAGACGGCCTTCTCGGCTTCGGCCTGGACGAGGTACGCGCGGTCGTCGGTGTAGTCTTCGAGGACCGAGAGCGCGCGTTCGGTGCCGATCTGGTTGAGCGCCCAGGCGGCGCTCGCTCGCACTTCGTCGGCCTCGTCGCCCTCGATGACGTCCGCGAGCGGGTCGATGGCGCGGGTGTCGCCGAGCAGCCCCAGAGACCGGGCCGCCGCGCTGCGGACCTCGTAGTTGTCGGCGTCGAGGCGCTGGGCGACCGGCTGGACCGACTCTTCGCTGCCGATCTCGCCGAGCGCGCGCAGCGTGATCTTCTGGAGCGCGGGGTCGCCGTCGCCGTCGATGAAGTCGTGTAGCGTCTCGGTGGCCTCGTCGTTGCCGATCTTCCCGAGGATCTCGACCGGGCGTTTGTTGCGCTTCTGGGCGCGCTGGAGGACGGCGTCGTACGCCGCCTCGTCGCCCATCCGCCAGAGCGCGTCGAGGGCGTTCTCCTCCATGAAGTCCGAATCGAACGTCTCGAGGGCGGTCACGATGGGGTCGGCCTCGCCCAGCCGCTCGTAGACCTTGATCGCGTTCCACTCGGCGGGGAAGTCCTTGCGGTTCTCGGACTCGAGGACGTCGTAGAAGCCCTCGGCGTCGAG
>JBDGSU010000193.1:0-4673 GCA_042217395.1 Halosimplex sp.
ACGCGCCGACGGTGGTGTTCTTCGACGAGATCGACTCCATCGCGGGCGAACGCGGACAGAACCGCAGCGACTCGGGCGTTGGCGAGCGCGTCGTCTCCCAGTTGCTGACGGAGCTCGACGGGCTCGAAGAACTGGAGGACGTCGTCGTCATCGCGACGACGAACCGCCCGGACCTCATCGACAACGCCCTGCTGCGGCCGGGTCGCCTCGACAGGCACGTCCACGTGCCCGTCCCGGACGAGGAGGCGCGCCGCAAGATCTTCGAGGTCCACACCCGCGACAAGCCGCTCGCCGACGACGTCGACCTCGACGACCTGGCCGAGCGCACCGAGGGCTACGTCGGCGCCGACATCGAGGCGGTCGCGCGCGAGGCCTCGATGGCCGCGACCCGCGAGTTCATCGCGAGCGTCAGCCCGGAGGAGATCGACGACTCGGTCGGCAACGTGAAGGTCACGATGGACCACTTCGAGCACGCCCTCGAGGAGGTCACCCCCAGCGTCGACGAGGACGTCCGCGAGCGCTACGAGGAGATCGAAGAGCGCTTCGGCCCCGGCGAGGCCGACGTCGACGAGAAGGAAGTCGGTCGCACCTTCCACTGACGCGACCGCACCGACTCGAACCGCCGTTTTTCCGGTTTCCACCGCCGCGAGCGGCGCCGCCGGTCCGCCTCGCGACCGAAGCGCAACTGCATTGACGGTCCGGTCCCGAGTGGGGGACGATGAACCTACGCGAGCACGTTCCCGCGGTGTCGGGCGTCCTCTCGGTCCTCGCGCTCGCGGTGGTCTTCGCGGCGGCGCTGCAGGCCGTTCCGCAGGGGCTCTTGCCGCGGGCGCCCGACGGCGTCCTCCGCGCCATCCCGCACGTCAACGCGGTCGTGAGCGCGACGGCCGTCGGGACCATCCTCGTGGGCTGGCGGGCGATCCGCCGCGGCGACGTGGCCCGCCATCGCGCCGCGATGCTGTCGACCACCGGCCTGTTCGCCGTCTTCCTCGCCGCGTACCTCTACCGCGTGGCGCTGCTCGGTCCCACGGCGTTCACCGGCCCGCCGCTCGTGGAGACCGTGGTCTACCCCGCGATCCTGGGGATCCACATCCTGCTGGCCGTCGTCTGCGTGCCGCTCGTCATCTACGTCCTGCTGCTGGCGCTGACCCGCTCGGTCCCGGAACTGCGGGAGACGCGCCACCCCGCGGTCGGCCGCGTCGCCGCCGCGCTGTGGCTCGTCTCGTTCTCGCTGGGCGTCGTCGTCTATCTCATGCTGTACGTCCTGTTCTGACCGCTCAGTCGGAGCGCGAGCCGGCCGTCCGAACCGGACCGGTCAACGCGGCGGGCCCCTCCTCGAGGACGGCAAGCAGCCACTCGACGGTCCGATCGCGCGACGACGACGAGAAGCACTCGTGGCCGCCGTCGTAGAGGACCGTCCGCGCGGCGGGCGCGCGGTCCCCGATGGCGTCGACGCCGACGACGCCGTCCCGGAGCGAGCAGAAGACGACGCTGTCCTCGCGGAACTCGGGGAGTCGCGCCTGTGCGTCCGCGACGGTCCGCAGGAACGCGGGCGCGATCCGGTCGGGTCCGTCCCGGCGCTGGCGCTCGGTCGCGAGGTCGCCGAGCGCGCCCTCCTCGAACGGGACCGGAACGACCGGCCGGTCCGTGGGAAGCGCGAGGACGAGCCGTTCGAGGAGCCCGCCGTCGTCGGCCATCCCCCACCACGGACTCAGATAGACCCGCGGCGCTGCCGAGTCGAGGTGGACGGCGACCAGTCCGCCGGTGCTGTGCGAGAGGATCCGGTCGGGTTCGGTCTCGTCGTGGCGCCGCTGGGTCGGGCGGACGTACCCCGCCTCGAAGTCGCTGCCGTGGTCGGGAATCTCGCCGACGTCGACCGTGTAGCCGTCATCGACGAGAGCGTCCACGAGCCACCGGACGTTCTCGTGGTGTGCGCGATTGCCCCATCCCAGGACGAAGAGGACGCGCTCGTGGCCGTCGCCAAACTCCGTGAACTGCATGACCCTGACCAGTTCCCGCTCGCGTGTAAATCCGGCGGGCGGTTCGCGCCGGTGGCTCGCACGGAGTCGCGCGAGCGTTCACCGGGATCGACCGCACGCGGTCGTGCGGTCGACCCGGTAAACGCTTGTAGTAATCCGTATCAGTCCTCGGAGGAGCGGTCCGAGTCTCCGCGCTCGGGCGCGAACTCCAGTTCCCCCGCCTCGACGAGCGCCTCGAAGGCGTTGTCCTCGGCCGCCAGCGGGAAGTCGACGCGGCCGCGCTTGCGCGCGGACTCGTAGGCGCCGAAGATGATCTCGGCGGTCTTGAGGCCGTTCTTCGCGCCGAGTTCGGACTCGCGACCGGTCTCCAGGGCGTCGACCACCTCGTCGGCCGCGCGGTCGATGTACTCGCTGCCGTACGTCCGCCCCTCGGCGTTGGCGCCGTGGAGGTCTTCGCCGTCCACGTCGACGGCCTCCCAGTCCGCGTCGCCCGCGCGGCGGACCTCCAGCATGTTACCGGTCTCGCTATCGATACGGATCTCGCCCTCGGTGCCGCGGATAACGTGAGCGGCGTCGGCGAAGCCGCTCCCCTTCCCGCCGGAGATGACGCCCTGCACGCCGGTCTCGTACTCCCAGAGCGCCCACGCCTGGTTCTCCTGGTGCATGCCGAAGCGGACGTCCTCCTCGCGGTAGTCGATCTGCGCGATGACCCACGCCGGTTCGGGGTCGCCCGCGATCATCCCGGTCAGGTCGATGGTATGGGCGCCGGTGTCGTAGAGGTCGCTCCACGTCGTCTCGATCCGCTGCAACTCGCCGATCTCGCCGTCGTCGACGAGTCGCTTCGCCTCGCGGAAGGGCTCGCCGAAGCGGCGCTGACGGTTGAACGTCAGCTGGACGTCCCGGCGCCAGCAGGCCTGTGCCATCCGCTGGGCCGACCCCCAGGTGTGGGCCATCGGCTTCTCGGCGTGGATCGCCGAGACGACGCCGCTGCGAGCGCAGTCGACGACGACGTCCTCGTGGATGGTCGGCGGTACGGCGACGGTCACGATGTCCGGTTCGACCGCCGCGAGCATCTCCTCGTAGTCCTCGAAGACGTGGTCGTCGGGTAACTCGAACGTCCGACCGAACGCCTCGGCGTTCTCGGGGACGATGTCCGCGCAGGCGACGACCTGGCAGTCGGCCTGGTTCTCGAAGGACTCCGCGTGTCGATACCCCATCGCGAACCCCTCGACGGTCGGGTTCTCCGGGTCGGGACCGGTTCCGATGACGGCGACGTCGTATGCCATGCCCTATCAGTGCGAAAACGAGCCAAAACCTCTTTCGGTCGATCTCCTGGTGACCGGGGTATGGAGTCCGGTGGTGACCGATCTCCACCGCTGGGGGCCGCCGTCGCACACGCCAGACGAACCTGTCGCCCTGTCGCTCCCGGGGGCGCAGTTCTACCAGCCGTCTTCAATAAGGTATATCAGTGACCTCTCACCACTGTTACAACAGTCGAGCGATCGTCATGCCCACGATAACTGTAGACGGTTCGAAAATTGAGTACGAACGACAGGCGAAAAACCGGTCGGAGAGCGTCTTCGAAGCGAGACTGGTGGTCGAGTCGCGGACGGGCGAACGGTCGATACGCTCGCTGGAACTGGACGTGAGTGCGCGCGAGGACCTGTCGGCCAACCGGCTGGAGGCGGCACTGAGAGAGTGGCAGCGCTCTCACCCCACGCTGACGATCCGGCAGGTCGTCGTCGAGGAGACCAAGCGTTGCGGATTCGGCCGTCGGGTCGGGGAGAGCGACGGCGATGCGCCCGCCGACGCCGACGCGGAGACCGACGGCGAGCAGTCCCGGCCGCTCTACCGCGGCGGCGGCGCCGGGACGATACCCCGCTCCCCGGTCGGATTCGGGGACGTCCTCGTCGAACGCGGCGAGGAGGTCGAGTTCCACGTCGCCGGCCCCGACTCGTCGGTCTACGGCACCGACAGCGGCACCGTCACCGGCGTCAAGACCGGCACCGAGGACTACAACGTCCTCATCATCGAGACCGACTCCGGAACCAAGCGCGTCCGCGAGGACTGGATCGTCTACGAGGACGACGCGGCCGAAGACGCCGAAGACGTCGAAGACGCCGAAGACGTCGAAGACGACGAGGAGTAGGCGGAACGACGTGGGCGGGGTCTGACGCTGGTGGGAACAGGAGCGAGAAACCCGTCGTTGTGCGGGTGGGTGTTACAGCAGTGAGTGACGACTGAAGCCGACACTGACAGTTGGTACCCGCAGAGTCGCTAGCATCCGCGTGAGCGGAGCGAGCGCGGTTCACGCGAGCGAGGCCGAAGGCCGAGCTCGCGCCTTTTTGGTCCAGATTTTTGCGCCGATGGTGCCCGCAGGCGCGCGATGCGCGCCGAGGACACCGGAGGCGCAAAAAGGTGGGTCCTTAGTAACTCCGCTCTTTGGGCTCGTACTCCTTCTCGGCCTCGAGGAGGACGGGCTTGTAGTACAGGCGGGGGTCCCCGTCGTTCCAGGCGAGCATGGTGTGTTTCAGCCAGTTCTCGTCGTCGCGGAACTGGTACTGCTCGCGCCAGTGGGCGCCGCGGAACTCCTCGCGGGCGAGGGCGCCGACGGTGATGGACTCGGCGACGTCGATGACGTTGCGCGTCTCGATGGTGTGGATGAGGTCGGTGTTGTAGGTGCGCGAGGGGTCC
>JBDGSU010000200.1:0-4640 GCA_042217395.1 Halosimplex sp.
CGTCGTACTGGGTGATCTGGAAGTTCTTCGGGAGGTCGGGGTAGTAGTAGTTCTTGCGGTGGAAGGTGGTCTCCTCGGGGATGGTGGCGTCGATGGCCTTCCCCACCTTCACGGCGGCCTCGACGGCGCCCTCGTTTACGACGGGGAGCGCGCCGGGCAGTCCCAGGCAGACGGGACAGGTGTGGGTGTTGGGCTCGTCGTCGCCCACGTCGGTCGAACAGCCACAGAAGATCTTCGTGTCCGTCTCGAGCTGGACGTGGACCTCCAGGCCGATGACGGTCGCGAGGTCCCCCGTCTCGACGGCTTGCGCGGTCATTACCCGCGGTTCGGTACCGCGGGGCTAAAGGCTAACGACCGGGGCCAGCGGCCGAGCGGCGGGCGACGGCGAGCGCCCGCGACCGGGACCGACGACCGTCCGGCGGCACCGCCCGCACGTACCAGTGTATCGTCCTCCGGAACCCGAGATCCAGCGCTGGTACTCCGACCCGAAGCTTGATGGCACGCAATCCGCGAGAGAGTCGCATGAACGCCGGAGACGGACCGAGTCGCTGCGGCGAGGAGGCGTCTCGACGGGGACCGACGGCGAGTCGTCGCGAGCTGTTGCGGCGGGCGACCGCCGGGGCGCTTTGCGTCGGCACGGGCCTCGCGAGCGGGACCGCTTCCGCCGCGGCGAGCGCGGACGTGACGCTGACCTTCGAGGACCAGACTACTGACGGGAGGGAGGTCGTGATCGCGGAGCTGACGACCTCGGTCGACGTGACGGTCTCGGTCGCGACCCGCGGGCACGAGACGGTCTACGCGCGCCGCGAGTTCGAGGCGGGGAGCTACGCCGACCACGCGGTCGCGCTCGACGCGCTGCTGACCGAGGACCGGACCCTCCAGGTCAGCGCGTACCCGAGCGGCGGCGGCGAGGCGCTGGCGATGGACAGAGCCGAGGTCGCCGTCGCCGACGACGTGTCGTTCGTCGAGGGCGTCCCGGTCACGCGCGTCGACGCCGACACCGACGCGGGCTTTCACTACCCGTACTTCCTCTACGCGCCCCAGGCCGCCGAGAGCGAGGCCGGCGGGCCGATACTGGTCGAACCGAACAACACCGGCACGGCGAGCGACGACTTCGCGATGCACGTCGAACGGGCCCGGAAGCTCGCGGAAGGCGAGTGGAACGGCGGCAGCGGCCGGACGCTCAGCGAGCGACTGGCCGTCCCGTTCCTCGTGCCCGCGTTCCCGCGCCCGAAGTCCGACCCCGTGGACTGGCACCACTACGTCCACCAGCTCGACACCGAGACGATGCGCATCGACAAAGGACCGCTCGAGCGCGTCGACCGCCAGCTCGTCCGCATGGTCGAACACGCCCGGGACCGCCTCGACGGAACCTACCCCGTGGCCGACGACGGCATGCTCCTCAACGGGTTCTCCGCCTCGGGAAACTTCGTCAACCGCTTCGCCGCGCTCCAGCCCGAGGAGGTGATCTCCGTCACCGGCGGCGGTATCAACGGCATGGCGATCCTCCCGGTCGAGGAGGCGAAGGGCCACTCGCTGAACTACCAGATCGGCGTCGCCGACGTCGCGGAACTCACCGGCGAACCTTTCGACCTGGAGGCCTTTCGGGAGGTGAACCAGTTCCTCTACATGGGCGCGCTAGACACGAACGACACCCTCCCGTACGGCGACGCCTGGAGCGACGAGCAACGGGAGATCGCCCTCGACGTGTACGGCCCTAACATGCAGCGCGACCGGCTGCCGTTCTGCAAGTCCGTCTACGAGTCCCAGGGCGTCCAGGCGGCGTTCAAGATCTACGAGGGCGAGGGCCACACCCCGGCGCCGGCGATCGACGACCTGGTCGCGTTCCACCGGGCGAGCATGGCCGGGGAATCGATAGACGAGTTCGGCGCCAACGTCGGCGACGACGGCGGCGGCGAGGGCGCGCCACCGAGACCGACCCTCGAGTACGGCCCCGCCGAGCCGACCGCGGGCGACCCCGTCGAGTTCGACGCCAGCGGATCGACTACCTCCACGGGTGAGATCGTCGCGTACACGTGGCACTTCGGCGACGGTGAGACGGCCGCCGGACCGCGGCCAGTTCACGCCTACGCCGACGAGGGCGGGTACACCGTCACCCTGACCGTGATCGACGGCCACGGCCGCGCGGCGACCGCGACAACGGAGCTATCCGTCGAACCGGACGCGACGCGGACCGCCGGTGGCGAGACGGCCGCGCCGACCCGACGGACGGCGGCGACGGGCGACCCGGAGTCGAGTGAGGCGGCGACAGTCTCGCCGAGCGCTGCGGCGTCGACCAGCCGACCGACGACCGTCGCGGAGGACGGGGCGGGCTTCGGTTCGGTCGCGGCGCTGCTCGGGCTCGCCGGGGTCTCAGCGCGGCTCGCAGCGGACACCGACGGTGACGCGGAGCGGTAGCTGTCGGGGACCCGGACGTTACGCCGACGCGGCCCCGCCCGAGGTCGTGTCGCTCGCGATCTCCACCGCGGCGCCGAACTTGAACCGCCCCTGCGTCCCGCTGAGGCCGATCTGGCCGGAGAAGGCGGTCGCGCTCTCGGGTAGCGTCGGGCGCTCGTTCACGGCGAGGTGGGGCGTCCTGTCGCGGCCCTCGCCGGTGGCGTAGACGTAGAGGGTGTCGCCCGGCGCGATCGGCCGGTCGGCGGAGACGTTGCCGATCGAGGTGAACCCGCCGCCGACGGTCAGGTTCGTCCCCGCCCCGATGGTCGGGCCGCCGGTGTGCTCGACGACGAGCAGGCGGTCCTCGGCGGTCGTCGAGGCCCGCAACTGCGGCGCCTCGGAGAGCCATCCCGGCCGGTCGAGTTGGCCCGCCCGGAGGTCCTCGACGGTGTACGAGACGGTCTGCGTGTAGGGCTCGCCGTTCGCCGGGTCGAGTCGGAGTTCGACGGTCAGCGAGCGCACGAGGCCGTCGGTCGTGACCTCGGCGCGCGCGTCGACGGCGGTGACTTCCTCGTCGGCGTCGGAGACGCCGCCCATCTGGCTCCCCTGTCGGTTCTCGCGCAGCGCGTCGGCGTGGATGACGAGCCGCTCCTCGCCGCCGTCGGTGGTGTAGGACCCGGCGGTCTCCCAGTCGGGTGCCCCGAGGTACGCCTGCGGGAGGACGTACATGATCCCGGTGACGAAGCGGGCGGCGAAGCGGGCGGTCGTCGGACCGTTACCGTAGGTGATCTCACCCGAGGAGCGGTTGTACAGCCCCGCCTCCCGCTCGTTGTAGTACGTCGAGAGGTCGGCTCCGGCGCCGAGGGCGCCGCCGGCCTCGGTGATGCGGACGAGCGACGAACGGGTGTCGTTCGCGAGTCGGAAGCGGCCGGTTCCCTCCCGCGAGGAGTTCTCGACGGCCATCTGCAGGTCGAACCCGCCCGACCGGAGGTGGCGCTGGTCGGCCGCCACGAGCGCGCTGACGTTCGTCACCTTGCCGTTCTCGACGCCCGGCGGCTGCGAGGACAGCGCCGAGACCGGCTCGAGGTCGCCCATCGGCGTCGAGGGCGCGGGCGTCGCCGTCGCGGTCGGCGTCGGCGAGTCGGTCGGCGTCTGCGCCGGTTCGGCCGTGGCGGTCGCCGTCGACCACGGCGTCGGCGTGGGTTCGGGCGTCGCCGTCGGTGTCGCTGTCGCCCCCGGCGTCGACGCGTCGGGCGCTGCCGTTCCCCCCGGCGTGGCCGTCGAGTCGCCGCCCCCGATGACCGCACAGCCCGAGAGCACGACGAGCGTCGCGACCAGCACGATCTGAATCTGTCGTGTCATACGATATGCACAGACTACTGCCGAATAAGCGTAGCGGAACCGACAGCGCGGGCGAGCGCGTCGGCGCCGGGTGCGTCCGCCCGGCGCGGCGTGTGCGGGCGGGACCTATCAGTTCCGACGCGAATGTCTGACGTAGGTTTATCACGAGGGAGACCGGTCGTGGTGATATGTGCGGTAACCGAGTCGAGGAACTCGAATCACGCGTCAAGGAACTCGAGGCGTCCGTCGAGGGCCTGACGGACGAACTCGTCGAGTGTAAGGTCCGCCTGCGCGAACTGGAGAACGCGGTCGACGAGGACCTCGGATTCGTCCCGGAGTCCCCGATGGAACCGTCGGAATCTCCAGACGAAAGCGAGGCCGATAGGACTAAAACCGAGGACGCCGACGAGGAGGATAACACGGAGACCGGGTCGAGCGACATCATCGTCGCGTAGGCCGGGGCTCCACCGCGAGCACCATGCACATCAAAGAGCTCGTCCTCGACGACTTCAAGAGTTTCGGCCGGAAGACTCGCATTCCCTTCTACGAGGATTTCACCACCGTCAGCGGCCCCAACGGCTCCGGTAAGTCCAACATAATCGACGCGGTGCTGTTCGCGCTGGGGCTGGCGCGCACCTCCGGGATTCGCGCCGAGAAGCTCACAGACCTGATCTACAACCCCGGCCACGCCGACGACGACGTCGACGTCGGCGGCGAGCGCGAGGCCAGCGTCGAGGTCATCCTCGACAACGCCGACCGCACGCTCGACCGCTCGCAGGTCGTCACCGCCGCCGGCACCGAGAACGTCGGCGACGTCGACGAGATATCTATCCGCCGCCGCGTCAAAGAGACCGACGACAACTACTACTCCTACTACTACATCAACGGCCGCTCGGTCAACC
>JBDGSU010000085.1:0-4637 GCA_042217395.1 Halosimplex sp.
CGGTGCACGGCATTTTGAAGTCGTCTCATCAAACCATGTGAACCATTCTGTGGGGGCCTCGATCCTTGTACGCTTCGGGCCAGCTCGTCACCAACCGGTGTCCGTCCGCGGCCGCCAGTTCCTCGGGCGTCCAGAACCCGGCCTCTACCACCTCGTCGTCTGCCTCGGGCGTGCCGCGCACGTCCGCGTAGTCGACTGCGTAACAGAGACAGGTCTTGTGGGTCGCCTCGAACTTGACGAACGTCCGCGCGTCGAACAGCACGAGGTCGTCGGGGTCGACCGACAGCGTCGTCTCCTCTTCGAGTTCGCGAGCGCCCACCGCGTCCGGATCCTCGCCCGCCTCGACCATCCCGCCGGGTGTATCCCACAGGTCGCGGTCGGGGACGTCGACCTTCACGAGCAACACGGCGTCCCCGTCCAGTACAGCGATCCGGGCGGTCGGAATCGGATTGAAGAACTCGTACTCGCCGCACTCGACGCAGCGCTGGACGGTCGGCGGGTCGACCGGTTCTAACTCTCCGCCGCAGTCCGGGCAGTAGTCCGGCGGCGTGTTGGGCATGCGTTCGAACAGGTCCGCCGGCGGGATAGGTCTGTCCGCGGCGCCCCCGTAGACGGCGGGCGGGGCCCCGACCCCGGTCACCGGTTGCGGCTCACCGGGAACTTCACGCGGTCGGGGTGTTCGTTGAACGCAGCGAGGATCCGCTCATAGAGCTCGTTTTTCGTCCGCTGGCCGCGCCGCGGGTGGACGACGTACCGCAGGCGGAGTTTCACCCACGACGCCTCCTGGGTGACGTTGACGGTCGGCCTGGACTGCACCTCGAGTTCGACCGGCGTCTCGGCGAGGCGCTCGCGGTAGCGCTCGACGTCGCGGTGCATCTGCTCGCCGACCACGTCCTCGGCGATCTCGACCATCCGCTCGCGCGCGAAGGCGAGATCGGTCTCGTAAGCCACCTCGACGGCCACCTCGTTCCAGACGAACGGGAACTCCTCGCGGGTGTAGTTCGTCACGTGCGAGGACAGCACGACCGAGTTCGGCAGGGTGATCGTCCGCCCGGAGGGCTGGTTCGCGGAGACGAGTTCGCCGTTTATCTCCCACAGCGTCGTCACGAGGAAGTCCACCTCGACGACGTCGCCCTTCGACTCCTCGATGGCGACGCGGTCGCCGACCTGGTAGGGCCGCTTGACCATGATGTACGCCCAGCCGATGAGCGAGAACAGCGGCTGCTGGAGCGCGAACGTGACGGCGAAGCCGACGACGCCGAGCGAGAACAACACCCCGATCCACTGCTCGGTGACCACGCCCAGCAGGCCGATGGTCCCGATCACCCCGAACGCCAGGCGGAGGACGTTCTTGAGGTCGTGTCTCCGTCGCTTCGTGGCGGCCCGCTCGGTGAGCCACCCGCCGACGACCCGGTAGGCGCCGAAGGTCGCGAGGAGGACCGCCAGCGCGACCAGCCCGGTCACCGCGGCCCGCTCGGCCGAGACGCCCCAGAGGCTCCGCGGCTGGACCAGTTCGGCGACGAACCGACTCGCCACCGCGGCGGCGGCCGCGGCGAGCAGCGAGACGTACCCGACCCTGCGCATCTGCCAGTCCGCTCGGGGCGCCCCTACAAAGTTCCCACGACCCGCGTCGCCGCCGCGTCGCCGAGGCCGCCGGTCGCACCGGCCACGCCCGCCGACAGCCCCCCGTCGTGTGCACCGTTCGGTAGTGGATTTATCGGTCGTGCGACCGAACGGGCGATCGATGGTATCCACAGGCGACTCCGCACCCACGTTCCAGGCGACGCGCGGCACGAGCGACCACGAGGACTTCGACCTGGCCGACCACATCGGCGACGGCCCGGTCGTCCTCGCCTTCTTCCCCGGCGCGTTCACCCCTCCCTGTACCAACGAGATGGTCGCTCTCCAGGAGCGACTCGACGAGTTCGAGGACGCGGGCGCGACGATCTTCGGCGTCAGCGCGGACTCGCCGTTCTCGCAGGGCGCCTTCTGCGACGAACACGGCATCGAGTTCGACCTCGTCAGCGACATGGCCGGCGACGCCATCGAGGCCTACGGCCTGACGATGGACATCGCGGACCTGGGTCTCCACGGCATCGCCAACCGCGCCGTCTTCGTGATCGACGACGAGGGGACGGTCGTCTACGACTGGGTCGCCGACGACCCGACGAACGAACCCGACTACGACGCGGTGCTCGACGCCGTCGAGTCGGCGTAGAACCGTCCCCTCGTTTCTGCGGCCGAATCAGTCTCGAGCGACGTTCTCCTTCACGAGCCCACCGCGGTGGCGAGCATCGGAGCCGCCGCTCCGTCGGAGCGGAACGCGAAGCGAGGCCGACGAGCGTGGAGAGAAGACGGCGGCCGCTCAGCCGAAGAAGACGTTCGCGGCGTCGAACGCGCTCGGGGAGACGAGGCCGAACGCGGGTAGCATCGCGAAGGTCAGGACGGCCGCGATGACGACGGCGGCGTACAGCGACGTCGGGTAGGTCTCGACCTCGAAGTCGCCCGACGGCTCCTCGATCCACATCGCCTTGACGACCCGGCTGTAGTAGAACAGCGAGAGGGCGCTGTTGACGATGAGCGAGGCGCCGAGCAGCCACGCGCCGGCCTGGGCGGTGGCGGCCAGCAGGTAGAGCTTCGAAATGAAGCCGCCGCCGACGGGCAGGCCCGCGAGACTGAACAGGAAGACCGTCATCGCGGCGCAGGCCAGCGGCGCCTGCTTCGAGAGGCCGTTGAAGTCCTGGAAGGTGCGGCCGACGCCCCAGTGCTCGGCGAGCGCGACGAACAGGAACGCGCCGGTGTTCATGAACCCGTAGACGAGCAGGTGCATCATGCTCGCCCCGAGGACGAACCCGTTGTCGACGCCCTGCGTGAGCGCCGCGAGGCCGATGAGGACGTAGCCGGCGTGGCCGACCGAGGAGTAGGCCAGCATCCGCTTTACCTTCTCCTGGGTGGCCGCCGCGAAGTTACCGACCGTCATCGTGACGATGGCGAGGACGGTCACGGCGGTGACCCAGTCGACGACCGGGGTGGCGCCGCCCAGGCCGCCCACCTGCGGGAAGGCGGTCAGGAACACGCGGAAGGCGACGACGAACCCGGCGGCCTTCGAGGCCGACGAGAGGAACGCCGAGATCGGGGCGGGCGCGCCCTCGTACGCCTCGGGCGCCCAGAAGTGGAACGGGGCGCTCGCGGTCTTGTACGTGAACCCGAGCAGCACCATCAGGACGCCGACGCCGAGGATCCCGGTGAGCTGGGTGCCGCTCGACAGGGCCTCGGCGACCGCGTCGAGCTGGAGGCTCCCGGTCGCCGCGTAGACGAGGCTGATCCCGTAGGCGAGCACCGACGAGGACAGCGCGCCGACGAGGAAGTACTTCAGACCGGCCTCGACGCTCCCGCGGTTGGTCTTGAGGAACGCGACCAGGGCGAACGAGGGGAGCGAAGCGAGTTCGAGGCTGACGAAGACCGTCGCGAGGCCGTTCGCGGAGGCCATCAGCGACATCCCCGTCGCCGCGAGCACGACGAGCGCGTAGTACTCGGCCTGGTAGGACTCGCCCTCGAGGTAGTCGTAGGAGGCCAGAGTCACCAGCGCGGTGACGCTGCCGACGATGACCACGAAGAACAGGCTCATCCCGTCGACGACCAGCTGGCCGTTGAACAGGTCGATCGCGCCCGTCCCGCGCGGTTGGCCCACGCCGAGCACGAGGTAGGCGCCGGCCAGCAGGAACGCGACGAGCGCCCCGAGCGTCGAGATCCCGGCGAGCAGCGCGTTCGAACTGGAGCCCGGCCGCGGCTCGACGCTGTCGACGATCAACACGAGTAGCGCGGTGACGGCGAGGACGACAGTCGGGGCGAGCCCGACCCAGTCGGCCACCGACACGCCGGCGATATCGACTACCATAGCACGACACCTCCCTGGAGCAGCGGGTTAACGGCGTCCTGTATCATCTGGTACACCAGTCCCGGGCGCACGCCCAGCGCGATGACCAGCGCCAGGAGCACCACCAGCGGCGCCACGTCGTGGACGGGCGCGCGCGTCACGTCGTAGTCGGTCGCGAGGCTGTACTCGCCGAACAGCGTCCGCTGCATCGCCCAGAGCAGGTAGCCCGCGACGACGACGATGCCGAACATCCCGGCCGCGGTCACCACCGGCGCGTACGGGATGACCGCGGAGGCGAACGCGCCCTGGAAGACGAGGTACTCGGCGGCGAAGCCGGCCATCAGCGGCAGGCCCATGTAGCCGAAGGCGGCGGCGACGAAGACGCCGACCGTCCAGGGCATCCGGTCGGCGATGCCGGAGATGTCGCCGACCATCCGCGTGTGGGTCTCGTTGTAGATGACGCCGACCGTCATGAACATCAGCCCCGAGATGAGCCCGTGGGCGACCATCTGGAAGGTCGCGCCGCCGAAGCCGTGGGGGGTAAAGGCGACCAGGCCCAGGATGACGTACCCCATCGAGGAGATAGAGGAGTAGGCGACGATGCGTTTCAGGTCCTGCTGGGCAAGCGCGAGCATCGCGCCGTAGATGATGCTCAACACGCCGAAGGCGACGATGACGCTCGCGTTCGCCTTCGCGGTCTCCTGGAGCATCGTGAAGTTGAACCGCAACAGCGCGTAGGTCCCCATCTTCAGGAGGACGC
>JBDGSU010000065.1:0-4496 GCA_042217395.1 Halosimplex sp.
CGACTCCACAGCGACCGCTCAGCAGTATCAACAATCTCCTACGCAAGAGCGTATTCCTCAGCTATGAGAGTCCAGGCTATCGCTGTCGACGAGACCGCCATCGAGGCCGATCGGATACGGATGGGGAAATCGGGCGTGACGCTGGAACGACGGCGGCAGTCGGGCGGCTCTCGGTCCAAGCAATCGTCCCAGCAGTCCGAGCAGTCGTCGGAATCGTCCAAGGGGTCCAAAGAGTCGGAGCAGTCCCGGGGAGACGAGGAGACGGAGGAGGTGACGGTCGTCTTCGACGATGACATCCCGCAGGAGGAACGAGAGGAACTCGTCGAGGAACTCGAACGCGACGAGCAGCAGGAGCAGTCCGAGCAGCAGAAGCAGTCCGAGAAACAGTCGAAAGGCAGCTCCCGGTCGCAGACGGGCGGAAAACAGGGGCAGTCCTCGTCGGGCGGCGGAGGAAAGTACGAACCGGTCGGGTTCCTCCCCTACGACCGCCTCATGTACGTCATCCCCGACGAATTCGTGACGACCGTCGGGTGAACCGCCTCGGAGCCTGACGGTTCGAAAGCGACGTGCTCCCGTCGTCCGCTCACGGGCGCGCAGCGCCCGTTCGCAGGTTCGTGGGGCTCTCAGAGTCCCCCGCTCCTCACGAGACGGGTCCACCGTCTGGGACGATCCGCGGCCGCTGTCTTCCCGCAGGTAGGCGACTCGATTCAGCGTGTCTGTCCGGGGCTCGCCAGCCCACGGTCGACAGAGTACTTGGTTCGCCGCCCCGTGTCGCCGGTATGGTCGACGCCGCGACGGTAGACCCCACCGATCGAGACGCGGTCCGACGGGAGCTCGTGCGGTTCGCCGGCCCCGACGCCGTCTCGGGGCGCGACGACGGCGCGCTGGTCGCGAGTGGCGTCACGCACGTCGCGGTCCGCCCCGACGGCCGCGTCGAGGCCGGGATGCCCCTCCACGAGTTCGCCGGCGCGCCCGACCGCCTGGTCTTCGACCACGACGCGGGCGAGGTACGGGTCGCGGCTGAGGGCGGCGTCTCGTACGCGTTCCGCCGACCGTGACGGGCGGGCGCGGTGCCCGATTTCGCGCTCCGTCGGCGCAGGCGTTACCACGCAGCGGCGCGATAAGCCGACGATGACGAACTACCCGCCGGACTTCTGTGGCTACTGCGGGAGCGAACTCGCCGATTCGGACCTCGCGCCCGGCGCGTACGTCTGCGAGTCGTGCGACCGATACGTCTTCCACAGTCCGACGCCCGGCGCGTCGGTCACCGTCGTCGACGACGAGAGCGTCCTCCTCGTCCAGCGGGCGTTCGGCGAGACCGAGGGGCAGTAGGGCACGCCCGCGGGGCACGTCGACTGGGGAGAGAAACCCGACGTCGCGGCCGCGCGCGAACTCGAGGAGGAGACCGGCCTCATCGTCGACCGACGGGACCTGACGCTGGTCGCCGGGCGGGGGAGCTGGCCCGTCGCGGGCAAGCACATGGTCGCCTTCGAGTACGCCGTCCGCCGCGACGCGACCGGCGGCCGGCTCGAGGCCGGCGACGACGCCAAGGACGCCCGCTTCTGGACCGCCGAGGCGTGGGACGGCGCCGACGAGACAATGCGCGCGGTGAGTCGGAAGCGATACGGGACGACCGACGTCGACGAGATCGTGGCGAAGACGCTCGCCGAACTGGAGTGAGCCGGGGAGAGACGCGACCGACCCGCGCGCAGAAGGAGAAACGGTAAGAGAACCCCGGTCTCACCTGGGCTCACGAATGCCCGACCCCGACGAGACCGTCGACAGGAAGGACGACCACATCAGGATCGTCTCGGAGGAGGACGTCGAGGAACCAGGGACCGGGTTCGCCGACGTCTCGCTGGTCCACGAGGCCCTGCCGGAGATCCACCGCGACGAGGTCGACCCGGGCGTCGACTTTCTCGGCCACCAACTCGCGGCGCCGGTGGTCATCGAGAGCATGACCGGCGGGCACCCGAACACCACGGAGCTCAACCGCGCGCTCGCCGCCGCTGCCGAGGAGGTCGGCATCGCGATGGGCGTCGGCAGCCAGCGCGCGGGCCTCGAAGACGACGAGACCGTCGAATCGTACGCGGTGGTCCGCGAGGCCGCGCCCGAGGCCTTCCTCTACGGGAACATCGGTGCCGCGCAACTGGCCGAGTACGGCGTCGCCGGCGTCGAGCGCGCGGTCGAGATGATCGACGCCGACGCCGTCGCGATCCACTGCAACTTCCTGCAGGAGGCCGTCCAGCCCGAGGGCGACGTCGACGCCCGCGGCTGTCTCGACGCCATCGAGCGCGTCGCCGACGGGCTGTCGGTCCCGGTGCTCGTCAAGGAGACCGGCAACGGCTTCTCCCGCGAGACCGCCCGGAAGCTCGCGGACGCAGGGGTCGACGCCGTCGACGTCGCCGGCAAGGGGGGCACGACGTGGTCGGGAGTCGAGGCGTACCGCGCCGCGGCCAGGGACGAACCCCGCGGCGAGCGCCTCGGCGAACGGTTCCGACAGTGGGGGATCCCGACGATCGCGAGCACGCTCGAGTGCCTGGCGGTCCACGACACGGTCGTCGCCAGCGGCGGCGTCCGGTCCGGCCTCGACGTCGCGAAGGCCGTCGCGCTCGGCGCGACCGCCGCCGGGCTGGCGAAACCGTTCCTCGCGCCCGCGGGCCGGGGAACCGAGGCGGTCGTCGAGACGGCCGAGGACCTGGTCGCGGAGCTCGAGACGGCGATGTTCGTCACCGGGTCGCGGACGGTCGCGGACCTGCGGGAGACCGACGTCGTGGTCGGCGGGTCGACTCGGGAGTACCTCGACTCGCGAGGCGTCGGCGACTTCTGAGGCGCCCGCCGTCGTCACCGGCCGGGACGCGGAGTCCCGACCGGCGAGCGCGTCCGCTCGCCGGTTCAGATCAGCGCCCAGGCCAGCGCCGTCGCCGCGCCGGCGAGCGCGACGGCGGCGACCGTGATCTTCGCGGCGTACTCGTGGTCGGCCTTCCTGTGGGCGGAGTCGGAGACGGAGCCCGCAGTCCCGCCGTCGCCCGTCCGGAAGTCGTACCGGTTGAGAAGCGCGAGCCGGACGCAGAAGCTCGTCGACGCCTGGATGGCCCACTCGAACCCGACCGCGAGGGGAACGAAGACGCCGACCAGCAGCGAGCGCGGGAGGGCACCGACCGCGACGGCGACCAGATACCCCGCGGCCGCGGCGAACCCGACGAGCGCGACGGAGAGCCGTCGCGCCCGCTGCCGGCGCCCGATGTTGCACGAGGCAGGCCGGTACGTGCTCACGGCCGGACTACCTGCTCGCCGTCGGTGAGCGTTTCGGCCCCGGCAACCCGTCCGACGGCACCGGGACTCATACGGAGTATCGGGAGGCGGTCCGGGGTCGACCGCACGACTGCGTGCGGTCGACCCGGTAAACGCGTGCAAGAATCCGTCTCAGTCGTCGCTCCGGGCGGGCGCCTCGTCGGTCGCGCCGTCGCGGTCGGCGCTCTCGTCGACGGACCTGTCGTCGCCGTCCTCGCGGCCGTCGGTGCCGTCGGCGCCCTCGCTATCGTCCAGATACCCCTCGTTGACGACCCACTCGCCGTCCTCGCGGACCATGTACTCGCCGTAGAAGGGGACGCGGTTGGCGACCGTCTCG
Organism: Halosimplex sp.; assembly: GCA_042217395.1. Classification (GTDB taxonomy): domain Archaea; phylum Halobacteriota; class Halobacteria; order Halobacteriales; family Haloarculaceae; genus Halosimplex. The sequence goes on from JBDGSU010000065.1 coordinate 3,632, forward strand.
CGGAACGTCTCGCGGATCTCCGCGCGGCTCATCTCGCCCATCGGCCGCAGGTCGTCGTTGCGATTCAGACAGCCCTTCAGGTATCCTTCGTGCGTGACGCGCACGCGGTGGCAGTTCGCACAGAAGGTCGGATTCTCCACGGGGTCGACGACCTCGACCATCCCCGCCTTCGACTCGTCGACCGCGCCGTCTTCGCCGACGAGGGACTCGCCGTCGACACCGTCCCGCGCGACCCAGTAGCGCTTGCGGTCGTGCATCTCGCGGTGTTCGACGTGTGCGGCCTGTTCTTCGAGCCAATCGTGGACTCGTCCGATGTCGATAGCCCACTCGGGGTGGCCCGCGATCTCGGGCATGTACTCGATGAGTTGCAGGCGCAGTCCCTCGTTCGCGGCGACGTGCTCGACCATCTCCGGGACGTAGCCCGCGGTCCGCTCGAAGACGACCATGTTGAGTTTCACCGGCGCGAGGCCGGCGTCCAGGGCGGCCTCGACGCCCTCCATCACGGCGTCGTAGGCGCCCGCCCGAGTGACCTGTTTGAACGTCTCGCGGTCGAGCGCGTCCTGTGAGATGTTCACCCGTTCGAGGCCGGCGTCGACCAGCCCCTCGGCGCGCCCGGGGAGCATCGTCCCGTTCGTGGTCAGCGAGACCGCCATCGAGTCGGGGGTCCGGCGGACGATCTCCTCCAGGTCGTCGCGCAGGAGCGGTTCGCCGCCGGTGAACTTCACCGAGTCGACGCCGAACTCGGCGACGACCTCTAGGAAGCGGACGACGTCGTCGGTGCTCATCTCGTGCTCGCGGGGCGCCATCGGGCCGCGCGTGTCGCCCAGCCCCTCGTTGTGGCAGTAGACGCAGTCGAAGTTACACC
>JBDGSU010000082.1:0-4356 GCA_042217395.1 Halosimplex sp.
CCTCAACGCTAATGGGGTCCCCATCGCCGGCATCCGTGTTCACGACCTTTCCGGTATCGGCTCGAACGTCAACCTCATCGAAGCCACCGACCAACTTCGCGCCCTCTACGCACTCCCCCCGTTCCTCGTCACCCTTTCGGCCGTCCTCACCGGAGATTCCCTCCGCTACACCACCCGCCCGAAGTACGTCACCCAGAACTGTGCTGGGGCGATCGTCGGCTACATCGGGGCCGCGCTCATCACCGTACTCGCCTCTGGCGCTCGTCCTACAGTCGCCGTCATTATCCTCCTCGCAGGCCTCTTCGGCGGCGGTTTATTCATCGGTTCTTCCGTCGCTAATCGGTTGACCGGAAGTCTCCCCGTGTTCGGCGTTACGACCCTTGGTGGTTTCGCCGCTATCGGTCTCGCTATCGTCCTCGGCGGCATCGCCGTCATCAGTGCGCTCGCTCCTATCTTCGCCATCGCTCTCGCGGGCACACTCTCCGCGACTGCTCTCCTCCTCGCCGTTCGGTCGTTCTAATCGTCATTACGGCTGACTCTACCTCCGACAGTACCAGAAACCGGATCGACTGCAGCGGTCGGATCCGGCCGTCGAAGCCGTATTGTAGCCGAGGCACGTAGGGCGGCCGATGCGCGGGAGGGAACTCTTCGTCGCGACGCTCGTGTTCCTGGCCGGCTGCGGCGCCGTCCCGTTCGGGGGGGCCGGCCCCGAGGCGGTGACCGACACCGTCACGCCGGTTCCGATCACCGACGCAGGCACGAGCGCGACGCCCTCCGCGGCGGACCTCCCGCCGGGCGTCTCCCCCGACGGGACCGTCCAGCCCGAACGACTCGTCGCCGCCCATCGCGAGTCACTCTCGAACCGAACCTACACCTGGACGGTCGAGTACGACACGGGTCGCGAAGGGCTGGTCAGCGGTTCGTTCTCCGGTCGGGTCGCCGTCGGCGACGACGCCTTCCTCGTCGAGCAGACGCGGGCCGGCCCGCAGTCGAACACGACCCTCTACGTCAACGAGACGGGGGGGTACCTCCGGTCGGTCTCGGGGGGATACATCCGATACGACCTGATCCGGGTCCCGGGCCCGGTCGAAGAGTACGACTTCGCCGACGAGGCGATCCGCCGGTACCTCACCGGTATCTCGTTCGACGTGAGGCGCGTCGAACGGCGCGGGGAGACGTACACGCGGCTCCACGCCGCCGACGGGTCGGTCCCGCGGGGGCTGTCCGAATCCGACGCCGCGATCGAGAACTACACCGCGACGGCCTACGTGACGCCGGAGGGGTTCGTCCGGTCGCTCACCGTGAATTACGACCGCCGGGAGGGCGGTCAGCGCACCGGCGTCGTCTTCCGCTACGACTACGGCGTACTCGGGAACACGACCGTGACCGCACCCGAGTGGTCCGGGCGGATCTCGCCGCGCTCGACGCCGACGCCGGTCGACCCGGAGTCCGAGTCGGAACCCGCGACGCCGCCCGACGCCACCGTGGCGCCGAGGTCGAACGCCACTGGAACGCCGACACCGACCGAGACCGAGACGGCGACCGCGGCCGACGAACTCGACGAACCGACCGCTACGGACGGCGCGAACGGGACAGAGCGATCGAAGCTGGAGCGGGCCGGGGAGCGGTCAGGCGCGGATCTCGAGCATGCCGTCGTTGGTCGATAGGTCCGTCACGCCCTCGGGGACCTCGAACTCGTACTGATTCTCACCGGCGACGACGATGGCGGTGTCGTCGACGACGTCGAGTTGCGCCTCGACCTCTTCGCCGAAGTCGACCACGATGAGCGTCCCGTCGTCGCGGTCGCGGCGGGTGATCGCCACGTCCTCGTCCTCGGCGGCCGCTGACCGGAGTGTGCTTGGTGCGTCCACGGGCCGAGTTGGGGCTTTACGTACCTAAGAACTGTGCCGGGCCACGCAGACCCAACGTGAGCGGCCGAACCCGGTAGACGGCGTCAGGACATCAGCGTGACGACGTACCAGACGACCAGCGCGATGGTCGGGAGCGCGACGGCGAACTTGACGCCCGAGAGCAGGTTCACGTCGCGGATGTACCCCGCGATAAAGGAGGACAGCAGCGCCTGCAGGACGACGGCGTGGAAGAACAGGACCGACAACATGTTGGTGTTGACGCCGCTGAAACTCCCGCCGGGCGCCTGGCTGCCGCCGGAGGTGGCGGCCTGGTTCGCGAGGTTCGCCATGACGTTGAGGAACTTGATCTTCAGCAGGGCCATCACGCCCAGCAGGGTGAGATAGGTCATGATGATGATGACCATCTGCATCCGCGTCCGGGACTTGCGCTCCAGGTCGATGTCGTCCTGGTTCTCGGAGGCCTGCGCGGCCGTCGAGAGCACGTCCTGGATCTGGCTGGAGGCCTCCTGGGCCTCGCTGATCAGTTTGACCGTCCGGGCCAGCCGGGGGATGTGATAGCGGTTGTTGAACTCCCGGAGCGCGTTCTTGAGGCTGGTACCGTAGTTCACCTTCGCGTGCATCGTCTCGAGTTCGTCGGCCATGCGGCCCGAGGAGGTGTCGGCGACGACCTTGACGGACTCGAGGAGCGTCATCCCGGTGTCGTTGGCGCTGGCGAGCTTGCGGAGGTTCTCCGAGAGGTTCCCGACGACGCTGCGGCGGGTGCGGAGGTTCCACTCGTAGAAGACGGCCAGCGGGAGGAGGTTGAGGTAGATCGGTACGTAGATCCACATGAACGTCCCGGTGATGACGGGGTAGGTCCAGCGCTTGATCGGCGCGTGCATGCCTTCGGGCACGTCACCGCCCTGCGGGATGACGAGCTGCGGGATGCTCATCGGCGCCATGTGGAAGATGACGACCATCGCGAAGAAGGCGATCGTGATGGGGATCGTGATCCCGAGGACGTACAGCGGGTTGTCGCGGAAGAAGATGTGCGGGCGTTTGAGGATCTGGGTCGCGCGGTAGGTACCCTCCTTGCTCTTGATCCGGTCGAAGACGCCGTGCGTGCCGGTGTAGCCCTCGACGAGGCCGAGACTCAGGACGCCGTCGTCGGCCTCGGCGTAGGTCTCGTCGTCGCTGCGGTCCGGTTCGAGGTAGCCGTCGCCGATGGAGTCCTGCGTGACCGTCGAGGTGAGCACGAGGAAGCCGACGCCGGTCAGCGGGATGAGCCCGTACACCGTGCCGACCATCATGTCCATCTTCGACCCCGAGGACATCATCGACATGATGACGAGGATGATGATCAGGAGGAGCGGGAACAGCGAGAGTGTCATGTACATCTCCCCGAACAGCTCGAGGGTGTCGAGCATCTTCTCCTGTTCCTGCTTGGCCGTCCGCATGTGCTTGTCCTTCTGGTCTTCGAGGAACGAGGTCATGTCGCCGCCCGAGTCGACGATCGATAGCATGTCGGTGAGGAACTGACTGAGCTCGTCGCTCGGCGTCTCGATGGCCTGGTTGCGGATCGCCGTCCGGTAGTCGGTGTCGAAGTACTCCGTCTCCAGCACGAGCGACTGGAACTCCTTGGCGACCTCGCCGTAGGTGTCGTCGGCCTGGGCCATCGCCTGGAGGATCTCCAGCTGGTTGAGCCCGCCGACCGAGAGGGCGTACATGAACGCCACCGAATCGGAGAGGAGGACGTTGATCTCGCGTTTGCGCGCGTTCGAGCGGAAGTAGGGGATAGAGAGCAGCGAGCCGAAGCCGACGCCGAAGCCGATGGCGCCGAAGACGAGCCCGGAGACGAACACCAGCGCGGGGACTTTCAGGAGTTCGACCAGCGGCGAGATCGCCGGGGGGATGCGCAGGCCGAGCAGCGGCCCCTCGCCGAGGCCGAGCATCTGGACGACGAGGAACCCCAGGAGCATGCCGAGCAGCCAGAGGGTCAGGCCGGCGACGGTGCCGACCGCGAGCGCCCGCGAGAGGTACATCTCGACGTTGTCGCCCATCCGGGCCTCGGCGAGCTTCTTCTCGACGCCCGAGACGAAGTCGCCCTCCTCGTCGAACAGCGCCCGGTAGAGGGGGTAGAACGTGTCGCCGACGGTGCTGGCGCCGCCGACCTGCTGGGACGAGCGTCCGAGGCTCATGCCTCGTCGGCCTCCGCGCCGGCCGCCGGCACGAACTCGCTGAAGTCGATATCGTCGTCGTCCTCCTCGGCCTGACTCTCGACCGGCGTGATGTCGGTCTGTTCCTCGACGCCGGTGAGCGCGCTGACGATGTCCGAGGTCTCCTTCTCGCGGAAGCGCTGGAACAGCGGCTCGGCGTTCTCGAGGATGTCGTCGGCCTCGCCCAGCATCTCCGCCGGCGGGTCCGGCCGCGGGACCATCTCCTCCTTGTCGGGGTCGATGTCGATCTTGACCGACTCCATCTCCCGGAGGTCCTCGAGCGAGCGCTC
>JBDGSU010000137.1:0-4268 GCA_042217395.1 Halosimplex sp.
ATTCGGCGGGATGCCGTGATTCTCACGCTGTTTCACTGTGTTCGGCAAGAGCCCCCACGAACCTGCGAACGGGCGCTACGCGCCCGTGAGCAGATGACGAGAGACGAAGTCTCTCGAACCACTCGACCTCGGGGTGGGTTCACTGCTCGATGATGCTCTCTTCGATGGCCTCGCCGAAGTGGCGGGCCTCGTCGCCGTAGTAGACCAGGAGTTCGTCGCCGGCTTCGAGGTCGGTGACCGCTTTGCGTCCCTCGCCGGTGGCGACCTTGATCGTCTCGGCGTTCTGCAGCAGCGTCTCGATGCGGTCGACGCCGTCGTCGGTCTCGACCTCGGCGCTGACGCGGAACATCGGTCGCTTCTCGATCTTGACGCGGCCGACGATGGCCTCGCGGGTGCGGCCCTCGGTGTCGACGACCTGCACCTCGTCGCCGCTGCGCAGCTCCGAGAGGTACTTCGTGCCGCCGTCGGGCGTGCGGACGTAGGCGTGGACGGCCCCGGCGTTGACGCGGAACGGTCGCGAGGCGACGTACGGCGACTCGGCGGTCTCGGCGTGGACGAAGAAGAGCCCGCGGCTCATCGACCCGACGAGCATCCCCTCGTCGTGGTCCATGAGGTTGCCCGTGTCGATGCAGACCCGGTCCGCGGAGCCGGTCTGTTCGATCTCGGTGACCTCGGCGGTGGTCAGGTCGACCCGCTCGCGGCTCATCTCGTCGCGCACCTCGACGGTCCGGCGGATCTCGTCGACGTCGTCGGTGTCAAGCAGGACCGAGTCGGCGCCGATCTCCAGGGTCTCGTAGGCCGTGCGGGCCTCCTCGGCGCTCGTGACGCCCGCGACGAGGTTCGTCTCGTCGCCGATGCGCGCGATGAGGTTCTCCAGGGGGATGATCTGCCAGTCCTCGCCGACGACGATGGTGTAGTCGGCGGCCGTCGCCACTTCCTCGGCGAACTCCTCGTAGCGCTGGTCGAAGATGCGGACGTAGCCCGCGCCGGCCTTGCCGTCCTGGCGCAGCACGGACAGGTCGGCCGACCCCGACAGATCGCCGGGGATGTCCATGGTGCCGTCGCCCTCGCCGTCCTTGCCGACGACCGAGAGGTCGGGCTCGTTCTCGTCGTCGCCCTCGGCGTCCATGACGTGGACGTCGCCGCTGGTGAACGCCGCGACGTCGACCGCGCCGAGGTCGCGCACGCGGCTCACGTCGGACTCGTCGACGAGGACCCAGTCGACCCCCGCTTCGAGCCCGGCGGTGATGCGGCGCTTGCGCGCCTCCCAGTCGCCGACCTCGTCGTCGGCCTTCAGCCACACTTGCCGTGTCATTGTACGCACGCTCGCCCCACTCCGATTTGAACGTGGCGGAAGCGGCGCTATCGACGAGCAGGGCCGTCGAATCCACGCGGCGGGAGACGGTCCCGCCCCAGTCGGACGGAGCAGGTGCTACTCCGGTGGTGTCCCGGTGGACAGAACGCGAGTACCCCTACCCGCTGTCCACCGACGTACCGGCGACTCGCGCGACTTCGGGCATATGTCTTGTGGTCCGGCGCAGAACAGAACGGTGCGATCGGTCGACGGGACCGGTCAGTCCGAGGCCGTCGCGGCCTGGGCGTCCTTCGCGCCCTCGACGGTCTCGGCGACGGCGTCGACGCCTTCGTCGTGGACCAGATCGCCGACGACGACGGTGTCGGCGTGTTCGGCCATCGCGTTGGCCGACTCGTAGTCGTGGACGCCGCCGCCGTAGAACAGCGTCGCGTCCTCGAGCGCGTCGGCGGCCGCGGCGACCACCTCGGGGTCGCCGAACGTGCCCGAGTACTCGGCGTAGACGATCTCCTGGCCGAGCATCCGCTCGCCCACCTCGGCGTAGGCGGCCACGTCCTCGGGCGAGAGGTCGCAGTCGGACTGGGTGAGCGTGGCGGCCGCGGAGTCGGGATTGAGCACGATATAGCCCTCCGTGAACGTGCGTTCCCAGTCGATGTCGTCGTCGATGCGGACCCACTCCTTCTGGACGCCCGTGACCCAGGCGATGTCGCCGGCGTTCAGGACTTCCGGGACGAGATACCCGTCGACGCCGTCGCGGTAGACGACGTTCGCCGGGTTCGACGGTTCGACGTACAGCGGCACGTCGTACTCGGCGCAGGCGTCGACCACGTCGGTCATCTTCGCCTCGGTGACGCCCGTGGTCCCGCCCACCTCGATGGCGTCGGTCCCACAGGTGACGACGTCCTCGTAGGTCTCGCCGTCGACGAGTTCCTTGTCCGGGTCGACCTTCAGCACGTGATCCCAGTCGTCCCACGGCCTCTGCATACTCCCAGTCATCTCGCCCCGCACTAAAACCGCTTCGGATGGGGACAGCGGGAACGGACTCCCGGTTCCGGCGTCGGCGGCGGCGAGCCGCTCCGACGGAGCCGGAGCACCTACTTTCATATTGATTGCCAACAGGATATCGGGGTATCCGATGAGTCAGGCGACCCTCTCGTCGACGCCGTATCAGAACTCGAATCTCTTCTCGAACTACTATCTCGACGAGCGCGTCGCCGACCTGGACGCGTGGGACTGCGACGCGGCCGCGACGGACGCGTTCGAGCGACTGCGCGATCTCTGGGAGCTGGAGGGCGACCTCCTCCCGTCGTACAAGGAAGACGAGCTGCTCGACTCGTGGATCGACGAGGTGCTCGACGCCCTCGGGTTCGGGACGATGTCCGAGACCACCGTTCCCGACAGCGGCGGGTACAACGACCGACTCCTCTTCGAGTCCGACGACGACCGCCGCGAGGGGGCGCTCCGGAAGAAAGAGGGCGACCCCGCGGCGATGTACGGGACCGCCGCGGCCGTCCTCGAAGCCAAGCAGTGGGGCGCGGACTTCTCTGCGCGGTTCAGCGAACAGCGCTCCTATCGCGACGCCTCCCACCAGGTCAAGTACTACCTCGAACACACACCGGAGCGGATGCGCTGGGGGATCCTGACCGACGGCCGCAAGTGGCGCCTCTACGGGACGAAAGACTACGCCACCGAGACTTACTACGAGGTGGACCTGCCGGAACTGCTCGCCGCCGGCAGCGTCGAGCAGTTCAAGTACTTCTTCGCGTTCTTTCGGCCCGAGGCGTTCAGGGAGACCGCCGGGACCTGCTTTCTGGACACCGTCTGGTCCGAGAGCGAGACCGCCGCCCAGGAGCTCGGCGAGGACCTGCAGGACAACGTCTTCACCGCCCTGCGCGTCCTGGGCGAGGGGTTCGTCGAGACGAACGATCTGGACATCGACCCCGACGACGACGCGGCCCTGGAGCAGTTGAAAGAGCAGTCGCTCGTCCTCCTCTACCGGTTGATGTTCGTCCTCTACGCCGAGTCGCGCGGGCTCATCCACCCCGACGATCCCGACGCGATCGCGGAGTACGAGGAGCACTTCAGCCTCGACCAGCTCCGACTGGAGATCCACGAGGAGGTCGACGGCGGCGGGTCGCTGACCGACTACAGCCGGCACGCCACGTCGATGTGGAGCCGGCTGGAGGACCTGTTCCGGCTCGTCGACGCCGGCGAGGAGTCGCTGGGCATCCCGCCGTACAACGGCGGGCTGTTCGACGACGACAGCCACGAGTTCCTCGCCGAGAACCAGGTCGCCGACCGCTACATCGCCGAGGTGGTCTACCGACTGGGCACGACGGCGGCCGACGACGGATCCTTCGTCCTCGCGGACTACGCCGACCTGGACACGCGCCACCTCGGCAGCATCTACGAGGGGCTGCTCGAACACGAGTTCCGCATCGCGCCGGAGGATTACGCCGCCGTCGCCGAGGACGGCGGGCAGGTCTGGAAGCCCGCCACCGACGTGACCGTCGCCGAGGCCGTCGAGACGGTCGACTCGGGCGAGCTGTTCGTCGTCAACGACGACGGCGAGCGAAAGGCCACGGGCGCCTACTACACGCCCGACTACGTCGTCGCCTACATCGTCGAGGAGACCGTCGACCCGCTGATCGACGACATCGACGAGGAACTGCGCGCAGACGGGCTGGAGCCCAGCGACCGGGAGTACTTCATGCGCTTCTGGCAGTCGGTCCAAGAGCTGAAGGTCCTCGACCCGGCGATGGGCTCGGGACACTTCCTCACGAAGGCCACCGGCTATCTCACCGAGCGCGTGATGGAGGTCGTCCGCGAGCAGGAGATCCAGAGCTACGACGAGCAGGACCTGCGCCGCGAGATCGCCAAGGAGTGCATCTACGGCGTCGACGAGGCTCCCACAGAATGGTTCACATGGTTTGATGAGACGACTTCAAAATGCCGT
>JBDGSU010000145.1:0-4139 GCA_042217395.1 Halosimplex sp.
CGATATCTAATCAGCAGATACGACTGGATTCTTCGCTAAACTAGAACGCATGGGGGTCGGACAGACGGGGCGTACCCCGATCACAGATGGCAGAAGATTCACGGTCCGCGGCCGACCGAGCGGCGCGGTGGTCGAACGGCGTTCACGTCCGGTACGGAGGCGACCACAGGCTGGCGGCGATCGTGGAACTCGGACGCGCGGCGCTCGACTGCGCGGCGTGTGCGCTGGTGCGGGTCGGCGACGGCGGCTTGGCCGATCACACAGCCGTGACCGAGGGCGATTCGACGCGATTCGCCGTCTCGGACCGGCGCGTCAGGGCGGCGGCCCGTACCTCCGAGCCGGCGGTCGAAACGGGCGGTGACGGCGCGACGACCGACTGGTTCGCCGGCGTCGTCAGGTCCACCGGTCGAGGCCGGTCTGAACGACGCTCTCCTCGATGCGCTCGAAGCCGCGCTCGACCTCGCTCTCGTCGACCTCCCACCGGTCGCAGACGTACTCGCGGGCGGCCTCGAGGTCGGGGTCGATCTCGCGGTCGAACTCGTAGTCGTCGGTGACCGCGGGGTTCAGAAAGAGGTCGCGGATGCGGTCGGCCTGGTCGACGTAGACGTCGTCGGCCTCGAAGACCCCCCAGAGGTCGCCGTGCTCGCGGACCGCCTTCACCGCCGTCTTCGGACCGTACCCCGAGATTCCCTCGTTGAAGTCGGTGCCCATGAGGATGGCCGCGTCGACGAGTTGCTCCCACGTGATGTCGTGCTCCTCGAGCGTCGCCGCGAAGTCCATCAGCTCGGGGTCGCCCTTGCTCGTGAGCCCGCGCAACGTCAGCGGCGCACCCAGCAAGAGCGCGTCGTAATCCTCGGTCCCGACGTAGTCGACGGCCCCCTCGCGGGCCATGTGGGCGGCCTGGGCCTCGCCCTCCGCGGGCGCCTGCACGACCGGGACGTCGAGGATGTCGAGCACTTCGCGGGTCGTCGTCAGGATCGTCTCGGTGAGCCGCTGGGTCTGCGATTCGAGCCGGGCGACGGCGATCGCGTCGCCCTCCTCGCGGGCCTCCTCGAGCCGTTCCTCGCGTTTCTCCCGCTCGGCGCGCCGTTGCTCGACCTCGTCGTCCTTGAGCGAGACGACGTCGCCGTCGAAGACGAACACCGGCGTGACGTCGTGTTCGAAGAACTTCGGCAGGCCCTGGACGACGCCGACGAGGTTGGCGACCTCGTCGCCGTCGGCGGTGGTGTAGATGTCGTCGTTCGTCCACCGGACCGTCGTCGTCAGGTAGCGGTAGAGCCAGTTGTGCGCGTCGACGGCGACGACCGACCCCGACAGGTCGTCGAACGGCACGTCCGCGAGGACGGCGAGTTCCCGGAGGTCTGCGTTTCCCATTGGCCCACGGTAGGCCCAGCGGTGATTTGAATCCCCCGACACGCGCGACGGGTCGGCCGGACGGAGGAGATAGTCAGTACAGCCACCTTTTTCATCGTCGCCCTTCCTCGCTCGCTGCGCTCGCTGCGGGAGGGACTCCTCGAAAAAGATGGGGCAAAAAGGGCCGAACCCTCGCTTCGCTCGGGTTCGGTCGAATCGGGCTCGCTCCGCTCGCCCGAATGCCAGTGGTCAATACGCACGCGACACTGACCGCGAGCGATAGTGCGCCATCGCATCCCGTCACTCGGTCAGCTCGGCGACGATCCTGCGGACGTTCGCGGCCTGTTCGTCGGCGTTGCCGGATTCGCCCCACCAGAAGTCGAACCCGCGGATCTCGCGGGCGACGGCGAGCGCTCGATAACACCGACGAAGCTCGCCGTCGACTTCGTCGCCGAACCCGTCGAAGATCGCGTCGCGCAACTCCTCGGTCAGTTCGGGCCGGTGTCGAGTCAACAGGTACGCGGTGTTGACGAGCGCGAAGCGGAGGTCGCCGACGGCCGCGCGTTCGAGGTCGAACACGCCGACGATCCGGCCCCGGGCGCCGGCGTGGAGGTTCGACGGTCGGAAGTCCGAGACGACGAGCGCGGGCTCGGGTTCGGCCGGGACGGCCGGCAGCGTCTCGTCGATCACCGCCCGCACGTCGTCGGCACACGCCGCCAGCGGGGCCGCCGGTTTCGAGCAGAGCACGTCGGCGTACCACTCGACGTACGCGCGCCAGGTGTCCTCGGGGGCGACGAGCGGCGGCGTTCGGTCGGGGGCGCGCCGGAGGCGACCGTACCCGCCCAGCGGCGGCACCGACGCGAACTCCCGGAGCGTAGCGCCCATCTCTCGGGCCAGCGCGGGCCCCACCGCGTCCGCCTCGGGTGAGGCCCCGGGGAGCGACTCCGTGACGACGAACGCCGGCCTCTCACCGGTATCGAGCGCCGCGTCGACCACCCGCGGGACCGGCAGGTCGGTGCGGGCGAGGAGCCGATACAGCTCGACCTCGGCGGCGAGCAGCTCGCGTCCGGAGAACGTGCTGTACTTCACCACGTACGCACCCGAGTCCGCCTCGACCCGGAAGACCGCGTTCGTCCCGTCGTCGAGCCGTCGGACGACCCCCACCGACTCGTCGGGGATCGCGTCGGCGACCGCACGACGGGCCTCCGCGGGACCGACGGACGCGTCTGTCATCGGTCGAACTGTGGCCCCGGGACGCAATAAGCCGCGTGGCCGTCCCCCACCGGTTCACCGCCGTCCCGTCATCACTATGCCGGTCGCCGGCCAACCGCCGGGCATGCGGATCGAGTACGACCGCGACACCTGCATCGGGATGTTCCAGTGCGTGGCCGAGTGGGACGGGTTCGAGCGCGACAGCGACGCCGGGAAGGCGGTGCTCGTCGACGGCGAGGAGACCGACGAGGACGTCTTCGTCCGAGAGATCCCGGAAGACGCCGAACTCGACGCGAAGTTCGCCGCCCGCGCCTGTCCGGTGGACGCCATCGCGGTCTACGACGACGACGGCGAACAGGTCGTCTGATACGGATCCGGAGCGACACATCGGGATCGAACCCGTCTGAACCCCGGTTTCTACCCCGTCTCGGCCCCTCCGCTCGCCTCCATCTCTCTCAACCGCTGCCATCGCCGCGAGGTACTACATACCGCGAATCGACAATACCGGAAATTGGTTCCGAAACTCCGTCGAACGGGTAGACACAACCGAACGAGCCACCGTTCGGGGGTATTGAAGACAAAACTTTTTCAATACGGTGGTCCATAGAAACGTCAACCCGAGTGAGAACCAGTGCCGGAGATGGAAACAGCGCAGTTCGAGACCGACCTCAGTCTCTTCAAGTACGACAATCTGGAACAGCTGCCGCCGACCTATCGCGACCTCGACGAGGCCGAACGCACGAAGCGCATCGAGACCGCGCTCGAGGAACTCGGCGACGACGTCGTCGTCCTCGGTCACAACTACCAGCGCCGGGAGATCGTCGAGCACGCCGACTTCGTCGGTGACTCCTACCAGCTCAGCAAGGAGGCCGCCGAGGCCAACGCCGAGTACGTGATATTCGGGGGCGTCACCTTCATGGCCGAGTCGGCCGACATCATCACCGACGACGACCAGTCGGTCATCCTCCCGAGCATGGAGGCGTCGTGTCCGATGGCCGGGATGGCCGAAGCCCTCCAGGTCGACGCCGCGTGGGCGGAGATCACCGAGGCCGCGCCCGACCAGAACATCATCCCGATCACCTACATGAACTCCTACGCGGACCTGAAGGCCTTCTGCGCCGAGCAGGGCGGGCTGGTCTGCACCTCCTCGAACGCCCACAGGGCCTTCGAGTACGCCTTCGAGAAGGGCGACAAAGTCCTCTTTCTCCCCGACAAGCACCTCGGGGAGAATACCGCCCACAGGCTGGGGATGGAGGAGGAGATCGCCGAGTGGGACCCGTGGGACCCCGAGGGGAAAGACGCCGCCGAGGTCGTCGAGAACGACATCGTCCTCTGGGACGGCTACTGCCAGGTCCACGAGCGCTTCCGCGAGAGTCACATCGAGGACCTCCGGGAGCGCCGCCCCGACGCGAACGTGGTCGTCCACCCCGAGTGTCGCCGCGAGGTCGTCGAGGCCGCCGACGTGGTCGGCTCCACGGCGACGATCTGCGAGGTCGTCGAGGAGGCCGACCCCGGCGACGCGTGGGCCATCGGCACCGAGATCCACCTCGCCAACCACCTCGACCGCTGGCACC
>JBDGSU010000145.1:4150-4266 GCA_042217395.1 Halosimplex sp.
GGACTGCAACGCCATGCGCCAGATCGACCCCAACTACCTGACGTGGGTGCTCGAGGAGCTCGTCGCGGGCCGCGAGCGCAACGTCATCGAGGTCGCGCCCGAGGAGAAGGAACTCG
>JBDGSU010000029.1:0-4220 GCA_042217395.1 Halosimplex sp.
ACGCCAACCGCAACGCCGACTCCGACGCCCACGCCGACGCCGACGCCAACCGCAACGCCGACTCCGACGCCCACGCCCACGCCGACGCCGACGCCAACCGCAACGCCGACGCCCACGCCGACCCCGACTCCGACGCCAACCGCAACGCCCACGCCAACCGCAACGCCCACGCCGACGCCGACCGCAACGCCCACGCCGACCCCGACGCCAACCGCAACGCCGACGCCTACGTCGACTCCAGCTACGGCCACGACTGCACCGCCGACTACGATAGTTCAGGAGCCGCTCGAGGTGACCTTCTTCGGCTGCGGGAACGTCGAACTCACTGGGCCGGACGACCGGTTCCCGGCGGAGGTGACGCTCCTTATCTACAATCCGGGATCCGATCGGGTTCTCGAGGTTAACCGGACCCTCGACGAGGGGGAGCGACCCGGTAGTCCGGGCGGACAGTTGGTCGGTATCAACACGTCCGACGGTCCGTTCTACAACCCGAACTTCGACTTCGACGAGCGCAACTGCGGAGATTCGCAGGGAATCGTCGACGGGATCCCCGGCGATCCCCGCGACATGCTCGACGAGAACGGCGGCGGTCCGCCCGACAACGGCGGCAACGCCCCGTCCGGAAACACCAACGCGCTGGCGACGATGTCACAGTCGCCGCTGTTCCCCGTGCCGTTCGTCGGACTGATGGCGCTCTCGGTCGCCGTGCTCGCGATGAACTACACCCGCGAAGAGTAACCCTCTCACTCCCCGGACCGCCGTCCGGGTCCGCGTCGACCCGTTTTTCGCCCGTCGACACGCCGCGGGACGGCCGCGAACTCGTGATACGGATTCGGAGCACGCGTGTACCGGGTCGACCCAGGACTGCGTGCGGTCGGCCCCGGACTGTCTTGCTCCGAATCCGTATGAGGCGCAACCGTTTTCGCCCGCGCTCGCCGAGCACCACCGTGGACGAGACGATCCGCTGGCTACAGGGTCGCCCCTACTACGACGGACAGGTGACCGAGCGGCGCGCGACGCCCGGCCGCGAGGCGAGCTTCGCCGACGTGGACCTGGACTCCCGACTGGCGAGCGCGCTCGAGAAGCGGGGGATCGACCGGCTCTACGACCACCAGGCGGCGGCCGTCTCGGCGGTCCGCGAGGGGAACGACGTCGTCCTCGCGACGCCGACGGCCAGCGGGAAGTCCCTCGCGTATACGGTCCCCGCGTTCGAGCGCGCCCTCGACGAGCGGGCGACGACGCTGTACGTCGCGCCGCAGGTCGCGCTCATCAACGACCAGGAGCGGACGCTCTCGGAACTGGCCCACGGGCTCGGCTTCGCCTCGGGCGTCTCCGTCGCGCAGTACACCGGCCGGCAGGACCGCTCGGAGAAGGAGGCGATCCGCGACCGCCAGCCGACGGTCCTCCTGACCACGCCGGACATGCTTCACTACGGGATCATGCCCCACGCCCACCGGCTGTGGGACTGGTTCGTCGAGCGACTGGAGACGGTCGTGATCGACGAGGTCCACGAGTACCGCGGCGTGTTCGGCAGCCACGTCTCGCTCGTCTTCCGGCGCCTGCAGCGGATCTGCGAGCGCTTCGACGCCGACCCCGACTGGGTCTGTTGCTCGGCGACGATCGGCAATCCGGTCGAGCACGCGGCGACGGTCACCGGCCAACCCGAGAGCGGGTTTCGACTCGTCGACGAGGACGCCAGCGCGACGGGGCCGACCCACTGGCTGTTCTGGAACCCGCCGGAGTACGACGACGGCGAGGGGTTCGGGGACGGTCGACGGCGGTCGAACCACGTCGAGACGAAGCGGCTGTTCGTCGACCTGCTGTCGAAGGGGTACCAGACGGTCGCGTTCACACAGTCACGGCAGGTCGCCGAGCGCTACGCGACCGACAGCGCCAGCGACCTGCGCGACCGGGGCGAACACGACGTCGCCGGGTCGGTTCACGCCTACCAGGCGGCGCTCACCGACGAGCGCCGCGAGGAGATCGAGGCGGGGCTGAAGTCGGGCGAGGTTCGTGGCGTCTGGAGCACGAACGCGCTCGAACTCGGCGTCGACGTCGGCGGGCTCGACGCGGTGCTGCTCGACGGCTACCCCGGCACGCGGATGGCGGCGTTCCAGCAGGGCGGCCGAGCGGGTCGGGGGATCGACCCGTCGCTCGTCGCGATGGTCGCCGGCGAGGACCAGCTCGACCAGTATCTGATGCGTCATCCGGAGGACTTCTTCGACGAACCGCCCGAGCGGGCCATCTCGAACCCCGAGAACGAACACCTCCTGCCCGACCACGTCCGCGCGGCCGCGCGAGAGACGTGGCTCGGACCGGACGACGACCGCCACTTCGGCGACTCGTTCCCCGAGGTCGTCGCCGACCTGACCGAGTCGGGCGAGCTCGACCGGCGGACGACCGAAGCGGGGCTGCGCTGGCTCTACGCGGGCGAGGGGAGCCCCCAGCACGAGATGAGCCTGCGGACCATCGGCGACCGCGAGGTGCAACTC
Source organism: Halosimplex sp. (assembly GCA_042217395.1). Classification (GTDB taxonomy): domain Archaea; phylum Halobacteriota; class Halobacteria; order Halobacteriales; family Haloarculaceae; genus Halosimplex. The sequence continues at coordinate 2,493 of JBDGSU010000029.1, forward strand.
CGGGACCGGCGCAGCGGGAACCGCATCGCCGCGCTCTCCTTCTCGGACGCGCTGCGGGACGCCCACCGCGGCGCGGTCTACCACCACCAGGGCCGCGACTACGTGGTCCGTGAGCTCGACCTGCGGAACGACGTCGCGGAACTCGAGCCGTTCGGCGGGGGCTACTACACGCAGGTGCTCCACGAGAAGACGATCACCGTTGAGGACGACCGCCGCGAGCAGACGTTGACGACTCACGACGACGTCACCGTTCGCTTCGCCGACGTGAGCATGCGCAAGCAGATCACCGGCTTCGAGCGCTACGACCGACGGAGCGGCGAACCGATCGGCCGCGAACCGCTGGACCTGCCGGAGACGACCCTCGACACGGAGGCGCTCTACGTCACCGTTCCCGGCGAGGTCGAGGCCGACGTTCGGGCGGCCGGCGGGAGCCCCGACGCCTTCCCCGGCGCGATCCACGCGGCCGAACACGGGATGATCTCGCTGTTCCCGCTCTCCTTTCTCTGTGACCGCCGGGACGTGGGCGGGCTCTCGACGCCCGACCACCCCCACACCGACGCGGCGACGATCTTCGTCTACGACGGTTACCCGGGCGGGGTCGGACTGACCGAAGACGCCTACGCGACGGTCGCAGACCTCATGGGGCGCACCCTCGCGATGCTCCGGGACTGTCCCTGCGAGTCGGGCTGTCCCGCCTGCGTCCAGTCGCCCCACTGCGGGAACGCCAACGACCCGCTAGAGAAGGGACTCGCCGCGGACCTGCTCGCGGCACTCGTCGAGTAAGGTCGGGCTATCACCGTCGCCGGGCGTCGACGCGCGGTTCCGAACGGCGGCGTCTCACGGGCTCTCGCTATCGATCTCGTGGGGTGAAACAGTCAGATATCGCACCGTTTCGTCGATTTCGCGCGCGGATCCGTCCGTTGCGACCGTTTCACCGGCGGCGCGACGGCGGGGTTCGAACAGGGCGACGTCGGGGGATTCTCGGGTTCCGATCGTCCCGACGGGCGGGGGAACGGCGGCAACTGTCGGGACGGGTTTGCGGTACTTTGCCACGCGAGCGTCTACGTCGAGACGCGGGGCGCGGTGGACGCCGACGCGACGAGGACGTCTCGGAGCCCCTGCTAGGCAAACCATGTCAGACACGCACTCCCGGCGGAGATCCGTTCGCAACAGCCCGACGCCCGATCGGACCGGAATCGCGACGATGCACGACGTCTTCTCGGACTGGGAGCGTCGCGCCATCCTCTACTACCTGCAGGAGCGCGAGGAGCACGCGGCGGTCGACGACGTGGCGGCCCATCTCGTCGGCTGGTGGCGGGGGAGCGACCGCCCGGCCGCGGCGGACGACGGGACCGTGAGGCGCGTGCGCGACCGGCTCGGGTGCGCGCACCTGGAGAAACTCGACCGTTTCGGCGTCGTCACCTACGACCCCTGCGCCGACACGGTCCGGCTCGGCGACGAGATGAAAGTCTCGATCACCAACCCGTGGTCGGACCGACCGCCGGAGACGGCCGGGACGGCGCGGTTGCTCGATGACGCCGACCGGTAGCCGGTCGTTACTCCGACGGTCGGCGCCGGAACGGTCGGTAGGGGGATCGTGACCCCCGGAAAGGTGGGGATACCCTTCAGATAGCGTCGTAAGGTTCCTTACGACAGCCACCGAAGGCATACCACTGAGGGCACCGTAAAAAGGGGGAGATCCCCCAATCGCTCTCGCTGTATCGAGCC
>JBDGSU010000059.1:0-4190 GCA_042217395.1 Halosimplex sp.
ACTTCTCGACTGCTTCGTCGTCAACGTGTTTCGCTGAGTTATGCAAGAGCCTCGTGGGACTCTGAGAGCCCCACGCTCATCACGAGAATCGAAGATTCTCGGACGACCCCGTGGCACTCGCCTTGAACCGCCTGTAGATCCCGCCACGCGGCGCGATCCCCTGTCGCGGCCTCTCACACTCTGTCTCTCACTCCCGAAGTCCCCCAATTCACCACGCTTCGCGAGCGGCCCGTTCGCTCCGGTTCGCTCCGGTCCGTTCCATCCCCCTTCGCGTCCCCGTTCCGACGGCGAATCCGAGCCCGGGATCCGCACTGAATAGACACTGGTGTGAGTCCGATGTGAGTTATCTAGCGAGGATTTAAGTACGGTGTCCGCTAGAACACACACTATGGCCCGAGACGTGCGGATCAGGATCGACGACGACGAGGTCTTCGAGCGGATGAAGGCCCGCAAGCGCGAGCTCGACCTGTCGTGGGAGGAGGTCCTCCACCGCGGACTCCGCGAGGAGCCGCCCGGGCCTCCGGCACCGGAGTTCGGACCGGGGCAGGACGGGCGCCGGGAGGTCGGCCCCGACGAGACGAGCGGCGAGGCCTACGTGGGTCACCAGTTCGACGACTCGATCGGTGCGATGGTCGAGGACATCAAGGGGCAGGTGCAAAACCAGGTACGCGAGTCGCTGCGTGCGTCGATGGAGTCGGTCGAGGCGGCGGGCGCGGACCTCGAACGGGAGATGGACGAACTGGCCAACGCCGAGGACGCCGTTCTCGGGTTCGCCGACGCCGCCGGCGACGACTCCCGGTACGAGGTGCCGCTGCGGGTCCGACTGGAGACCAGCCGCGGCGGCATGGACGTGACCGTCGTCGCGGTCCGCGAGGGGAAGTCGACCGCGGGGATGAACCGCTTCGACGCCGAGGCGCGCCGCGCCGTCAACGGGCACCTCGCCCGCGGCGGGACCGCCCAACTCGCCTTCGCCGACGGCGCCGAGGCCTACGAGGTCGCGCCCGTCCTCGAGTGGGGCCACGGCGACGACGGGAACCCGACCGTCACGGCCGTCGAGGTCGACGAGGTGATCTTCGATGGGTAGCGCCGTCACGCCGGGGAGCGGCGAGCGCGACCCGACGGCGGCCGCCGAGACGTTCGGCCTGCTCAGCGACGAGACGCGCGTCCGGATCCTCGTGGTGCTGGCCGAGGCGCCCGCCGAGGGCGTCCGCTTCTCCGAACTGCGTTCGCGGGTCGGCGTGAGCGACTCCGGCCAGTTCAACTACCACCTCGACCGGCTCCGGGACCGCCTCGTGACCCGGACCGGCGAGGGGTACGCGCTCACGGAGACCGGGGCGGCGGTCGCGAGCCTCCTATGAGGGTCAGCCACTACTTCGAGGGCGAGGGGACGGTCACCGGCGGGTTCGCCCAGTCCGTGAACAACCAGCGCAAGATACTGGACCGCCACGGGATCGACTACACGACCGACCCCACCCTCGACTGCGACCTCCTCCATCTCAACAACGCCGGGCCGCGGTCGGTCTACTACGCCAAGCGCGCCCGCAAGCGGGGGATCCCCGTCCTCTTTCACACGCACAACACGGCCGCGGACTTCCGGGACAGCTTCGTCTTCTCGAACGCGCTCGCCTACCCGCTGAAACCCTGGCTCGCCTACGCCTACGGGCTGGCCGACCATCTGGTCTGTCCCTCCGAGCACAACCGGGAGGTGATCGCCGGCTACACCGACACGCCGTCGACGGTCGTCTCCAACGGCTTCGACGCCGACCGCTTCGCCGGCTGGGACGACCCCGAGTTGCGCGCGGAGTACCTCGACCGCTACGACCTCGAGCCGCCCGTCGTCTTCATGTTCGGCCACGTCATCAAGCGCAAGGGCCTCGAGACGTTCGTCGAGGTCTCCCGCCGACTCCCGGAGTACGACTTCGCCTGGTTCGGCTACCTCAACCCCACGGGCGGCCGGCTCGACCGGTTCCTCCAGCCCCGCGAGACTCGCCGGCTCGTCGCGAACTCGCCCGAGAACTGCACGTTCACCGGGTACATCGAGGACCCGCGGGGCGCGCCCGCCGCCGGCGACGTCTTCTTCTGGCCCTCGAAGAACGAGAACGAGGGGATGGCCCTGCTCGAGGCGATGCACTGCGGGAAGCCGCCGGTCGTCCGGTCGATCCCCACCTACGAGTGGCTGACTGACGGCGAGGACTGTCGCAAGTGCGAGACGACCGCCGAGTTCGCCGACGCCATCACCGGTCTCTGCGAGGACGACCGCGAGCGCGAGCGGATCGGCGACGCGGCCGCCGAGACGACCGAGCGGTTCACCCTCGACGCCGTCGGCGAACGGCTGGTCACGCTCTACGACGAACTCGTCAGCGGGCCGACCAACGAGCGGGCGCCGACCGGGGCGGCCGTCGGCGACGACTGAGACGGATCCGGAGCACGCGTGGTCCGAATCCCGAGACCGCGTGCGGTCCGGAGATGTCCTCTACCGCTCGTCCGAGCGCGGTGGTCAGGCGTTCGAGTGCGCCTCGGCGTTCGCCTCGTCGGCGTCGGGCTCCGGACCGAGCCGTTCGGTGCACCAGTGACAGAAGTTCAGGTCCGGGTCGACGTCGCGGCCGCAGTTGGGGCAGGTGGTCCCCTCCTCGACGGCTTCCTCCCGCTTGTGTCGCTTGGCCAGCCAGTAGGCGTCGATCATGCTGAAGACGGTGATCGAGGCGAGCGCGAGCGCGGCCTCGGGCGGGACGTTCTCGGCGGCGGCGACGAGCTCCGACCAGCCGAACGACTCGGGGCGGGCCGACGCCGGCATCAGCAGCGCGAAACTCGTCATGTTGAGGAAGAACCAGACCAGCGAGCGGAACCACTCGCGCAGGTAGGCGTGCCCGAGTCCGGGATAGAGGAACGAGAGCAGGACCGCGACCGCCGTCCGCAGGGTTGTCCGCGAGCTCACTGTTCGTGCACCGGATTCGGACGGCGCGGGTTGTTAACCTTCCGACTCTCCGGCTTTCCGTCGTCACGGGGGCCGCGGTCGGTCACGCTCCGCGCAGGCGGTCGACGAGCGCGGCCAGCGTCGCGAGGTCGTACTGGCCGGGCGCGGTCGCGTCGGCGGGGTCGACCGGCGCGTAGCCGATCGTCGACCCGTACAGCGGCGCGACCGCTCGCGAGTGGCGGCCGGCCTCGCCCATCGCCATCGTCGCGACCGTCTCGCCGGCCGTGGTCGCCGCCCACGTCGCCCCCAGCAGGTCGAGCACGTCGCCGGCGCTCTCGGCGGTGACGGCGAGTTTCGCCACGTCGCCCAGCCGGCTCGCGTCGGCCAGCAGCTCGCGCATCGCGTCCCGGTGGGGCGTCTCCTCGAAGTCGTGCGTCGAGACGATCACGGCCGTCCCGTGCTCGCGAGCGTGGTCGGCGACGCCGGCCGCGTCGCCCGACTCCAGCGCTGCGAGCTCGAGGTCGATGGCCCCCACGGCCTCGCGTTCGGCCGCCGCGCGGAGCGCGTCGAGGCGCGCCTCGTCGTCGGTCGCCTCGCCGCCCTCCCACGTCGGTCTGTTCGTCGCGATCAGCGGCAGGTCGCCGTCGTAGGCCGCGAGCGCCTCGAGCGGGTCCGCGGCGAGGTCGAGGCGGAACTCGACGGCGTCGGCGTGCTCGCGGGCGGCGGGTTCGTCGTCCAGGTCCGCGGTGGCGGCCGCGAGGACGAACGAGGAGAAGTCGACGTGCATGTCGGACCGTTCCGGGGAGACGGGACAAAAGCGTCCGGATCCGGGCCGGCCGGGCGGCCCCGAGCCGAGGCGCCCGTCGGTCTCCGGCTCGGCTACCGGCCGAGGTCGCGGACGAGGCCCTGTATCTCGTTGATCTGGGCGGTCTGTTCCTCGTTCGCGGCGGCGATGCGTTCGATCTCGCTGGCCACGCGCTCGGCGCTCTCGGCGGTCTGGTCGACCATCGAGGCGACCTCCTCGGTGGAGGCGGCCTGTTCGTCGGTCGCGCTGGCGACCTCCTGGGCGCCCTGAGCGGCCTCCTCGACGGCGGCGTCGATCTCCCTGAGCACGTCGACGGTGTCGTCGACCTGGTCGATGCCCTCCTCGACCTGTTCGTTGGCGTGGTCGATGCTCTGGACGGTGCTCTCGGTGTCGTCTTTGATGTTCGAGACGAGCTGTTCGATCTCGGTGGCGTTCTGCTGGGACTCCTCGGCGAGGCTCTTGACCTCGTCG
>JBDGSU010000185.1:0-4178 GCA_042217395.1 Halosimplex sp.
GACTTCTCGACTGCTTCGTCGTCAACGTGTTTCGCTGAGTTATGCAAGAGCCTCTACTATAGCCGTACTCGCAACAGCGTGAAAGCCCCGACCCTTTCAGTCCCACCCGCGTAGACGTACCAGCCAGTCGAAGCGGGTGGGAACGAAAGGGGCCGTCCGCTCCGGGAAGACGGGCGCAGCGAGCCCCTCGACCGGAGCGGACGGGGGCTTTCACGCTGTTCGCGAATCCGGTCGAGGTAGCGGTGCTGTATGCGGTTATCGCTTCCCTATCTGCGCGCGACTTCTTGCGATTCTTTCGACTCTCACCCCTCGTCCGCGCGCACGGACAGCACCGGAACGGACGACGACCGAATCAGGTTCTCGGTGACGCTGCCGAGCAGTCGCCTGTCGATGCCGGTCCGACCGTGCGTCCCGACCGCGACGAGGTCGACGTCGTGGTCCTCGGCGTACGCGTCGAGTTCCTCGACCACGCCCCCCTCCTCGATAGCGGTCTCGACGGCGACGCCGCGGTCTTCGCCACGCTCGCGCGCGTCGGCGAGGACCTCATCTGTGCGGCGCTCCCGCTCCGCTTCGACCTGCGAGGAGCGCACGTCGAACCCCAGCACGTCGGATTCGAGCACCGAGACGACGTGGAGGGTGGCTCCCGTCGCGGCGGCGAGGTCTATCCCCTCGTCGACGGCCGACTCGGACCCCTCGCTGCCGTCGCTGCCGACGAGGAGGTTCGCGGGCGGGTACTCGCGGTCGCTCTCCGGCGGGACCACCAGCACCGGCGCCGCGCTGTTGCGAACGACCCGCTCGGTGACGCTCCCCAGGACGATCCGCTCGATGTCGCGCTCGCCGCGCGTGCCCATGACGACCAGGTCGATCCCCCGGTCGTCCACGTAGTCGCAGATGGTCCGCGATGGTCCCCCCTGGATCACTTCCTCGACGACCTCCACGCCGGCGCGTCGCGCTCGCGAGGCCGCCTCGTCGACGACCGCTCGCCCCTCGCCCTCGAGGACGTCCGTGATTTCTCCCCGGATCCGGGAGAGGCTCGGCCGGTTGGTGTCTGCGACGTAGAGGACGTGCAGCGTCGCCTCGTGCGCGTCCGCGACTGCGACCGCGAAGGCCAGCGTCGCCTCGGCCGCCTCGCTCCCGTCAGTCGGAAAGAGGATGTCGTCGTACACGTCTCCCTCTGGGCGGCCCTCGGTGAAAAACGCTGGCCGGCCGGACCGCCGAACGAGGGTCGAGCCGGTCCCGTCACACCGCCCCCGGGATCGAACATGTTCGCCCATCGAGCGGGAGGGCGAACGCGTTCGGTCGTTCCTTTAGGGTAGTTACCCCCGATGCTGGGGTCGTTTTCACCGTCTGGGAATCCCCTCGTCCGGCTTTATACTCCCGCGGACAACTCCGAAATGAGTATGACCGACAACATCGGTGCACCCGGAACGAAGCTGTCGCGTCGCGAGTTCACGAAGGCGGCCGCGGGCACGACGGGGATGCTCGCGCTGGCCGGCTGTACCGCCCGGGAGCCCCGGGACGTGACCGTCTCGCAGGCGCAGGCGAGCACCGACGCCGCTCCGGCGGCCGCGCAGAACCCCGCCGACCTCCCGACCACGTCGCCGCCCCAGGTCGTCGACGTCGACGAGCAGGGCGGGAAAGTCACCATGTCGACCACGCCCGCCTACCACGAGGTCCACCCCGAGGAGACGATGGGCGGCCCCGTCGCGCTTCCGGCGGTCTGGGCGTTCCAGGCCGACGACCGCGACCCGAGCGTCCCCGGCCCCATCCTCCGGACGACCGAGGGCGAAGACATGGAGGTCACGCTGGACAACACCGACGGCAAGCGGCCCCACACGATCCACTTCCACGGCCAGCGCAAGACCTGGGAGAACGACGGCGTGCCCACCACCACGGGCATCACCGTCCCGCCGGGCGAGAAACACACCTACGAGATCCCCGCGAACGTCCCCGGCACCCACCTCTATCACTGCCACTACCAGACCCACCGCCACATCGACATGGGCATGTTCGGCATCCTCCGGGTCGACCCGAAAGACTACGAGCCGGCCGACCAGGAGCTGTTCATGACCGTCAAGGAGTGGGACTCCTCGCTCAACCGGCAGATGGCCGGGATGGACGCCAGCTACTCGCCCCGGGAGCGCAACCCCGACGTGTTCACCATCAACGGCAAGTCCGCCCCCCGCACGCTCCACCCCGAGGACGGCTCGCCCGTCATCGTCGAGCAGGGCGACACCGTCCGCATCCACTACGTCAACGGCGGGTACATGAACCACCCGATGCACATCCACAACCACCGGTTCACCGTCGTCGAGAAGGACGGCTCGCCCATCCCCGAGGCCGCCCGGTACGAGGAGGACGTCGTCGACATCGCCCCCGCCGAGCGCAAGACCATCGAGTTCACCGCCGACGCCGACCCCGGCATCTACCTCATGCACTGCCACAAGGTCAACCACGTCATGAACGGCACCACCTACCCCGGCGGCATGCTCAGCGGCGTCGTCTACAAGGAGGCCATGGACACCGACGTCTTCAGCCAGCTCATGGACTACGCCGGCTACGAAGGCTGAAATCACGCTGACCGCCGACCTGGGCCGACACGCGACTCGTACGCTTAGTTCGAGACAGTTCGAGATCGAACGTACGCAGTCGTACGCCCGACCACCGACCGCCCGATCACCGCCTGGCCTGCAATGATGGGGTCCCCGGTCCCCGCCAGAGCCGACAGCTCTCTGCACAGAACCACCCGCCGCGACGGCGAGCGAGCTCCGGCCTACTCGACGACGTACGACTGCAGTTCGCCGCGCGAGCGGACGTCGACGAACCGGTAGCGCCGCCCGTCGGACAGTTCGCCCGCGTAGTCGGCGTCGGCCGCTCCCTCGACCTCGTAGACCTCGTTGGCCTCCCACAGGTCGTGGGCGTGCAGCGTCTCGCGGACCGCCTTCGAGAGATCGCCGTCGACCGGCACCTCGACGACGAACAGCCGGTCGGTGAAGCTCTTGGCCGTCCACGCGTCGGTCACGCCCTCGCGGGCGGCGACCTCGACGGCGAGTTCCGACAGCTCCGTGGCCCTGTCGCTCATGGGCGGATCGACGCGGCGCGGACCGAAGCCGTCACCGCCGAACCCGTTCGTCCGCCGCTCGGGAGGGCACGGGCCGTCGTGTTTCTCAGCCCCGATCTTCGGAGGGAGCCATCCCCTTCTCGGCGAGTTCCTCGAGCGCGGACTCGGACTTCTCCAGATCCGATAGATCCATCCCGACGAGCACGTGGTCCGCCTTCGTGAACTGTATCTCGTCGTACTCGACGATCTGGATGCGGTTGCCCCAGGGGTCGCGGACGTCCAGCCCGCGAGTGTCGAGCGGTTCGATGCCCTCGTCGGCGAGTCGCTCCTCCACGAGGTCGGCGTCGTCGACGACGAGTCCGAAGTGGCGGTGTGCGTCGCTCGCGTCACCGGCCTCGTCGGTCTCCGAGAGCGCGAGGAACTGGTCGCCCATGTCGAGAAAGAGTCCGGAATCGGTCTCGCCGCGGATCTCGACGTCGAATATCGACTCGTAGAACTCGCGGGCCCGTTCCGTGTCGCCCACCGCGAGGGCGACGTGGTTGATCCCGACCATCCGCGCGCGGTCGCTGTCGTCCGTCATGGGCCCTCGTAGGAGCCCCGGGACCATCAGCGGTGGGCCGAGTTCAATCGTCCGCCGGAGTGTCGGCCGCGTCGTCCCCGCCGTCGGTCGCGAGGCGGGTCTCCTGCCGGCGTTCGAACCACGCCCACTCGCGACCGTGCTGGTCGGTCTCTTTCAGGTCCCAGGGGTCGCCGTCCTCGACGACGGGACCTTCGAGCCACGAGGAGGCCAGGTTCCAGACGAAGATGATCTGCGCGAAGGCGAGCATCAGCGCGCCCAGCGTCGCCGAGCGGTGCAAGGCGGTGAACAGCGCCTCCGGCCCGACGGCGAGCGAGTAGGTGGCGTACCGGCGGGGCATCCCGGCGTAGCCGAGGATGATCATCGGGAAGAAGGTGAGGTTCGTCCCGACCATCGTCAGCCAGAAGTGCCACTTCGCCAGCGTGCGCTGGTACATCCGCCCGGTGTAGATGGGGAACCAGTAGTAGATGCCCGCGAAGACGGCGAAGGCGATGCCGCCCATGATGACGTAGTGGAAGTGCGCGACGACGTGGTAGGTGT
>JBDGSU010000047.1:0-4004 GCA_042217395.1 Halosimplex sp.
AGCAGACTACGAACTCCAGTCATGAGAAAGTATCTACCACTACAGATGAGCGTAGTTGCTGATACCCCCATCCGGCCACGCCGCAGTCCACGAGCGTCTGTATCGAAGCCCACGTGCGACCTGGCTCGACCCTCCCGACTTTCCGGCCGGGGCCGGGCCGGCCCGTCGCCGCTGCGGTACGTTGAAGAGGATATCTCTTCGGACCAGCCGTTCGTTGGCGTTCGACGAAAGGTTAAGGGAGGTGTAGCCGGACACGGGGGTATGAACGAGCGCACGCGGACGGTCGGCTGGGGCGTCGTTGGGATACTGCTCGCGGCGCTGTCGGTACCGTGGTTCATGTGGGGCGCGGACGGCGTCGTCGCGGGACTGCCGGTGTGGATCTGGTGGCACGTCGGCTGGCTCTGCCTGACGGCGGTCGTCTTCTGGGCGTTCACGCGCACGGCGTGGGGACTCGGCGTCGAGGGGGTGAGCCGCGATGGCTGACACGGCGCTGCAGATCGGCATCATCGGCGCGTACATGGTCGTCGCGCTGGGCATCGGCCTGTTCGCCTACCGCCTGACCGACCGCACGGCCGAGGACTACTACCTCGCCTCGCGGACCCTCGGCACCGGCGTCCTGCTGTTCACGACCTTCGCGACGCTCCTCTCGGCGTTCACGTTCTTCGCCGGTCCGAACATCAGCTACGGCGCCGGCCCCGAGTGGATCCTCGTCATGGGGCTGATGGACGGAGTCGTCTTCGGGATCCTGTGGTACGTGCTGGGCTACAAGCAGTGGCTCGTCGGGAAGGCCCACGGGTACGTCACGCTGGGCGAGATGCTCGGCGACCGCTTCGGGTCGCGCGGCCTGCGCGTGCTCGTCGCCGCGATCAGCATCTTCTGGCTGTTCCCCTACGTGATGCTCCAGCAGCAGGGCGCCGGTACGGCCATCGCGGCGCTGACCGGCGGGGCCGTCCCCTACTGGGTCGGCGCCGGCGGCGTCACCCTGTTCATGATCGCCTACGTCGCCCTCTCTGGGATGCGCGGCGTCGCGTGGACCGACACCCTCCAGGGCGCGTTCATGCTCGTCATGGTCTGGGCCGCGTTCGCCTGGGTCGCCGCGGCCGTGGGCGGCGTCGGCGCCGCGACCGCGACGCTCGGCGACGTCGAGGGGAACTTCCTGAAACTCGGCGGCGGGCTCTACACGCCCACGTACGTCCTCTCGACGGCCATCTCCATCGCCTTCGGCGTGACGATGTTCCCGCAGGTCAACCAGCGCTTCTTCGTCGCCGACTCGAAGGCCGTCCTCAAGCGGACGCTCCCGCTGTGGCCCGTGCTCGTCGTCCTCCTGTTCGTCCCGGCGTTCATGCTCGGCGCCTGGGCGAGGGGGCTCGGGATCGCCGCCGGGTCGGCCGACAACGTCCTCCCCCTCTTGCTCGGCGAGTACACGCCCGCGTGGTTCGCCGCGCTCGTCGTCGCCGGCGCGATGGCCGCGATGATGTCCTCCAGCGACTCGATGCTCCTGTCGGGCTCCTCGTATTTCACCCGCGACGTCTACCGCCCGCTCGTCGCGGAGGCCACCGAGGAGCGCGAGGCGTTCCTCGGGCGCGTCGGCGTCGCCGCCTTCGCCGCGCTGTCGTTCGTCGCCAGTCTGTTCCGGCCCGCGACCCTCCTCGAGATCGGCGACACCGCCTTCGGCGGGTTCGCCCAGCTCGCGCTCCCGGTCGCGGTCGCGCTGTACTGGTCGGGGACCACCCGCTGGGGGATCTACGTCGGGATCTCCGGCAGTCAGCTGTTCTACCTCGCCAGCGTCTTCCTCCCGCAGGTTCCCGGGACCTACCTCGGCGGCTGGTCCGCCTCGATCGTCGGGATGGTCCTCGGACTCGCCCTGACCGTCGGCGTCTCGGCGCTGACGAGCCCGGCCCCGGAGGAAGACGCGTCGGTCTACGCGACCCGCGCGGACTGATCGGCGGACCCGCGAGTCTCCTGGTTTTTAGACGCGGCGGGGCCTCCCTTGGAGTATGCAGACCCACATCGTCCCGGTCGGCTTCGACTACGACCGGCTGATCGCGCCGCTCGTGCGCGATCGACTCGACGTCGACCGCGTCGTCTTGCTCGAGGGCGCGGTCGGCAGCGAGGCCAACGTCGAGTACTCGCAGAACCTCGCCGCCAAACTCGAGCAGGACTTCCGCAACCTGCTCGGCGCCGAGACCGAGCGGGTCGCGGTCGAGGACGTCTACGACTACGACGAGGCCTTCGAGCAGGCGTTCGAACTCATCAACGCCGAACTCGACCGCGACGACGACGCGAGCGTCTGGGTCAACATCTCCGCGATGCCCCGCACCGTCTCCTTCGCCTTCGCCACCGCCGCCCACTCCATCATGGTCGAGCGCGAGGAGGACCGCCAGCGCATCCACACCTACTACACCGTCCCCGAGAAGTACCTCGAGACCGAACTCGCCGAGGAGCTTCACCGCGGGATCGACCTGCTCTCGGACCTGCGGGGCGCCGTCGACGACCCCGAACTCGCCGACCGCGTCGCCGAGCGACTGGACGCCGCCGAGGAGCTCCTCTCGGAGTTCGACGAGCGGGGCACCACCATCGGCGCCAAGGAGTTCGACGGCCAGCACATCCTCGAACTCCCCGTCGCCTCCTTCTCGAACGTCAAGCCCTTCGAGGAGCTCATCCTCTTCACCCTCGGCGAGCACGGCGAGTTCGAGTCCGTCTCCGAACTGGCACAGGAGCTCGCCCGCGAACTCGGCGAGGAGTACACCGACAGCTTCCGCTCGAAGGTCATCTACAACGTCGACCGGCTCGGCCCCGGCGGCAAGGGCTACATCGAACAGGAGGAACACGGGAAGTCCTACCGGACGCGCCTCTCGCGCATCGGCGAACTCTGGGTCCGCGCGCACTCCGACGACTAGCGACGCGGCCCGTCGATCGTGACCGAGACCGGCCGTCGCTCCCGATCCGACGTCCGATAAGGAGACCCAGAGGGAGCGAGATCGACCGGCGCGACAAGCGTAAAGAGCGGGCGCGACGAGACGTCGGCCATGACGGACATCGGACTCGTCGGCGCCGGCGGGATCTCCGGGTCGCACCTGCCGGCCTACGAGGACCACTCCGACCGAGCGCGGCTCGCGGGGGTCTGTGACGTGGACGCCGAGGCGGCCGAATCGGTCGCCGAGGACTTCGGCGTCGAGTACTGGACCGACCACGAGACCTTCCTCCGCGAGGCCGATATCGACGCCGTGGACGTCGCGCTCCCCCATCACGTCCACTACCCCGTTGCGAAGGCCGCGCTGGAGGCCGGGAAACACGTCCTCGTCGAGAAGCCCCTGGCGCCGGATCTGGCCGACTGCGTCGACCTCGTCGAGTCGGCCGCCGAGCGCGACCTGACGCTGATGGTCGGGCAGATGCAACGGTTCCACCCGCCGTATCGCGCGCTGAAAGAGCGCGTCGACGCGGGCGACCTGGGACCGGTCCGCCACGCCCGCTGTGACGCCCTGGTGAACCAGCGCGATCTGTTCCCCGAGGGCCACTGGCTCTACGACGGCGGGAAAGCCGGCGGCGGCGGCGTCATCGGCTACGGCGTCCACAAGCTCGACCTCTTGCGGTACTACCTCGGCGACGTGGGACGCGCGGCGGCCTGGACCCGGTCGGTCGACGACGCCTTCGACGGCGCGGAGGACTACGCCACCGGCATGCTGGAGTTCGAGTCCGGTGCCATCGCGGACTTCTCGGTCGCGCTGTCGGCGCCGGCGATGCCCTACACCGAGTCGTTCCGGCTGCTCGGCGACGACGGCGTGGTGCATACGCTCCCCGAGGGACAGCAACGGGAGGGCTACGTCGGGTCGCCGACGCCGCGGATCAACACCCGCGACGACCCCGACGCGCGGAAGGAGTTCGACGAGATCGCGGTCGAGAGCGGCGAGGCCGACCTCCCCACGTCGAACGCGTTCGTCAACGAGATCCTGACGGCACCGTAGAAAGGGTCGGTCATAAGCTATCTAACGTCAACCAGTAGC
>JBDGSU010000103.1:0-3985 GCA_042217395.1 Halosimplex sp.
TGACTTCCAGCTCTTGCTCCGAGCCGACCAACAATCCTCTACCCAAGAGCGATCCCGTTTTGTCCCCTCTGTCGAACGGACCGATGGGACTGTTCAACAGACTCGGCCGCGAGGTCGAGGAGTTCCGACAGACCGCCAAGCAGTCGGCCAGAGAGAGCCACGACTACCGCTGTGAGGCCTGCGAGGCGCGCTTCTCCGTCGACTCCGAGACGTGCCCCGAGTGCGGCTCCGACGACGTCGTCGCGACCGACGAGGAGTGACGCCGGTGCGGGTCCGACGGACTGCGCAGACGCCGACCTACCGCTCGCGGACGACGACGAACTCCGCGAGGTCCCGGAGGTAGTCCATGGCCTTCGAGTCCGCGGCGTCGACGGCCGCCAGCGCGTCCAGCGCGACCTGGGACTGCTCGTGGGCGCGGTCGTTGGCCTCCTCGGGCGTCAGGTCGGCCACCTGGACGAGCGACGGACGCTCCATCGCGGCGTCGTGACCGGTGGGCTTGCCAAGCTCCTCCGCGTCGGCCGTCGCGTCCAGCACGTCGTCGCGCATCTGGAAGGCGACCCCGACGCGTTCGGCGTACGTCCCGAAGTTCTCGACCGTGTAGGCGTCGCCCCCGGCGGCGATCGCGCCGAGTTCGGCCGCGGCGCGAAAGAGCGCGCCGGTCTTGCGCTGGGCCAGCTCCATGTACTCGTCCTCGCTGGTGGGCTGGGCGACCAGTTCGGTCGCCTCCCCCTCGCCGAGTTCGACCATCGACTCCGAGACGGCCTGCATCGCCCGCTCGTTCGCCGAGAACAGGGCGAACGCCTCGCCGAGCAGCCCGTCGCTGGCGACGATCGCCGGCCCGTGACCGTACTGCGCCCACGCGCTCGGGGTGCCCCGCCGCAGCTCCGAGCGGTCGATGATGTCGTCGATGACCAGCGACGCGCTGTGGACCAGTTCGATCCCCACCGCGAACTCCACCGCCGTATCGACGTCCCCGTTCAGCGCCTCACAGACCAGCACCGTCACCGTCGGTCGCACTCGCTTCCCTCCCGAGAGCACGACGTGTCGCACCTCCTCGCCGAGTTCGTCGGGTTCGACCTCGTCGAGCACCGCCTCCAGCCGCTCCTCGACGCGTTCCCGACGAGACTCCAGGTACTCCATCACCCGGCACTCGGGTTCGGTGTGGCTTGTAGCTGACGAAGGCACGTCGGGCGCGGTCCGATAGAGGCCCCGTCCGGCCCCGACGAGGCGTGCTCGAAGCGGGCGATCCCGGGAAGGACCGGCGTCCACGCGAGCCTGCGAGCGAGGACTTGAAAGACGCGACGCGCCTTTCAGCGCCTTCGGCGCCGGACGCTACTCCCGCTCGGACAGCCACGCCAGCAGCCCCTCCGTGGGCCACCTTTTTCTCCTCGGGTATCCTCGCTCGCTTCGCTCGCTGCGGATACCGCTCGTCGAAAAACGTGGGCGAAAAAGCCGCTCGCTCCCGACGGTCGCTCGCGGTACTCAATCTTGCTCGGTCAGCCACGCCAGCAGTCCCTTCTGGGCATGTAACCGGTTCTCGGCCTGGTCCCAGACGATGGCGTTGTCGCTCTCGATGACGTCGTCGGTGACCTCCTCGCCGCGATGAGCGGGGAGACAGTGCATCAGCGCGCGGTCGCCCAGCAGGTCCGTCGTGATCTGGAACCCGTCGAAGGCCGCCAGCTTCTCCTCGCGCTCGTCCTCCTGTCCCATGCTGACCCAGACGTCGGTGTAGACCACGTCGGCGTCGGCGACGGCCGCCTCCGGGTCGTGGGTGACCGCGGGGGCGTCGCCGAGGGCGGCGGCGCGGTCCAGTACTTCGTCGTCGACGCCGTACCCCTCCGGCGTGGCGACGGTCAGATCGAGCCCCTCCATCGTCGCGCCCAGGACGAACGACTGGCAGACGTTGTTGCCGTCGCCGACCCACGCGACCGTCGGGTCGTCGAAGTGCTCGCGGATGGTCAGCAGGTCTGCCAGCGTCTGGCAGGGGTGGGCGTCGTCGGTCAGCGCGTTGACGACCGGGACGCCGGCGTACGCGCCGAGTTCCTCGACGTCGGCGTGGTCGTAGACGCGAGCCATCACGAAATCGACGTACCGGCCGAGCGCTCGCGCGACGTCTTTCACCGGTTCGCGGCCGTGCAAGCCGATGTCGTCGGGGCCGAGGAAGACGGCGTGCCCGCCCAGCTGGGTCATCCCCGTCTCGAAGGAGACCCGTGTTCTCGTCGAGGGCTTCTCGAATATCATCCCGAGGGTCTGGCCGTCCAGCAGATCCGTCGCGCCGGTCTCGCGGTAGTCGGCCTTGATCGCCGCCGCGCGGTCGAGGACGGTCGCCAGTTCGTCGGTCGTGAGGTCGTCGACGTCGAGGAAGTTCGTCATGATTGGAGTTGCTCGGTCGCGTCTTCGAGGACGGCCACCGCGCGGTCGTACTCGGCCAGCGAGACGTGTTCGTCGGGCGCGTGGTCGAGATCCGAGTCGCCGGGGCCGTAGGTCACCATGGGACAGTCCCACTCCTGTGCGTAGATGTTCATGTCGCTCGTCCCGGTCTTTCGCAGCAGCCGGGGGTCGCCGCCCGTCCGCCGGACCGCCGCGCGGAACGCCCGCGCCGCCGCGGTCCGCGGGTTCATCATCACCGGCTCGACCGCGTCGTGCCAGTGGACTGTCCCGTTCGTGAGGTGCCCGTCGGCGAGCTCGCGGACCTCCTCGGTCGCGTACTCCGGGGGCACGCGCAGCTGCACGTCCACCGTCGCCTCGACCGAGAGCCCGTCGTCCGTGATACCGCCCTCGAAACTGGTGGGCTTGGGCGTCACGCGCTCGAAGACCGGCACCCACTCGTCGTGGCCGAACTCGTCCTCGACCGCCGACCACCAGGCGATGGCGTCCTGGATCGCGTTGTTCTCCGGGCGCGAGGAGTGGCCCGACTCCGAGGTGGCGACGTACGTCCCCGCGAGCAATCCCCTGTACCCGAGCGTGATACCGTCCCAGCCAGAGGGCTCGCCGTTGACGACGGCCCCCGGTTCGGCGTCGCGGTCCTCGACGAGGTAGCGGGCGCCCCGGGAATCCACTTCCTCGCCGACGACGCCGACGAAGGAGGCCCCCGTGCGGACGGCCGCGACGGCCATCGAACAGAGCGGCCCCTTCGCGTCGACGCTCCCGCGGCCCCACAGCTGTTCCTCGCCGTCCTCGTCCTCCTCGACCCTGACGGGGATGTCGCCGGGAACGGTGTCGACGTGAGAGGTCAGCAAGACGCTGTCGTCGGCCGGGGCGCGGACGTTGCCCGCGTCGTCGACCCACACCTCGCGGTCGTGGGCCTCGAAGAAGTCGACGAGCACCTGTGCGGCCTCGCCCTCCTCGCCGGTCACCGAGGGGGTGTCGACCACGTCGATCAGGAGTTCGCGCGCCTCCTCGTCGACGGGGACCGACGCATCCTCGTCCCCGCCGTCCGCGGCCTCGTCGTCGTTCTCGCCGGCGCTCTTACTCATCGCCGACGACCTCCGCCATCGCGTCGACGACGCGGTCGACCTCGTCCTCGGTGACGGTCAGCGGCGGGAGGAACCGGACGACCGTCCGGCCGGCCGGCAGCGCGAGCACGCCGTGGTTCAGCGCGAGTTCCTTCAGCGCGCGGTTGGCGCCGCGGCCGACCTCGACGCCGATCATCAGCCCCTCGCCGCGCACCTCGCGCACGTCGTCGCCGACCGCCTCTTCGAGCTCGTCCTGCATGTACGCGCCCACGTCGCCGGCGTGACCCGGCACGTCCTCCTCGACGAGCGTCGAGACGGTCGCGCCGGCCGCGGCCGAGATGACCGGGCCGCCCGAGAACGTCGAGGCGTGGCTGCCGTAGTCCTCGGCGATCCACTCCCGACAGAGCGTCGCGCCGACCGGGAACCCGTTGCCCAGGCCCTTCGCCGCGGTGATCATGTCGGGGGCGACGCCGGACTGTTCGCAGGCCCACAGCGTGCCCGTCCGACCCATCCCGGTCTGGACCTCGTCG
>JBDGSU010000163.1:0-3957 GCA_042217395.1 Halosimplex sp.
TCTGGCCGGCCAGAGGCACTAATGCTCCTGGTTCCGCCAGTCTACTGAAGAGCGCTACGGCAAGGACGCCCGCAAACTGGCCGCCGCGAGCGCGGCCGACGTCGAGCCCGAAGATGTCAACGCGGTCCACCGGCTCTGGCGGCCGTCGCCGGGCGGCGGGACGGGGCTGCTCGGCAGGGACGACCGGGAGTTCCTCGTCGACCGCGTCGGCGACTCGTACGTCGTCAACGGGACGGTCGCGGTGCCCGACGCCGTCCGCGACGCGCTCCCGCTGGCCGACGCGCCGCGCGTCGACTCGGTCCCGGCGTTCAACGACCTGATGGCCGAGCGCCACCTCGCCGCCCAGCGGGACCTGCTCGGGACCGTGGAGGCGACCGAGCGCGCGGTGGTCGAGTCCTACGCGGACGTCGCCCGGCCGTTCCGGGCGATCGATCCCGACGCCGTCGCCGTGGTCGAGCCGGGCCGCGTCCGCGTCTACGACGGCGAGCGCTACGCGAAGGCCTGCGAGGTCGCCAGCGGCGGCCCCGACGCCGGCCAGCTTGAGGAACGAACGGGCGCGGTCACCGAGCTGATCGACCCGGCGACCGACGCGCGGCTCCCTCCCCTCGCGAAGGGCGCGCGCGGTGACCCCGCGGCGGTCGCCGACGCCTACGGACACGCCTACGACGCGGTGCTCGGGGCCGCCTTCGACTGAGCGGAACCGATCCCGTCGGCGAGCGTCGCCGGGCTCCTATCCGTCCGCAGCCCTAACGATTCACGTGGTCAACGCCTTCTGGCTGGACCGCGACCTGCGGCAGACGGCTCGGTGGCTCGTCGACGCCCACGTCACCAGCAGCGTCTTCGAGTGCTCGATGGTGCTGACGACGGCGCTGCAGCTACGGGGCCACGAGGGCGAGGACCTCTCTTTCACCCACCCGGACAACCCGCTCACCCGGTGGGCCGCCGACTCGGTCGCCAACTGGGCCTACCTCCGGGCGTACACCGCGGCCGCCCACGAGGAGTGGCGCTACCGCTGGGACCACGGTCCGGGAGAGACACACGGGTCCTGGACGCAGGTCGTCGACGTCGATCGCGCGACCGTCCGCGCGCTGGAGTGGCCGTCCGAGGGGCTGGCCGACCCGCCGCAGTTGACCGGTCGGTGGGCGGCCGACGACGTGGTCGACGCCTATCGCTACTACTACGCCAACGACAAGCGCCACCTCTTCTCCTGGACGGGCGACCGCTCGCCGCCGCCGTGGCTCTCCGAGTACACCGTCGTCGGCACCGGTCCCCCGTCCTGACCGCTCCGCGGGCTCGGAACTGGACGATCCGGCGCCCTCAGAACCGCGCCGCGCGGAGCGCGTCCTCGATGTGCTCGTAGGGGTCCTCGGTGACGCTCGGGCCGTGGCCTGCGTGCAGCTCCGCCAGGTCCGGTGAGACGGTGTCGCGGACGTACTCGATGGAGTCGATCAGGGTCTCTCGGTGGCCCTCGGGCAGGTCCGTTCGGCCGAAGCTCCCCCCGGCGAACACGAGGTCGCCGGCGAACAGGACCCCGGGGCCGGCGGCGTAGAAACAGAGGTGGTCGTCTTTGTGGCCGGGCGTGTGCAGCGCCTCGTAAGCGTGGTCACCCAGTCGGACGCTCTCGCCGTCGGCGACGGCGTGGTCCACGAGTTCGTGGTCCGCGTCGAATCCCCAGACGTCGCAGTCGAAGGCGTCGGTCAGGGCCGCGGTGTTGCCGACGTGGTCGGGGTGAGTGTGCGTGAGCACGACCGCGTCGAGGGCGGCCTCGCGCTCGCGGAGTTCGGCGACGGCGTCGAACTCGCTCCCGGCGTCGACGAGGACCGTCCGGTCGCCGGTGACGAGGAAGGCGTTGCTCGTGAAGACCTGCTGGCCCTGTGCGACGTTCGCGATCACGCTCGGAGCTACACCGCGGAGGGGGTAGAGGGTGTCGCTTCGGACCGGGACGCTCGTCCGTCCGACGGCGCCGGATCCCGCCGCCGTTCCGCTCTCGCGTTCGGGAGTCGGTACCCACAGGGCTATGTACGATGAACAATAACGACGCCGTAGAGAGCAGATGACAGGATCGGAACCACCGGTCGTCCTCATCGTCGAGGACGAGCCAGACGTCGCCGAGACGTACAACCTCTGGCTCGCCGACGACTACGACGTCCGGATGGCCCAGAGCGGGGACGAGGGCCTCGAGAAACTCGACGAGACGGTCGAGGTGGTCCTGCTCGACCGGATGATGCCCGGTCTCTCGGGCGACGTGGTGCTGGAGCGGATCCGCGAGCGGGGGCTGGCGTGTCGGGTGGCCATGGTCACCGCGGTCGAACCCGACTTCGACATTCTCGAGATGGGCTTCGACGCCTACCTCTGCAAGCCTATCCGCAGCGAACAGCTCCACGAGACCGTCGAGAACCTGCTGGAGCGCTCGGAGTACGACGACCTGCTCCAGGAGTACTACTCGCTGGTCGAGACGCAGGCCACGCTCGAGGCGACCAAAAGCACCGCCGAACTCGCGGACAACGACGAGTACGTCGATCTGCGCGACCGGATCGACGACCTCCAGGACGACCTCTCGGGCACGCTCGGCGGCATCGACGACGACGAGGACTTCATCGCGACGCTCCGGGGGTTGAACGATGTCGAGGAGTAGCGACTCCGGGTCGATGTGCGACCTGACGGACGTCCTCGAGTTCGACGCCCTCGAATCGGTCCGGCCCGGCTCGAACATCCTCGTCGCCGGCCCGGCGATGAGCGGCAAGGAGGAGCTCGTGCTCTCGGTGCTCGCCGACGGCGCCGAGGCGGGCCAGGGGTCGCTCATCGTCACGACCGGCGACCGCGCGGAGAACGTCCTCGACGACTTCCTCGAGCGCGCGCCCGACGCCGACCCCTCGACGGTCAGCGTCGTCGACTGCCGCGGCGACGGCAGCCGACGCGGCGAGGCCACCGCCTCCGGCAGCTACGCCTACCACGTCTCCTCGCCGGGCGATCTGACCGGCATCGGGATCGGCATCACGGAGTGTCTCGAGTACCTCCACAACAACGGCGCCGAGAACGGCCGCTTCGCGCTCACGTCGCTGTCGACGATGCTCACGTACACCGACCGCAAGACCGTCTTCAAGTTCTGCCACGTCCTCTCCTCGCGGTTCGACTCCGCCGGCTACCTCGGCCTGTTCACCATCGACTCCTCGGCCCACGACGACCAGACGCTGCAAGTCATCAAACAGGCCTTCGACGGCATGATCGAGATCCGCGACAACGACGGCCGGCGCGAGGCCCGCGTTCTCGGCCTCGCCGGCCAGCCCACCGACTGGCAGGAGTTCTGACCTCGGGCCGTCCCGCCGCTCGACGAACCCGTCCAGCCCCGTCGCCTTCTTGCACCGGTCCAAGCGGGATCGTCTCCGATCTCCTTCGCCGTCCCTCCGCGGGAGCAGCGACGGCCCCTCTCCGAACCCACACGTTCGTCTATCTTTCGACGATACCGATCTACAATATCGACAGTACCCGATCGGATAATCGGTTATATAGTCCTGAACCAACGTGATCGGCGAGATTCATGCCCGAAACGGGACGAACGTGTGATGCGAAGTTCGGAACTCGAGAGCGTCCGACCGAGCACGTTCGTACCACCCTCCGGGCCGCTCACCCGGAACCGGCCGAGGCACATCGCTCGGGTACCACCGAACCACTGCCAGCCGCCATCACGACCAGCAACTGTGCTGTCATCGGATACGCTACTCGGGACCGAGTAGCGGACGCCCGCCTCCTGTTTCGCGGCGGACGGCGGTCGCCACCTGTGACCGCCCATTCCGTCGCTCGACGGTTCGATCACTAGTGGACGCTGTTCTGTTTGACGTGCGGACATGCCGTTACCTGCAGGTGACCTGTGACGGCCAACTCCGATATTAGACCATACATCACCTGACGGCACCGTAGAAAGGGTCGGTCATAAGCTATCTAACGTCAACCAGTAGC
>JBDGSU010000157.1:0-3938 GCA_042217395.1 Halosimplex sp.
CAGCGGGAGGTCCCTGTGTGACCGGATCCACTGGGCCATGTAGGGGGTGATGATCGACTCGCTGGTGGGGCGGACGGCGAGTCGCTCCTCGAGTTCGTCGTAGCCGCCGTGGGTCACCCACGCGACCTCGGGGTCGAACCCCTCGACGATGTCCTTCTCCCGTTCGAGGTAGCTCTCGGGGATGAAGAGCGGGAAGTAGGCGTTGTCGACGCCGGTCTCCTTGAACCAACCGTCGAGGTGGTCCTGGATCGACTCCCAGATCGCGTATCCGCGCGGGCGGGTGACGATGAACCCGCCCATGGGCGCGTAGTCGGCCAGCCCGGCCTTCTGCACGACCTCTGCGTACCACTCGCCGGTCGCGTGTTCTTTGCTCTCGGTGATGCCGAGTTCCTGCTCGCCACTCATTGTCGGTGAGTCGCCGAGCGCGCTCTTGAACCTGACGAAGCCGCGGGTCTCTGTCCCACCGGAGACCGCTCCGTCGACGCGCCGGCGAGACGGAACCGGCGTCCGGGACCGACTCGGGCAACCACCGGAACGCGCCGGAAAGCCGGACGAACGTGGGGCGTGTTGCGACGTCCCACACAATTATTAAGTAGAAACCGCGCTTCGGTTCACGTATGTCCTCCGCCAGCGAGACGCGGACGGCGTACGCGGCGATGGCACGCTACTGTGACACCCGGAGCCGCCGTTTCTGGACACCGCTGGCGGAGTCTTTCGACGTCCGAACCCCGACATCGTAAGGGCCTCTACCGACCGCGTCCGGCGACGCGGGCGATCCGATCCCGCAGCCGGACCGACTCCGAAGCGACGCGAATCGACAGACGGCGCTGTGCGCGACGGAGCGCCCGCGCTCCCAACGCCGCCGACGGAGACCGCCACGAACCCATGAGCACGATACGAGACACCGACCTGGTACGGACGAACGACTACGCGGAGGACAGCGGCGAGGTGCGCGTCCTCGATCCCGACGGACGGGTCCTCCCCGGCGCGACGGTGCCGGACCTCTCCGACGACGCGCTGGTGACGATGTACGAGGCGATGAAGACGGCGCGTCGGTTCGACGACCGGGCGGTGAGCTGGCAGCGCCAGGGCAGGCTCGCGACCTACGCCCCGATGAGCGGGCAGGAGGCCGGACAGGTCGCGAGCACGCTCGCGCTGTCCGACGACGACTGGGTCTTCCCGACGTATCGCGAGCACGCGGTCAGGCTCGTCGCCGGCTTCGACCTCCCGGAGATACTGCGCGGGCTGATGGGCGCCGAGTTGCCCTGCGGGTCGGCGGACGGGCCGACCGTCGCGCCCGAGGCGATCCCGATCGCGAGCCAGATCCCCCACGCCACCGGCGCGGCGATGGCCGCGGGCCACCGCGGCGACGAGTCGGTCGCGCTCGCGCACTTCGGCGACGGCGCCACGAGCGAGGGCGACTTCCACGAGGCGCTGAACGTCGCCGGCGTCTTCGACGCGCCCGCGGTCTTCTGCTGTCACAACAACCAGTGGGCTATCTCGGTCCCCCGGAACCGACAGACCGCCAGCGCGACGCTCGCGGGGAAGGCGCGGGCCTACGGCTTCGAGGGCGTCCGCGTCGACGGGATGGACCCCCTCGCCGTCTACTCGGTGGTGCGCTACGCCCGCGAGAAGGCCCTCGACCCCGACCCCGAGGACCTGCGCCCCACCCTCGTCGAGTCCGTCGAGTACCGCTACGGCGCCCACACCACCGCCGACGACCCGGACGTCTACCGCGACGACGACGAGGTGGCCTACTGGCGCGACCGCGACCCGATCGACCGGCTGGAGACGTTCCTCCTCGAGACCGGCCGCCTCGACGCCGAGACGGTCGACGCCGTCGACTCGCGGGTCGACGAGCGCGTCGCCGACGCCATCGCCGAGGCCGAATCGCGCACCGCCCCCGAGGTCGACGACGTCTTCGAGCACGTCCAGGCCGACCTCCCGCCGCGTGCGGTCGAGCAGCGCGAGTACCTCCGGCGCCTGCGCGACCGCCACGGCGACGCGCTGTTGCGCGAGTGAGCGCCGCGGCCCCTGCGAACCGCCGTCTGTAGCGACGACCGAAACGGACTTGTTCGGGCGGTACGACGTATCGACCGCCTTCTCCCGGCCGTAGCTGCGGGACTGTCCCCGGCGCGGCCGGCCGCTGCCCGTCAGCAGCTCCCACCGATGTACGGAGACCTCGTCCCCGACGACAGGCGAACGCAGTTGCACCGCGTCGCGACCGACCTCGCGTTCTGCTCCGAGCGCCTCGACCGGGCGGCGTTCCGCCGGCCGGACGCCAGCCCGTCGATCCCGAACGACCTCCACGAGTCCGAACGCGCCGTCCTCGACCCGCTCCTCGCGGACGGCTTCGAACTCGTCGGCGCCGGGAGCGCTCGCTGCGTGCTCGGGTTCCCCTCGGACTCGCCGCTCTCGGATCACGTCGTCAAGCTCCCCCGGTTCGGGGTGAGTCCCCCGTCCTCGGGAGTGGTCCAGAACAAACGCGAGGCCCTGATCTGGGGCCGTCACGGGCGGGGCGGCGACTGGCCGCTCGTCCCCGTCGCGGACTACGAGCCCGAGCGGTTCTCGTGGCTCGTCATGCCCCGCGGCGACCCGCTCGCGGAGCGGCCCGAGGTCGAGCGAGACGAGCGCCTCCGGCGGGTCCGCTCGCGGGTCCGCTTTCTCGAGCCGTTCGACATGCGCGAGCTGTTCGCGGCGAACGTCGTGCTCGTCGACGGCGAGCCGCTGCTGGCCGACTACGGGCTGCCCGAGGGGCTGTGACCGGCGCGCTTCGGTATCGCCGGTCCGGATCACTCGACGGCGAAGGGGCTCTCCCCCTCGCGCCACTCCCAGCCGGGGAGGCGGGTCTGGAACCCGGCGGCCAGCGCGGCGTCGAGGTCGTCGAGCCCCGCGGGGTCCCCGTCTGCGACGGCGGCGGGCCCCTCGGCGTCCTCGACGGCCACGTCCGCGTAGTGGAAGGTGGCCTCGCCGAGCAGGCGGAGCGGCTGGTTTCCCGCGATGATCCCGGCGAGTTCCCTGCCCAGGAGTTCGTCGACGACGAACCCCGGGTAGTCGCCCTCGACGTCGAGGTCGCGGAGGAGCGCGACGAGCGCGGCGACGTTGAC
Source organism: Halosimplex sp. (assembly GCA_042217395.1). Taxonomy (GTDB): domain Archaea; phylum Halobacteriota; class Halobacteria; order Halobacteriales; family Haloarculaceae; genus Halosimplex. The sequence goes on from JBDGSU010000157.1 coordinate 3,108, forward strand.
GGCGCGGTCGCCGTCGGCGAACACGTCGTCGACGGCGCGGCGGTACTGGGCGGCGTCGACCTCGGCGACCTCCGTCTCGAAGCGGTCCCCGAGTTCGGCGCGCGTCGCGTTGATCAGCGCGACCGTGACGGGGGCGCGCTCGCGGATCCACTCGCGCTCCGCTGCGACGGCGGCGGGCGTCAGGCGCATACCGGACGGAGGTGGCGGGGCGCCTACTGTTTTGCGAAGGCTTTTATAACACCGGGAGGTTAGGAGGATGTAAGCCGGTTTTCCGGACACTTCCGTTTAGGGTCCGGAGTGGATTCCGCCAGTAGGAAAACCGACCTATGAATGCTACTTTCAGATCCCGGCAGGCACGTCGTGACGAGCGGGGCGGCGAGCGTTCGGTCGCTCCCGCCCGCCGTCGGCCGGCCGGCCCGACCCTGTTTTCGCAGCTATGAGTCAGGTAGACAAGCAACTCGACGAGATACGAGCAGAGATCGAACAGGAAGTCCCGAGCGACATCTCCATCACGGAGGTCGCCTACGAGGGACCGGAACTGGTCGTGTACACGCGCGACCCGAAGACGTTCGCGAGCAACGGGGACCTGATCCGCAAGCTCGCCTCGAAGCTCCGCAAGCGCATCACCGTCCGACCCGACCCGACGGAGCTCTCGGAACCGGACGACGCGAAGGCGACCATCGAGAGCATCATCCCCGAAGACGCCGGCGTCACGGACCTCGACTTCCACCACGACACGGGTGAGGTCGTCGTCGAGGCCCAGAAACCGGGTATGGTCATCGGCCGCCACGGCTCGACGCTCCGGGAGATCACGCAGGAAGTGGGGTGGAC
>JBDGSU010000160.1:0-3914 GCA_042217395.1 Halosimplex sp.
CGACTTCTACAACCACGGCTGGACGGAGATGATGGAGTTCCCCAGCGACGAACTGGGCGAACACTACGACCGCTACAGCGAGTTCTTCGAGCGCCACGGGATCAGTATCGACGAGCCGCTGGGCGCGTTCGCACCCGCGGGAGGCGTCGCCGACGCTCCCTCGACGCCCGAGAAGCTCGACGACCCCGAACACCCCTACGCCGAAGGCGGGTTCGCCGACGACGTGTACGTCGAAACGGCCGACGGCGAACTCGTCGTCGGCGGACAGGACGAGCCGGAGAACGTCGACGTAGAGCAGGCACCGGGCGCCGATTCGGCCGGCGAACGGGAGTAGACGGCCGGTCAGTCGGCGTCGGCGTCCACTTCGGTCGGCGTCGCCGAGAGCGCGTCGACGACCGACGACCGCCACTCCTCGACGCTTTCGAGGTCGTCGCTCAGCGCCTCGACCTCTCCCTCGACGTCTTCGACCGCGTCGGCGAGTTCGGCCCGCGTCTCGCGCACCGTCCGGTCGAGGTCGTCGACCCGGCCGACCGCGTCCTCGACCGACGCGTCGAGGTCGTCCACCGCGTCGTCGACGTCGTCGATCCGTTCGAGCTCCGACTCGACGGCCTCCAGGTCGGAGGACACCGTCGCGAACCTGTCGTCCAGTCTCGACTGGGCCGCCTCGACCGAGTCGACCCGCGTCGACAGGTCGTCGAGCTGAGCCTCGACCACCCGGAGGTCGTCGCGGACCTCCGCGAGGACCTGCTCCGCGGTCCCCTCCTCGTCGAGGAACGCTTCGAGCGCGTCCACGTACGCGTCCAGCTCGCCGATCCGCGACATGCAGTGGTCGAGCTTGGCGTCGACGCTGCCCGTTCGCTCGGGCCGCAGCTGGCTCCGGAGCGTCGCGACGGCCTCCTCGGATACGTCGCCGCGCCGGAGCTCCGCCGCGAAGGCTTCGACGACCGACTCGCCGGCCGCGGAGTCGGGCTCGACCCCCGACGGGTCTGACTCGTCGGGACTCGAGGGCGGGCCGTCCGCGCTCGAACCCGAATCGTCACCGCCGGGGTCGGCCACCTCGCTCGTCGCTCCGGCGCCGTCCGTCTGCGCCGCTTGCCCCGGTTGTCCGGCCACCTGCGCCGATCTGTCCGTTCGGTTCCGCGTCTCGTCCGGTTCCTCCGGCTGCGGTTCGGAGCGGTCCGACCGGTCCGTCGAACTCGAGTCGTCCGCCGCCGAAGCCGTCGAATCGTGCGAGTCTCTGTCCATCTGAGTGTCGGAATCCGCCCAATCCCCGCCCCGAGGACTGGTCTGTCGGTCCGTGGGGCGGGCGTCGTCGCCCAGCGCGTCCGTTCCGGTGATGCGCACGTCGAGGCCGTCGTCGCCGAGCGGCACCCAGTCGCCGGCGTCGACCGCTTCGATGTCCGCCGACCGCGCGACCTGCACCGCCGGCGCCGCGAGGCACTCGGCGAGCAGGTCGGCGTCGGCGCCGACGAGCCCGTACAGCGTCGAGACCGTTTCCCCCTCGCGGAGGACGTCCTCGTACACGAGCCGTCCGTCGCCCGTCACGGACCAGTGTTCGTACCTCTCGTCCTGGTGGAATCCGACTTCGGTCTCGTCCACGCCCGCGGGGAGCGTCTCGACGAGCCTGACCGCGACCGGGCCCGCGCCCGTCGCGGCTACCCGAACCCTGATCGCGGGATGCTCGTACCTGTCCACCACGGGCCGCTTCGAAACCGCCACCGAGAGGGAATCGTTCATTCATTGACGCCATCACGAAATCAAGGACTGGTTATACTTCAGTATTGGTGTTATTAATTCGTTCTCACGAAACGGGAACCGGCGTTCGCCGAATACGTTCCGCGTGCCGTCCGATTACTTGCAACTCTCGATCCGATCCCGGCCGCGCTTCGAACGGGCGTCGCTGGAGTGTCGCGGCGGCGCCGGCTCATCGCTGACCGTCACCGCTCGGCGATCAGGTCCGCGCAGGCGTACCCGGCCTCGATACCGCCGTTGAGCGACCGTTCGGGGTACTGCGCGCGCGAGGCCATCCCCGCGTAGTAAACCCCGTCGGCGACGTCGTCGCCCAGGTCGTAGGGGACGACCATGTCGAGGTAGCCCCGCTCGTAGATGGGCGCCGTCCGCGGGTTGCGGGCGGTCTTCACCCAGTTGACGCCGTCCGGGTCGAAGTGGGGGAACAGTTCCTCGATCCCGTCGGCCCAGCGGGCCTCGACCGCCTCGTCGGACATCCCCCAGAGGTCCTCCTCGGGGCTCTGGATGTAGCTGGCGGTGTAGTAGAGGTGTTCGCCGCCGTAGCGCTCGGGCGGGACGAAGTTCGTGTGCTCGATGAAGACGCCGAACGGCGCCTCGTCCTTGATGTTCAGCCAGTAGGTGTCCGACAGCGACTGGTCGGTGCTCCAGACCGAGCAGACCGTCCCCTGGAACTCGATCTCGCAGGGGTAGCCCGTCAGGTCCTCGAGGACGTTCGGCATCGCGGCGACGACGACCGCGTCGACGTCGTGGGTCTCGGTTCGTCCGTCGCGCTCGACGGTGAGCGATTCGACCGTTCCGCCGGCGCCCGTCGCCGCGCTGTCGGCAACCGCGGCCGTCCCTCCGGCCGCCGCGCCGCCGTCTGCCGTCGCGCCCGCGCCTCCGCTCGTCCCGATCTCGGTCACGCGCGCGCCCGTCGTCACGTTCTCCTCGCCGACGGCGGCGAGCAGTTTGTCCAGCAACACGCCGAACCCGCCGCGGAGATAGCCCAGTTGCTCTCCCCGTATCATGTCGCGCTCGCCGCGGAACTTCACCCTGCCGAGCAGCCACGCCGCGGAGACGTCCCCCTTCCGGGTCCCGAACTTCGCGTCGAGCAGCGGTTCCCAGAACGACTCGTAGACGTGTCGGGTGGTGTGTTCGAGCAGGAACTCCTCGACCGGGACGTCCTCGAAGTCGGTGATGTCGTCGTAGGTGTCGAACTTCGGGATCCCGCCGCGGACGTCGATCTCCTTTACCAGCATCGCGAGGCGGAACTTGTCGTAGATCGAGAGGTGCGGGTAGGCGAGGATCTCCCAGGCCTTCTCCATCGGGTGGACGACGCCGTCGACGTAGTAGGAGTCGGTCTTGTAGCGCCACTCCAGGTCCTCGCCGAGACCCAGGTCCTCGATCAGCTCGACGATGGTCCCCTCGGAGGCCGAGAGGTGGTGGTAGAACTTCTCGATGGGGTCGCCGGCCGTCTCGTAGACGGCGGCCAGGCCGCCGACGTCGTCGCTGGCCTCGAACACCCGTACCTCGCGGCCGCGCTGCTGGAGGCGATACGCGGCCGCGAGGCCGGCGATCCCGCCGCCGACGACTCCGATCATACCCGCCGGTTCCGCGGTGACGGGAAAAGCCCTTTCGTTCGAGGGGGCGACCCCGGGGCCGACGGTCAACCGTCGGGGCCGAAGGGCGTCCGCGGCGGGGGCCCCGGATTCGAGCAACGCGGCGAACGGCGGCGGGCGGTGCCGCACTCCGCTACCTTTTTGCCGGCACTCCGGCAACTCCGACGCATATGGTGACGGTGCGGGCGCCGGCGACGAGCGCGAACCTCGGCAGTGGCTTCGACGTGTTCGGCGTGGCGCTGGACAGGCCCGCGGACGTGGTCCGCGTCGAGCGGGCGTCGGAGACGACGATCGACGTGACCGGCGCGGGCAGCCAGTTCATCCCGGAAGACCCCGAGGACAACACGGTCGGCGCCGTCGCGGAGGCGCTCGACGCGCCCGCGCACATCGAGATCGACAAGGGCGTCCGCCCGGCCTCGGGACTGGGCTCCTCGGCCGCCAGCGCCGCCGCCGCGGCCGTCGCGCTCAACCGCCTCTACGACCGCGGGCTCACGCGGAAGGAACTGGTTCCGATCGCCGCCGAGGGCGAGGCCGTCGTCTCCGGCGACGCCCACGACGACAACGTCG
>JBDGSU010000064.1:0-3813 GCA_042217395.1 Halosimplex sp.
GGACTTCTCGACTGCTTCGTCGTCAACGTGTTTCGCTGAGTTATGCAAGAGCCTCGAGTTCGTCCGCTGCCTCGGCCTCGTAGGTCGCGTCGTCCTTGTCTGCGAGGCCGAGTCGTAACTCGACGCCGTGCTCACGAAGGATATCGCGCATCGTCCAGCGGTCGACATCGGCGAGTCGCGCAGCGTCACCGAGTGTGATCCGTTCACGCTCGTAGAGTGCCACTGCGGCGGCAATACGTTCGTTCTCGTGGTCATCGAAGTATTCTCGAACGAACTCACGGAGTGCATCACTCTTGCCGCCAAACACACCGGCCTCGACGGCGCCTTCGATGAGGAGGTCTAGATCCTCTGGATACGAACCGGTGATTCGGGCCATCGTTCTATCCATAGGTAGTTCTTCATACTATTTATGAACTGCGCCGTGAGGAGGGAGTCTTATGTCTTTCGTAGGTACAGTGCGTACTATTATCAGATCAGACGGACAGTTCCGGTACCGCGGTCGAATCCACTGGGAAAGAAGAGTTCACGCTACTGCTCGCTCATCGCCTCGCTCGCCAGATTCCGCCCGTGGGCGTTGAGCGACACCTCGGTGCGTACCCGGACCTCGTCGACGGCGTCCATCTCCAGGAGCTTCCCGTAGATCTCCTCGACCTCGTCGACGCTGATGCCGACGAACTCGGCCATCTCGAAGGGAGAGACCCCCGAGTACAGCGCCATCAACACCTGGTTCTCCGTCTCGGTGAGCTCGTACTCCTCGCTCTGGCGGTCGGAGACGACGGCCTCGAACAGGTGGGCGAGCGCGCGGCAGTGGGCGTCGGTGCCCGAGAAGTGCGTCTCGACGCTGCGGCCCTCCTCGTCGGTGTGTTCGAGCTGGACGACCCGGCGCTGGGCACCCATCACGTTCTGCGAGGCCGTCTCGACGGTCCCGACGTCGGAGACGGGAAACGAGGTGCTCTCGCCGCCGGGCAGAGCGAGCTTGACGGTGTCGTCGGCGAAGCGAAAGCGGGCCTTCGACCAGTCGGTGTCCTGGACGACGCCGCCGACGACGGCGGGATGTTTGACGAGGATGACCTCGGTGTCCAGCGCGGCGCGGCAGTACTCCCGGTCGAAGGCGTCTACGTCGGGCGCGTCGATCAGCAGGACGTTGTTCCCGGCGCGCAGCGCGGTCGCGCCGTCGGCCGGGAACCCCTCGGGGACCACCTCGTCGGGGTCGTCGACGAGTTCGACCGCGCCGTGGGGGAACGACTGGTTGCCGTCGGCCTCCGAGAGGACGAGCCGTTCGTTGGTGAGCACGAGCCGCGACGAGGACCAGCGCGGCTCCGCGACCGGCTCGCCGTCCCTGACGACGAACGCGTAGTCGCCCGCCGCGTCCACGAGTTTGGCTTCGTCCCCACTCATGCCGGTACTGTGGGAGAGTGACGGCGCGGGACATATAAATTCGTCTGGCTGGGGGCCGGTCCGTCGCCGGTCCGAAACGATATCGTCAGGAGCAACTACAATACAGTCCCGGCGCCCGTCCGAATCCCGCGTTCGTCCTCAGCTGAACGGGTTGTCGGCAGTCTCCAACCGGCTGACACCCTCGACCGCGTCGAAGTCGTCGTCGAACGAGTACAGGTATTCGAGATCCGTTCGCTCCATGTACGCGGCGATGGTCGCGTCACCGAATGCGAGTCCATCGTACGTTTCGAAGAGTTCGACCGCGCGGTGGAAGTCCGCTTGCGCTGCGTGTATCAACTCGAATCCCGCCGACTCGGAGAGACGCCGACGAAGGTCGACTGCGATGTCGTGACGCTGCCGTTCGTGAATCCAGTTCAGCGTCTCCAGAAGGACATAGTTCGTCACCCGCACAGTCGGGAGTTCGCCAGTATCGGCGGCAGAGACGATCTCCGTCGCACGGTCGTGGTTGTCCGAGCCTGTATCTTTGTAGTCGATCAGGACGTTCGTGTCGACAACCGCGACGGCCATCAGCCGTCCTCCGAGAACGCCCGGTCGCGTTCACCGCCGGAAAGGTCGTGGGTCTCCTCTGAGTCACCACCCAGATCGGCTTTCAGGTCGTCGTCCTCGAACGCTCCGAACCGCTGGCGCACTACCTCCACCGAGAGCGCCCCGTCGTCGTCCATCGCCCAACGGAGTTTGTCCCCGGCTTCGATGTCCAATCGCCGCCGCAGCGACGCGGGGATCGTGACCATCCCTCGCTCGCTGACCTTCGTCTCCTCGGGCGGACCGTCGGTCGCCATACAGGGCGTTACCCACCACGGCGACATACATGTTGCGCCACATGTGCACCTCTGAGAGGAGCGTTCGCTGCTACTCGCGTCTCTCGCCGACGACGTCGCCCTTCCCGTCGAGCGTGAGCACCAGTCGGGCGCCCTCGTGTTCGACCGCGACCTCGACGCGGACCGGGTCTTCGGAGACGACCGACGCCGAGGGCCGCACCGCCCAGTCGAACTCCCACATGGGCGTCTCGCTCACGTCGACGCCGCGTTCGTGATAGAAGGCGACGACTGCGGGGGCAAAGAGCACGCTCGCCCCCGCGCTCGCTCGGACTTCGGCCCCACAGCGCTGGCAGATGTATCTCACGGCGGCGTCGAACGGTTCGAACACCCCGTCGGGGTCCACCTCGACCTCCGAGCGGACGGGTCCGTGGCAGGTCCGGCAGAACCCGCGCTCGGCGCTCTCGAACGCGCCGCGGGTCCAGCGCTCGGCGACGGCCGGCCACTCGCTCCGCGGGTAGTCCTCGAACGCGCCAGGGGGCACGGGGAGACCGATGACGGCCCGCTCGCAGTCGTCGCAGGCGACTCGGACGAGGTCGTCATCGAAGCGGGCGACGAGCGGCCCCTCGCAGTACGGGCAGTCAGCGTCGACGGGGACGGGATCGCCCTCGACGGTCTTCGTGTACTGGCCGGCGAGGATGGACCCGGCAACCTGCGACCCGGCCCGGGTGAGCCCGTAGCCGTCGTCGGTCTTGCGGACGAACGACCCGACCAGTTTCTCGAGGTGGTAGTTGAACTGCCCGCTGTCGCGGACGCCCACGGCCTCCCGAAGTGCCGAGAACGAGCGCTCGCCGTCGGCGTCGAACAGCGCGCGGACGATGTCCAGTCGCGCCTCGTTGCCCAGCAACTCGAAGGCGTCGTCGGCCGACAGCCGCTCGACGACGCCGCCCCTGCTCGGCGTCTCCGCCGTCGGATCGCTGTCGAGCCGTTCGTCGTCCCCGGGCACGTCATCGCCGTCTGCCATGAGCCCACTTGATCGCCGCCGCGGAAATAGCTCTGCCCACGTCCACTGCGCTTCGGCCGTATCGTGACACTCTTCTTACCGGACTGGATTTCAGTATCTCGCCCTACAGAAATGTATTTCAGATTATACTTATGGTGAACCCGGTCGTACGAATAGATAGAGATGAGAGAGACTGTCCACGGTTCGGCTGCGGTATCGGCTCCCCTCGCGTCCCGCTCGCTCGCGCAGGTCGTCGTCGCGAGTCTGGCGATGGTGGCACTGACGGTCGGTCTGGTCGCGCTGGTGGCACAGCCGGCGCTGGTCGTCGGCCTCCTCGCCGTCGCGCTTGCCGCCCGGATGCGCCACGCGGTCACGGTTCCGGTCGCGCGCCGCGCCCGCAAGCGCCGCGACGCCGAGCGCCAGCGCGTCGCCGCCGACTGATAGTGTTTATTGTAGGCCATTGCCGGATCGCGCCGCCCACGGGGTCGGCGCGTACCGGTACATCGCTACAATAAACACTATGAGGCAAGTCAGTGACCCACGACTGAAGTCGTGGGCTTGGCAGTGGACTCCCCTTCTGCCGTCGAATCGACGGAG
>JBDGSU010000020.1:0-3806 GCA_042217395.1 Halosimplex sp.
GGGTCCATCCCGAGCGTGCGCATGCTCTCGGTGCAGTAGCGGCAGGTGCAGGCGTCCTCGTGGTAGAGCAGGATGTCGAACCAGAAGCCGTCGACGTCGTACTCGAGGATCTCGCGGACGTGCGGGTGGATGACCTCCTCGGTGTACGGCGAGTTGAGACAGAGGTACTCCCAGCGGTCCTCCCGAGTCTCCGCGTTCAGCTTGTTGCCCTCGCCGTCGCGCTGGTACCAGTCGGGGTTGGCCTCGCCCGGCAGGTTGTCCCAGGCGACCGTGTAGTAGGCGAGCACGCCGATGTCGCGGTCGTGACACGCGTCGATCGCCTCGCCGAGCATGTCGAAGTCGAGGTGCGGGTGTTTCGGCCCGACCTCGGAGTCGTAGTAGGTGCTACCGTGACAGCCCTTCGCGAAGAACGTGACGCTGTCGACGTTCGCGTCCGCGAGCGTGGCGGCGAACGCCTCGGCGTCCCAGTCGTCTCCGACCTCCCGCTGGAAGGCGGGCGTGTGAAAGTCGAGGTGGATGTTCGTCTCGCCCAACACGGGTTCCGTGGTCTCCGTCGGCTCCATAATCGCAGGGCCACGGCCACGGTAGTAAGTGTGTCGCTCGCCCGGAGACGGCCTCGCCCGGATGCCTCGCTCGGACGTGCCGCTCGGACGTGCCCCTCGACGCGCCGCTCAGGTGCGAGTCCGCTCGACCGCGCGCAGCGCCCGCGCGAGCGACCCGGTGATCCTGTCGAGGCCCCAGTCGTCGACTCCGTGGTACCGGACGATCCGCTCCGCGTTCGGGGCCGTATCGACCGCCGTGTCGAGCAGCGCGTCGAAGTCCACGGCGGAGCCGCCGCCGGGGACCTGCGAGTCGGCGTGGTCCCACCCCTCCGTCGCGGCTCGCCGCGAGCGTCCGGGTTCCGTGTCCCAGAGGTAGACCGCGTCGACGCGGTCGCCGAACGCGGCCAGGGCCGCGGCGGGCGACTCGCCGGCGCGCAGCAGCGTCGGCGGTGCGACGGCCACGCGCGCGGCCTCGCCGTCGAGGTCGGAGACCAGGGCCTCGAACTCGTCGAGGGCCGCGGGGACCCCCACGCCCGGAACGAGCGTTCCCGAGAGGTCGCACTCCGCGGCGGCGTCGAGCCACGAACGGAGGTCCGGGGCGTCGAACTCGTCGATCGCTCCGGGGTGGCCGTCGAAGACCACCGAGTCGGCGCCGAGTTCGCTGGCGAACCGGATCCGCTCGGCGGCGTCCGGACCGCCGACCGAGACGACCGGGGCGGCGAGGTCGTGGGCCGCGAGGTCGCTCCGGACCGCCTCGGGGTCGTCAGCGGCCGGATCGAAATGGGAGGCGACCCCCGGGACCGACCAGAGGTTCACGCGCGTCACGCCGAGGTCGGCGAGCGCGCGGAACGCCGCGTCCCTGTCGTACTCGCCGAACAGCGAACTCGCCGCGCAGACCGGTCGTCGAGAGACGAGGTGTCGACGGAGCCGCTCGGTCGTGGGGCGACCGACGTCGAGCGGGCGCTCGCTCGGTGCGACCGTTCGCCCGTCGAGCGCGGAGCGCATGGCGGCGTCGACCGTCCGGTGGACCGCCACCGCGCTCTCGAGATCCGCCAGGTGCGAGTCGCGCTCGCCCGACAACACCGCGGCGAGGTCGTCGTAGAGGTGACGGGTCATGTACGCGTCCTCCTCGAAGTCCCGCGCCTCGACGTACTCGGTTCCGTCCGCGAACACGCCCTTCGCGTGGTCTCCGAGGACCAGCTCGCCGCGGCCGTCGGTCCCGACGACGTCGATCCGGAACTCGTACCAGAACGTGTCCGCCTGCGCGGGGACGTCCGGGGCGCCGGGCCCGAGGTGGACGAACCCGCGCACGCCGTCCGGGTAGCTCAGTTCGATGGCCGTGTCCTCCGGTTCCGCGTGGTCGACGACCCACGGGTTCGCCGTCGGGTCGAGCGAGACCGGACCCTCGGCGAAGCCGCGGACCGCCGTCGGCTCGTCGTCGACGAACCAGTCGAGCGCGTGCAGGAAGTGCGTCCCCTGCCCGGTCAAGCCGCCCTTCGTCGACCCGACGAGCCGTTCGGTCTCTCCGAACCGCCCCTCGTCGATCCAGCCCTTCAGCGCTCGGAACTCGTCGGCGTACGGTTTCTGGTGGCAGACGGTCACCCGCGTTTCGGCGTCGGCGGCGAGCTCGGCTATCTCCTCGACCTCGGTCAGCGTGTTCGCGACGGGCTTCTCGATCAGGAGTGACTCGGGCTCGTGGTCGAGCACGTTTCGAACGACGCCGACGCGACCGCGAGGCGACGTCACGGCCGAGACGTGATGCGGCCGCTCCGTCGCGAGCGCCTCGTCGAGATCGGTGTAGCTGACCGGGACGTCGAACTCGGCCGCCACCGATTCGGCCTGGTCGACGTCCCTGTCGCAGACCGCTGCGAGAGTCAGTCGGTCGCTGTCGGCGATCGCTCGAGCGTGTTGCCGTCCACGGTGGCCGCAACCGAGGAGCACGCATCTGTGGTCGCTCATCGTATCCCGTCCGACGGGAGTCGGACACTTATACGTAGAGGTGTCGTCGAGTCCCGAACCGGCGAAAATATCCCGAACTATCATTAAGATATCGTTCGGTGAGACCGAACCGGCGTTCCGAGCCCCAGATCCGTTACAACTCCGGATTCGCGGACCGAAACGTCCGATGTCGGCGGAACAGAGGGAACGCCCGAAGGTAAATTGGCGCCACTTCGTTCGGTGAGGGCGAAAGCGGGAGCGGGCCGCGAACGGGGGCCATCATACGGATTATTGCAAGACAGCCCGGGATCGACCGCACGCAGTCGTGCGGTCGACCCGGGAAACGCGTGCCAGAATCCGTATCAGAGGTGGCGGACGTTGATTTCGATCTCGTTAGCGGTCGCGAGCAGGAGGTCCGTCAGTTCGTTCTCCAGTTTGTCTTCCGTCAGTCGATGAGCCGGCCCACCGATACTGATAGCGCCGTAGACTCCCTCTCCGGTGCGCTTTATCGGAGCTCCGATAGCGTGGAGACCCTCCATCGACTCCTGGTGGTTGAACGCGACGCCGCGCTCGCGGATCGCCTCCAGTTCGCGTTCGAGTTCCTCTCGGTCCGTGATCGTGTTGGGCGTGTGGCGGTCCATCCCGGTGTGGTCGAGAATCTCGGTCACCCGCTCGTGCGGGAGGTGCGCGAGGATCGCCTTGCCCGCGGCGATGTGGTGCAGCGAGGCGTGACGACCGACGTTCTCGTGAGTGTGAACGGCGTGCTCACCCTCCGCACTGTAGAGATACACGGCCTGATCGTGTTCCTCCGCGATACACCAGACCCGCTCTCCCGTCTCGGCCGCGAGTTCGTCGACCCGCTCCCGGGCGGCCTGGAATATCTGACGCTGCCCGCGCGAGTAGATCCCGTAATCCAGGAACCGTAACCCGATGTGATACTCGTCTCCGAATCGCGTGATGAACCCGTATTTCTCGAGCGTCGCCAGGTGGCTGTGGATCGTGCTCTTGGCGAACTCCAGTTCCTCCGCCAGTTCCGTGATCCCGGTCACTTCCTTCTGCCGGATCGCGGAGAGTATCCGCAGTAGTTTCTCGTCCGATTTGACCGTCCGGGCCGCGTTTTCTTCCGCCATACCGGGCGTTTGTGACCAACGACTATTAAGATTGTTCGTTGTGAGCGAACCGGCGTCCAGCGAGGGCACGACGAGGACCGGCGCACAGACATCGTCGCGATCGAGGTCCGGAGACCGCTATCTCACAGCGATCGTGTTCGGTGAGGCCGAACGACCACTGTCGGAATAGTTGCCGGGTATCATCGAACCTATCCTT
>JBDGSU010000212.1:0-3651 GCA_042217395.1 Halosimplex sp.
TCGGCGACGCGAAGACGCTCATCATCCACCCCGCCTCGACCACCCACCAGCAGCTCTCCGACGAGGAGAAAGCCGCCGCCGGCGTCACCGACGACATGGTCCGCCTCTCGGTCGGCCTCGAGTCCGTCGACGACATCGTCGCCGACCTGGACCAGGCGATCGACGCCGCGACGGAGTGACGAGCGCGACGACCGCGGAGCCGCCGACGGGGCGAGACCGCGCTCTCGGACCGAGTGCCCGGTGAGGCGTCTCGGTCTCGGACCGGGTGTTAGTTTTAAATAATTTTCCGACGAAAATCTCTTCGGAGGACACGCATGTCAACGCAACGTCGGACGCTGGACGCGGAGCTATTCGGGCGGGAGACGCACTTCGAGTACTCGGAACGGTGGATCGGGTACGCCCTGCTGGGCCTGCGGGTGGTCATCGCCTGGGTCTTCCTGCAGGCGGGGCTGGACAAGCTCTTCACCCCCGGCGGCTGGACCGCCGCGGGCTACCTCGCCAACGCCATCCCGGCGGGCAACCCCTTCGGGTTCTGGGACGCGCTGGCGAGCGCGGGCTGGGTCGACCCGCTCGTCGTCTGGGGACAGATCCTCGTCGGGCTCGCGCTGCTCGTCGGCGCCGCCGTGCGGTTCACCGCGTTCATGGGCGCCCTCCAGATGTTCCTCTTCTGGATGTCCCACCTGGAGGGCGGCATCGCGGCCGGCCTGCCCATCGAACACGGGTGGGTCGTCTCCAGCCACATCGTCTACATCCTCCTGCTGTTCGGCCTCGGCGCCATCGGCGCCGGTCGGATCATCGGCGTCGACGAGTACGTCGAGCAATTCGGATTCGTGCAGTCGAACCCCTGGCTGAAGTACTTCCTGGGCTGAGCGGCTGACCGTTTCGTTCGATTCCTCCTTCTCCCTTCGCCGCCGGTCGAAAGTTATTTGAATTACATGTTGCTGATACGGAGTATGTCCACGAGACGTTCGGTGGCGAGGGCGCGGCCGCTCGGGGTGTCGGTCATCTGTGTGCTGGGCGGTCTCGGCGCGCTGCTGGGGATCCTGGGCGGCGCCGTCGTCCTCGGAACGAACCCGCTGCTCGGGCTGTTCACGCTCGTCGTCTCGGTGGGACAGCTCGTCGCGGTCGTCGGGCTCTGGGGGCTGCACACCTGGGGATGGTCCCTCGCGGTCGCGCTCTACGGGATCAGCGCCCTCCTCGACCTGCTCACCGTCGACCCGCTCGGCGTCGTGATCTCCGCGCTGATCGTCCTGTACCTGTTCGCGAAGCGCCCGCTGTTCCACTGAGGAGCGGTCGGTCGTCGACGACCTCGGAGAGCGGTCGGCGGCTTTCATAGTGTTTATTGTAGGCCATTGCCGGATCGCGCCGCCCACGGGGTCGGCGCGTACCGGTACATCGCTACAATAAACACTATCAGTCCGCACTCTCTCAGTCCGCGCGTTCTCAGTCCAGTACGTCCTCGTCCTGCAGCACCTCGTGGAGTTCGGCCATCGTCGAGACGATGGCGTCACAGGCGGGCGCCACGGCCGGTTTCGGGTCGAACCCGACGGCCAGTCCGGCCACTTGCAGCATCGGGAGGTCGTTGGCGCCGTCGCCGACGGCGATCGTGTCCTCGCGATCGGCGCCGACGACCGCCGTCAGCACCTCCAGCGCGTCGTCTTTCGTCCCCTCGATCAGCGGGCCGTCGACGGTACCCGTCAGTTTCCCGTCCGCCACGGGCAGGCGATTCGCGACGATGGCGTCGACCTCGACGCCCTCTCTCTCGAGCGCGGCGGCGACCCCGCGCTCGAACCCGCCGGTGAGGACGGCGACGTAGACGCCGGCCTCTCGCAGCGCGGCGATCACGTCGGCGGCACCGGGGCGCAGCCGTACCTGGTCGAAGGCGGCCCGGGCCTCCTCGTCGGGCAGCCCCTCCAGCAGCGCGCAGCGCTGGCGGAGGCTCTCGGCGTACTCGATCTCGTCGTTCATCGCCCGCTCGGTGATATCGGCCATGTCGGCCGCCGTCCCGTTTCGCTCCCCGAGCAGGACGGTCATCTCCGAGTCCGAGAGCGTGCCGTCGAAGTCGAACGCGACTACGGTCATTGCCGAGCGATTCGCTACGGGGGGATTCAAAGCCCCCGGTTTCGGGTGGAACCGGGCCTCCCCGTTCTCGGGACGGCGAGCGACGGGAGCGCGGAGTCTCGTCTCAGAGGGGGGCGTCAGGCGCCCTGGTCGCGGACGCGGTCTTCCTCGAGTTCCTCGTCGTCGCGGAAGTCCTCGCGGGTCTCGGCGTCGCGGGTGTAGTCGTCGCGGACGGGGACGTAGATCTCGCGGTCGGCGACGTCGGTCGGGTCGAAGCCGGTGTCGTAGCGCTCGAAGATGGGTGCGTGGACGTCGTCGTTGTCGTCGTCGTAATCGAGGTCCTCCTCGTGGATCTCGACGACCATCTCCTCGACGCTCTCGTGGTCGGGTTCGAGGACGGCGTAGGTGGCCTGGGGGATCTCGACGACGGTCAGCTCCGGCGGGAGGTCGTCGGCGTCGTCGACCTCGCGGCCGGCGACGTAGGTGAACTCGCCGCTGTCGGGGTCGACGTCGAACATGACCGCGTAGTAGTCGTCGCTGATCGCCGTGCCATCGAGGTCGTCCGCGTAGTCGTCCAGCGAGTCCCAGAGCGCGGCCTCGTCGACGTCCGCTCCCGTGTGGGCGACGCCGGCGACGAGGAAGTTTCCGAGCCGTTCCGTCTCCGGGTCTTCGGTGTCGAGCACCATGTGCCCGGTTGGGGCGGAACCGGCTTACGTCCCCGGAATCGCCGGATCAGTTGGCGGGCAGCCCGCGAGCAACGGGACCCGTCCCGCAAGTTGAGCTTGCATTCTCGCGGCGCCGACGGATCGCGGTCGGACCCCCGGCACGGACGGGGTCACGGCGCCGGCGGCTCGCCGTCGTAGCCGTCCACGTCCCGATGAGACCACCTTTTTCTCCTCGGGCGCCTCACTCCGTTCGGCACCACTCGTCGAAAAACGTGGGTCAAAAAGCCGCGCCTCGCGCCGCTCACGGGTCACTACGCTCCCCGTTCGCTTCGAGGTCTCCCTTCGTCTGCTCACGGCGCCTTCGGCGCCGTTCGCATGGCATGAGGGACCTTCGGTCCCTCACTGGTCGACCTCGCTCCGCTCGGCGCGGTGGACCGCTCGCTAGCTCACGGCGCCGGCGGTTCGCCGTCGTAGCCGTCCACGTCCTGATAGAAGTTCAACAGCGCGAACTTCAGCTTCTCGGGGTCGACGTCGACCATCTCCCGGCGCTCCTCCGGCGGGAAGGTCCCACGGACCGAGTAGTCGCGCATCTCGACCTCCGAGCGCTCGGTGTAGCGTCTGTCGAGCAGGATGCGCGCGCCGAAGTCCTCCGGCGAGCGGACCACGCGGCCGAGCGCCTGGCGGGTCTTCCTGACGGTGGGGATCTCCACGGCGTAGCGCCAGCCGGCGCCCTCGTCGTCGTCGCGGTTTCGACCGCCGCTCGATCCCGCTCCCTGCTCGTCCTCGTCGCCGAACGCGGCGTCGTAGGCCTCCTGAACGGCGTCCATGCGGTCGTCGAGGTGGGGGTAGGGGACGCCGACGACCACGACGGTCCGGGCGTCGTCGCCGTCGAAGCTCACGCCCTCCGCGAGCGTCCCCCACAGCG
>JBDGSU010000124.1:0-3602 GCA_042217395.1 Halosimplex sp.
GTGGCGTCGGTCTCGTTGGCGACGGCCTTGGCGAGCATCGTCTTGCCGGTGCCCGGCGGGCCGTGCAGCAGCACGCCGCTCGGCGGGTCGATGCCGACGGTGTCGAACTGCTCGGCGTTGATCAGGGGTTCCTCGACGGCCTCGCGGACCTCCTGGATCTGTTCCTCGAGGCCGCCGATGTCGCCGTAGGTGACCGTGGGGGAGTCGTCGACCTCCATGGCCTGCGCGCGCGCATCGGTCTCGGCCTCGAGTTCGGACTGGATAGAGAACGAATCGTTGATCGCCACGCGGTCGCCGGCCTCGATCCCTTCTCTGAGCTGCGTGGGCAGCTCGGTGAGCACTTCCTGGTTGTTGCCGTGTTGCTTGACGACGACGCCGTCGTCGAGGATCTCCTCGGCGGTGGCGACGTACAGCGAGGAGGTTTTGAGCGTCTCGTTCTCGCGTTCGAGCTGGTCGACCTCCTCGGTGAGCTCCGCGCGGCGATCGCGGGCGGCCTCGAGCTGCCCTTCGAGTTCGCTGTTGACCTGCACCAGCTGTTCGAAGTGCTCTCGAAGCGCCCCCAGTCGCTCCGACGGAGACATGTCGGGGTCGAGTTCCAGCCGGGGTCGGTCGGGGAGAGAGGGACTGCGTGACATCGGGTTACTGGGTTGTAGCGAGCGAGAGAAAAAGTGCCTTTGGGTGTCGACCGCGGTGTCGCGACCGCGGGCCGTTCCGGCCGGATCCGACGACCTCGGCGCTACGGCGACGTCGACGCCGATATCTCGCGACGCGTCGGGAGCGCCGGAATGGAGAAGGCTTATCGGCCGGCGTCGCACACCGAACGGCATGGTCGAGTTCGCGGTACCGGAACCGGAGTACGACCGGTACTCAAATCGCCAGCTCGCGGCCGTGCCGCTGGCCGTGCTGGCACTCGCGTTGCTGGTCCTCGTCGGGTGGTACCTCATGACGGGGGCACCGGTCACTCCGGGGATCGAGTTCACTGGGGGGACCGAGATACAGATAGCGACGAACGCCCCCCAGGCAGGGGTCAGGGACTCCTTGGACTTCGATATCGAGTCGGTTCGGCCGGTCGCCGGATCGAACGAGTACATCGTGACGACCCAGGCGACCGACAGCGATGCGATCCGCTCGCAGGTCGAATCGGCCGGCTACGGCATCGTCTCGATCCAGTCACGGTCGGCGAGTTTCGGCGCCGACGCCCAGCGGCTCGCGCTCATGGGCATCGGCATCGCCTTCGTCGGGATGAGCCTGCTCATCTTCGCCCTGTTCCGGTCGTTCGTCCCGTCGATCGCGGTCGTCGCCTCGGCCTTCTCGGACATCGTCATCCCGCTCGCGCTGATGAACGTGTTCGGGATCAAGCTCTCGCTGGGGGCCGTGGCCGCCCTCCTGATGCTGATCGGGTACTCCGTCGACTCGGACATCCTGCTGAACAACCACATCCTCCGGCGACGCGGGGGCTTCTACGAGAGCACCTACCGCGCGATGCGGACCGGTGTGACGATGACGGTCACCTCCATCTCCGCGATGGCCGTGATGTGGGTCGTCTCGTCGCTGTTCGGCATCCCGCTCCTGCCCGACCTGGCGATCGTGCTCGTGTTCGGGCTGGTCGCCGACCTGATGAACACCTACCTGCTCAATCTGAGCCTGCTCCGCTGGTACAAGTACGAGGGGGTCTCCCGATGAACCTGCGCGAGAACTGGCGGATCCTCATGCTCGTCGTGTTCATCCTCGCGTCGACGGTGGCGCTGTTCGCGCCCGCCGCGGCGCCGGCCGCCGGCGCGAACAACAGCTCCGCGTACGGGGCGACCGGCGGACCGACCAACCTCAAGTTCGGTCTCCAGCTCGCCGGCGGGACGCGCATCCGCGCACCGCTGGTCGGGACGACCGCCGAGAACCTCGACGTCGACGCCGGCGACCGGGCCCAGATACGCCAGACCGTCGCCCGCGAGATGAACGTGACCACCGGCGACGTGAACGTCGTTCTCAACACCGGCAGCGGCGACGCCGTCGAGGTCCTCGTCCGGAACGTCAGCCACGAGCGGTTCCGCGCCGCGCTCGGGGCGGCCGGGCTGGACACCGCCGACGCGACCGTCCGGGACGGCGTGACGGCCCAGACCCGCAAACAGACCGCCGAGACCATCAGAGCGAAGATCAACCGCGGCGGTCTGAACGGCGGTCAGGTCGCCGTCGAGCGCTCGGCGACCGGCCAGAACTACGTCGTCGTCGACGTACCCAACGCCAACACCACCGAGGTCCTGAATCTCATCGGCGACAAGGGCGAGGTCCGCATCGTCGCCCACCTCCCGGTCGAGGGGGACGGCGGAAACGGGACGGCCTACCGCAACGAGACGGTGCTGAACAGCCGCCAGCTCGAGAGCTCGCAGATCGGCGTCGCCGACACGAACCCCAACAGCGGCCAGCCCTACGTCCCCATCACGCTCAAGGAGTCGGTCGCGGCGAACTACTCGGAGGCGCTGGTCGACCTCGGGTTCACGTCGAGCGAGGCGACCGGCAGCCAGCGCTGTCGCTACCGCGAGAACCCCAGCGACGCCGGCTACTGTCTGTACACCGTCGTCGACGGGGAGGTCGTCTACACGGCGTCGCTCACGCCCAGTCTCGCCGAGTCGATCCAGTCGGGCGAGTTCCAGAAGGCGCCGACTTTCCTGATGCAGACCACCACGCTGGACGAGGCCCAGCAACTGCAGGTCAACCTCCGCGCCGGCGCGCTCCCCACCGCGCTGGCCGTCGACGACGGGACCGTCCTGTTCCTCCAGCAGAGCCTCGGTGACCGGTTCAAGTGGCAGGCGATGCTGACGGGGCTGATCGCCTGGATCGCCGTCAGCGGCGTGGTCTTCCTCCGCTACAACAACCCGCGCGTCGCCGCGCCGATGCTCGCGACCGCCGCCGCGGAGGTGTACCTCCTGCTCGGGTTCGCCGCGGCCGTCGGCCTCCCGCTGGACCTCTCGTACATCGCCGGGTTCATCGCCGTCATCGGGACCGGGGTCGACGACCTGCTGATCATCGCCGACGAGATCCTCAACGAGGGTGAGATCGCGACCGGCAGGGTGTTCCAGAACCGCTTCCGCAAGGCGTTCTGGGTCATCGGCGCCGCCGCGGCGACCACCATCATCGCCATGAGCCCCCTCGCCGTCCTCTCGCTCGGAGACCTGCAGGGCTTCGCCATCGTCACCATCGTCGGCGTCCTGATCGGCGTGCTCGTGACCCGGCCCGCCTACGGCGACGTGCTACGGAACCTGATGCTCGACCGCTCGAGCGACTGAACGGGTCGAGCGCCCGCTCGCTCCGTTTCGCGTGCCCACTTTTTACGGAAGGGGGTTTCCTCACTCGGCCTGCGGCCTCGTTGCGGGAACCCCCTTCCGCAAAAACGTGGGGAAAAAGGCCGGACGGCTCGCTCCCTGCTCGCGGGCTTCGCCCGCTCGCCCTCGAGGCGCTCGGTACACTCGCGCCTCGCCCCGCTCGCTCGCGTCCGGAGAACCGCCTCGCTCACTCCGTTCGCTCGGCGGATGCAGGCGTGTTACGTACATCACCTGAGGGCACCGCAGAAAGGGGTGTTCTGACCAGAACACCCCGCCCCAATCACC
>JBDGSU010000075.1:0-3589 GCA_042217395.1 Halosimplex sp.
TTCCTCTGATTCGACCGCTATTCGTTTGTAGACGCTCTACATCCCGAAAACGTGCAACGATGCAACTCAAACGACTACTCGACGACGACGACGCCGTATCGCCGGTCATCGGGGTGATCCTGATGGTCGCGATCACAGTGATCCTCGCTGCCGTCATCGCCTCGTTCGTCCTCGGCCTGGGGAACCAGACGAGCCAGGGCGCACCGACGACGACGATCGGGATGAGCTACGAACAGATCGACGAGAATCCAGGTGGTACAAATTACGGCGTCCTTCAGGTGAGCCATGACGGAGGAGACTCGATCAAGTATCAGGAGCTCTATGTTCGTGGTTCTGGTTTCAACGGAACCGCTATAGAAGGGTCCACCCCCGCAGGTCCCGAGCTAGAACAATGGGTTCGTTCGAACGGCGGCGGCCAGATTAACATGGTTAACGCGGGCGTTTGGAACGGGACTGCCAGCGGCGACGACAGCAAGGTCGTCTCCGGCGACCGCGCGAACGTCTACGTCGCCTCCGACTACGAGATCAGCGTCGTCTACCAGGCTCAGGAGGGCGACACCTCCTCGACGCTGAACGAGGACAGCGGCCCCGACGCCTGATCGGCGTCCATTCTCTCTCGGTTTCGACGATCGACAGCCGCGGCCAACGGCTTTATCCCGATCGGGTGCGCTGATTCGCCAATGGACGGGCCGCGAGTACTGGTGTACGCCACGGTCGCCGTCATCCTGGGCGTGACGGTGCTCTCCGGGCCCGCTATCGGCATCGTCGACCTGACGACGCCGCGCTACGACATGAGCGGGGTCGGCGAGGGCAACGCCACGGTCGACGTGGTCGAAGCCCCGTCGACGGTCGCGCTCGAACGCGGCTATCAGTCCGAATCGTACTACCTCACCGTCCCCGACGCGCGGGTCCGCTTCGCCGCGCTCGCGGGGAAACCGATCGTCGCCTACGGGATCGAGATCCCGGCGCTGGGCTACTCGCGGTCGACGACGCACTTCCTGACCGACCGCGGCCCCGGGTGGGTGTCCCTGTCGCTCCGGGAGGACACGCTATCGAACGGGACCGTGACCGCCGATTCCTACGAGGGGCGGCTCTCGATCGTCGTGCGCGACAGCGACGGGAAGACCGTGGTCTACGACGAGCCGGTCCGCGTGGAGGTGACGGAATGAGCACCGGCCGCGCTCGGGCGGTCGACAGCGGTACCGTCCGACGGCGGGTCGCCACGGTGCGAACCCTGCTCGTCCGCGTCGCCGTCGGCGACCGCCTCGGGCTGGCGGTCTTTCTCGCCGCGCTGCTCGCCGTCGGGCTGACCTGGCGCATCGGCGTCTTCATCAACGACAACTACACGCTGGCCAACACGCTGGTCGCGTTCGCCGACGGCCACCTGACCGTCGAACGGGCGGTCTACGGCTCCCTCGAATCCCCCGGGATGCACGCCTATCACGGCCGTCACTACGGCCGCAACTACGGGCAGGTCGCGGTCGCCGTCCCCCTGCTGTGGGCGCTCCGTGCGGTCACGACGGTCGCCGACCCTGGGCTCGTCTTCGCGGCGGCGTGGTCGCTGCTCCTGCTCGCGCTCGCCGTCCAGGTCGGCCGACTGACCGGACGCTCGTCGCGCTGGACCGCAGTCGGCGCCCTCTGTGCGCTCGCGTCGTTCGCGCTCGGCGCGGCGCTGGCCGAACCGCTCGCGGTTCGGAACCTCCCGCTGGCCGCACTCCAGCTCGGCACGGTCCTCGCAACCGCGCTCGTCGCCGCCACCGTCTTCCGGTTGCTCGCCCGCGTGCACGACCGCCGCGTCGGCGTCGCGGCCGCCGCGGTAGTCGTCCTCGGGACGCCCGTCGGCTTCTGGGCGGCTATCCCCAAACGGCACGTTACCGTCACCGCGCTCCTGTTCGGCGTCGTCTACGCGTTCTATCGGAGCCGCGAAGGGGACGAGGCGAGCGACGGGACCGACGGCGCGGGCCCGAACGACGAGCACGGCGGGGACGCGCTGCTCTCGCCCACGGGATTTCGCGGGCTGGCCTACGCGCTGGTCGGACTGCTGACCTGGGTCCACGCGGGCGAGGCGTTCGTCGTCTTCCTCGCGCTCGTCCTGATCGACCTGCCGACGGCGCCGTCGAACGACCGCCGGTCGCTCGCGGTCGTCGGGGGCGCGTTCGCCGCGTCGCTGGTCCCCTTTCTGGTGACGAACGCGCTCATCTCCGGCGACCCGCTCCGGCCGCCGCGGATGCTCTCGCAGTTCGGCGTCTCGACCGACGGCTCCGCGTTCGGCGGTTCCTCCGGTGGTTCCGCGGGTGGTTCGGGCGGCGCTGGCGGACCGACCCCGCTCCTCCCGCCGGCGCTCCGGCCCGTAGCGGCGACAGCCCTCGACCGACTCGGCCTCGTCCTGAGGCCGTTCGGCGCCGGGGCCCGATCCCTCGTCTCGGACCCCGAATCGCTCTACCGGACGTTCGTCCGCGCCGGGTACAGCGACTACATCGGCCGCCACGACAACTACCAGGCGATCAACCTGTCCGTCCTCGAATCGGCCCCGGTCACCGCCGGCGTCGTCGCCGTCGCCGCGACCGCCGGCCGTCGCGTCGCCGTCGCGGTCGGGCGCACCGCCGACCGCTCCGCGACCCTCCGCCTCGCGGGAGGGATCCGTCGGATCCGAGCGTCACCGGTGCTCGCCACGGATACGTTCGCGGCGGTCGTTGCGGTGCTGTTCACGCTCGTCTACCTGCCGCGCCTCCCCCTGTTCGCGCAGGTCACGGTCCGGTATCTCCTGCCGGTCTACGTCCTCGGCGTCTACGGCCTGGCGCGACAGGGCTGGGCGCGGCGCGTTATCGCCGACCGCGGCCGGACCGCGCTGTGGACCTACCTCGGCGGCGTCCTGTTGGGCGCGCAGCTGTTTTTCGTCGCCGTGACCGTCGGTCGATTCGGCCGCGGCGGCGCGCTCCAGCTGCACGCGGTCGTCGGTCTCGCCGTCGCCGCCGCGTTCGCGCTGGCCGCGGTCGCGAGCGCGTTCGACGCTCGCGCGGACCGGCTCGCGGCCGGATTGGGCGGGCTCGCCGCCGCGCTCGGGACGGATCTCGTCGTCCTCTCGGCGCTCGTCTACTTCCCGTACGGACCGTACGCGCTCCCGGTCGTCGACTGGCTCGCCGACCTGCTCGCCGCGGCGTGAGCTAGTCAGGCTTTTCCCCCCGGGTAGCCATTCCACGGCCATGAACCGACTCAAGCGTTCGCTGCTCGACGCGCCGATCGTGGAGAAAGAGGGGTATCACTACTTCGTTCACCCGATCAGCGACGGCGTGCCGATGCTACACCCCGAGCTGCTCCGGGAGATCGTCATCAAGATCATCCGCAAGGCCGAACTCGAAGACGTCGACAAGATCGTCACCCCGGCGGCGATGGGGATCCACATCTCCACCGCCGTCTCGCTGATGACCGACATCCCCATCGTCGTCGTCCGCAAGCGCGAGTACGGCCTCGACGGCGAGGTCGCGCTCTCGCAGGTGACCGGCTACTCCTCCTCCGAGATGTACGTCAACGACGTCTACGAGGGCGACCGCGTGCTCGTCCTCGACGACGTGCTCTCGACCGGCGGCAC
>JBDGSU010000159.1:0-3473 GCA_042217395.1 Halosimplex sp.
TCATGGACGAGTTCGACTTCGTCGCCAAGACCCGCGCGAGCGACGAACACGCCGCGATCAAACGCGCCGTCAACACCCTGCTCAAGAGCATCGACGAGGTGAGCCTCATCGAGCACGAGGTGTTGCTCATCGGCGCGACCAACCACCCCGACCAGCTCGACGCCGCGGCCTGGCGCCGCTTCGACGAGATCGTCAACTTCCCCAAGCCCGACGACCAGATGCGCGCCGACATCCTCCGCGTCGTCACCCGGGAGATGGAGATCGTCGACTTCGACCCGATGGAGATCGCCCGCGAGACCCAGGGGCTCACCGGCAGCGACCTCAGACTCGTCCTCCGGGAGGCCGTCCTCGACGCGCTCACCGAGGAGCGCACCACGCTCACCCAGCAAGACCTGCTCGACGCCGTCGCCGGATTCGAGGAACGTGACAACCTCAAAGACATGGACATGATCGAAGGCGATCACGACGCGCTCGTGGCCGGCGGCGACATCTCCGGCACCGGCGACGCCGCCTCCGACGGCGGACACGACCACGACCACGCCCACGATCACGGCGACTGACGCCGCCTCGAACCGCTATATCCCTCTATCTGTTCGTCCGGTTCGGCCAGACCACTCGGACCGACTGCTCGGGCTGTCCCGCCGACCCGCAGTCAATCCGGCCGATAGTATAGAATTAATTATATACTAGACAGTCGTATATCACTCATGTATAAGAAGTCGTATCTGTGGATCGTAGCGGTCGCGATCGTGTTGGCCGGTTGTACCGGCAGTATCGACGTGGTCGACCAGCGCAGTGACGGCGGCGACGGATCGTCGAACGCGGGCGACGGCGGGAGCGGCGACGTGGCGCTCGTCGAGAATCGGACGGCGGCGCTCCGCGCGGCCGGGAGCTACACGTCGGTGTGGAAGATGTCGGTGACCCGCGACGGCGAGCGCGGGGGCGAGACGCGCTACACCACGGCGGTCGATTACGCCGGGAAACGGAGCGACTTCCGGATGCGCCAGTCGGACGGCGACACGGTGCGGACGGACTACGAGACGTACTTCGCGGACGGGATGGGCTACCAGCGGATCGGGAGCGGCGAGGAGGCGACCTACTCGGTCGCGGAGACCCCCTTCAGCCCCGACACGACGCTGTTCAACGCCGAACCCAAGATCTACACGTACGGCGGTCTCGACGAGTTCGAGACCGCCGGCACCGAGACGTTCGACGGCGTGACCGTCACCCGCTACGAGCGGACCCAGCGCCCGGCCTGGCTCGCGGGGCAGTTCCAGTCGGAGGACGACGTGCGCTGGACGAAGTTCACGTTCGCGGTCCTCGTCGACGGCGACGGACTCGTCCGTTCGGAGTCCTGGCACGCCGAGGGCGTCGACGCGGACGACGCCACCGTCGAGATGGACTTCTCTTACTCGCTGACCGGCGTCGGCTCGACCACCGTCGAGGAACCGGACTGGGCCGACGCGGCCCGCGAGAACGCGGCCGCCCAGTAGCGGCTTCCTCCGCCATCACTCGTCGGGGTCGCGCACCTTCACCAGCTGTTTTCCGACGTTCTCGCCCTCGAACAGGCCGAGGAAGGCGTCGGGGGCGTTCTCGAGCCCCTCGGTGACCGTCTCGCGGTACTCGATATCGCCGCTGGCGACCCACTCGCCCAGCCGCCGAGTCGCCTGCTCGAAGCGCGGCGCGAAGTCGCCGACGAGAAAGCCCTCGACGCGGGCGCGCCTGGTGACGAGCGTCCCGAGCTTCCGCGGGCCGGTCGGGCGTTCGGTGGCGTTGTACTGCGAGATCTGCCCGCAGACCGCCACCCGCGCGTCGACGTTCAGCCGGTCGAAGACGGCGTCGGTGATCGGACCGCCGACGTTGTCGAAGTACGAGTCGACGCCGTCGGGCGCGGCCTCGTCGAGCGCCCCGCGGTAGTCGTCGGTCGCCTCGTAGTTGATCCCGGCGTCGAAACCCAGGTCGTCTTCGAGGAAGGCCACCTTCTCGTCGGAGCCGGCGAAGCCGACGACGCGGGCGCCCGCCAGGTTCGCGATCTGACCCGCCACGGAGCCGACGGCGCCCGCGGCGCCCGTGACCACGAACGTGTCGCCGGGTCCGGGCTCGGCCACCTCGCGGACGCCGAAGTAGGCGGTCCGACCGGGCATCCCGAGCACGCCCAGCGCCGTCGAGACCGGCGCCAGATCGGGATCGACCTCGGTGAGCGCGGTCCCCGGCGCGACGGCGTAGTCGGCCCACTCGAGGTCGCCGACGACGACGTCGCCCGCCTCGAATCCGGCGCCGTTCGATTCGACGACTTCGCCGACGACACCGCCCCGGAGCGGTTCGCCCACCTCCCACGGGTCGGCGTAGGACTCGCCGGCGTCCATTCGTCCGCGCATGTAGGGGTCGACCGAGAGATAGCGCGTGCGGACGAGCGCTTCTCCCGGGTCCGGTTCGGGCACGTCGGTCTCGACCAGCTCGAAGGTGTCGCGGTCCGGTTTCCCGTCGGGTCGCTTCGCCAGGCGGAACTGCCTGTTGGCGTCTGCCATGGGGCCCGGTACGGGCGCCGGCCCGAATAGTCCCCCGACTGCACCAGCCGAGCAACGGGCGCGGCGTTTCTCTTCACCGGAGCGTTGCGAGCCGGTCCGGGATCGAACTCGAGAACGCGTGCGGTCGATCCCGAACTGTCTCGCACGGATCCGTATCGGCCGCTCCCGGCGAAGTGCGCCCCCGACCCGTCGACGACCGGCAGCGTTTCGGCGACGGCCGCCGAACGGGCGGGCATGTACGCCTCGCCCGCGGTCCGGACGATCCGCGACGACCCGATCGAGGGGGAGCCGGTCACTCTCCTGCTCGAAATCGCCGACGACGCCTCGCTCGAGACCGTGGCCGCGGCCGTCGAGGGGGCCGGCGCGAGCGTCGACGAGGAACTGCGATTCCGGACGCTGAAAGTGACCGTCGGCCAGGACCGGGTCGGCGCGGTCTGTGACGTCGAGGGGATCGACCACGTCGAGACGGCCAACACTCTCTCGCTGGACCCCGACGGCGCGGGCGAGGACGTCCGGCCCGGCGAGTGAGACGCGGCGCGGGGCGGGGCCTCTCGCTCGGTACCGGCGCTCGTGGTTCGGCCGTCGCGGGGGTCCGAGAGCGGTGAAGCGCCGGTGTCCGACGGCGGCGAACAGAGCGCAAGCGTTTACTTCGACCCAGCGCTACCGGACTGCATGCCCGACTGTCCACTCGCGGACGAGTGCCCCAGTTTCCAGGAGCGCATCGAGGGGATGGGCTGTACGCACTACGGCGACCGCGGCGGCGCCGAGTGGTGCAATCACTACAACCAGCCGATCGAGGACCTCAAGAGCCAGCCGGTCAAGCCCGGTCAGGAAGTCGTGGTGACCGTCGAGGACATCCACGAGAGCGGCGCCGGCGTCGGTCGGACCGAGGACGGCTTCATCATCATGGTCGACGGCGTCCTGCCGCCGGCCCGCGCGAAGGTG
>JBDGSU010000199.1:0-3456 GCA_042217395.1 Halosimplex sp.
AGGAACCGAGGACACTTCAATACACAGGATATACACAAAGTATGGTAGACTGGACAGAGAAGTACCGGCCGTCGTCGCTCGCCGAGATCCGCGGGAACGACAAGGCCCGCGACGCCCTGCGGGAGTGGGCCGACACCTGGGACGAGCACCGCGAGGCGGTCGTCCTCCACGGCTCGCCGGGGATCGGCAAGACCTCGGCGGCCCACGCGCTCGCGAACGACGTGGGGTGGGCGACCATCGAGCTCAACGCCTCGGACTCGCGGACGAGAGACGTCATTGAGCGCGTCGCGGGCGAGGCGGCCAAGTCAGGGACGCTCACCGCCGGGGAGGCCGGCCGGCGCGTCGTGATCCTCGACGAGGCCGACAACCTCCACGGCAACGTGGACCGGGGCGGCACCGCCGCGATCACCTCGCTGGTCAAGGAGGCCAGCCAGCCGATGATCCTCATCGCCAACGACTTCTACGAGATGTCTTCGGGCCTCCGCAACGCCTGCCGGGAGATCGAGTTCCGCGACGTCTCCAAGCGCTCTATCGTCCCCGTGCTCCGGGACCTCTGTCGCCAGGAGGGCGTCGAGTACGAGGACGGCGCGCTCGACCGGATCGCCGAGATGAACAGCGGCGACCTGCGGGGCGCGATCAAGGACCTCCAGGCGATGGCCGAGGGGCGCGACCGCATCGAGGCCGACGACGTGGTGACCGGCGAGCGGGACCGCACGGAGGGGGTGTTCAACTACCTCGACACCGTGATCAAGGAGGCCGGCGCCGAGGAGGCGCTGAAGGCCTCCTACGACGTCGACGAGACGCCGGACGACCTCATCAACTGGATCGAGGACAACGCGCCCAAGGACTACGAGGGCGAGGAGCTGGCGGTCGCCTACGACTTCCTGTCGAACGCCGACCGCTGGCTCGGGCGCGTGCGCGCGACGCAGAACTACACGTTCTGGCGCTACGCGAGCGACAACATGACCGCCGGGGTGGCGGCCGCCCGCCGCGAGCCCAAGGGCGGGTGGACCCGCTACGGGCCGCCCAGTTACTGGTCGAAGCTCGGCCGCTCGCGGGGCACCCGGAACAAGCGCGACTACGTCGCCGGGCGGATCGCCGAGGCGGGCGGCGTCAGTATGTCCACCGCCCGCCGGGAGATCCTCCCCCACCTCTCGGTGATGACCCACCACTGCAAGAACCGCGAACTGACCGTCGCGATGGCCGCCAAATACGAGTTAGACGCCGAGCACGTCTCCTTCGTCACCGGCAGCGGCGAGGACACCAACAAGGTCCAGTCGATCGTCGAGGACGCCGAGCGACTGCGTGAGGAGGCCGCCGTCGAGAACGCCGGCGGCGCCTTCGAGAACGCCCGCGCCGGGAGCGACGGGGAGAGCGGGAACGAGGAAGGCGAAGCGGGCGACGAGGACGCCCGTCCCGCGCAGGCGTCGCTGGACGGATCGGGCGGCGACGGGAGCGACGAGGCGGGCGGCGCGAGCGATGCGGACGCCGACGAGACCTCCGACGGCGACGCGGCGGACGACGACTCGCAGTCGGGCCTCTCCGATTTCATGTAGGCGGCGTTCAGGTGCTCGAACCGTCCGCTTTCGACCCCTCGTCGCCGTCCCGCCACCCTCGATACGTGAGATAGACGCCGGCGACCAGGCAGAGGAGCGAGAGCCCGCCGAGGCCGTCGTTCAGCGTCGTCCCGGTCGGGATCGGTCCCTCCCGAGTGAGCTGGACGAGCCCGTAGGCGAGCCACGTCAGCGACGACCCGACGTAGAACCGCAGCTTTCCCCCGCCGATCTCGCCGCGCCGATACCGCAGCCCGACGAGCGCGAGCAGCAGCAGGTACGCGGGACCCAGCGCGAGGGAGAGGGCGTCGGCGATCATCCGTCGGCCGTTGGCTCGCCGGCGGGAAGTGTCCGTCGATGGGCTCGTCGACGACGGGCCGATACCGACGTCGTACGGATTCGGAGCGAGACAGTCCGGGATCGATCCCGGACTGTCTCGCTCCGAATCCGTATCAGTCCGCGCGCTGGTGGCCGACGCCGCCCGCGTCGACCACGGTCCGGTCGGCGACCAGCGCCAGCCCGACGACGAGCGCGGCGAGGAGGACGCTCGTCGCCTCCCCGGCGACGTCGGGGACGCCCCAGAGGTGGCGGCTCAGCACCATGTCGACGTACAGGACGGCGCCGCCGGCGACGGCGACGGACCGGAACCGCAGCAGGTTCGCGGGGTCGACGGCGCTCTCGCTCCAGGTCACCAGCGCGACCAGGGCGGCCAGCAGGGCGTACGACCCCGCGTAGTAGGCGGCCTGGTTGGCCGGCTGGTGAGCGAACACCGGGAGGAACGTGAAGAGGAGATGGACCGCGAGGAACGCACCCGCGAGCCCGACGACGGTCCGCACGCGGTCGGCGTCCGGCGCGCCGAAGATCCGGGCGGACGCGTAGACCAGCAGCGCGAAGATGGCCGTCGCGGTGGTGAAGTGAGCGGTCATGACGGCGGGGTTGAACCCACGGGGGAACAGACCGCCGGCGGTCGTCGTCACGCCGCCGAGGAGGATCTGGACGGGGAGGATCGCGATGGCCGCGGTGACGGCGTAGCGGACGCGGCGGTCGTCCTGCCAGCGCCAGACGCCGTAGAGCCACCCGAGCAGGAGGAAGCCGACGACCATCGCGAAAAACCGGTGGATCCACTCGAAGAAGCTCGCCCAGTTTGCGGGGAACAGCCCCATCCAGCCGTTACAGAGCGGCCAGTGGGTCCCGCAGGAGAGCCCGCCACCGGTCGAGCCGGTGTACAGGCCGAGCAGGATGAGGACGAACGTCAGCGCCGTCGTGACGCCCGCGAGCGTCCGGAGGCGACGGGTCATGCACGGCGGTTCGTCCGCCACGGACTTTACTCCCCTCATTCGCCCGCGTCGCCGCGGCCCCGCTCCGAACGGATCCCTCGATGCTCCGAATGGCTCTCCCGAACCCGCGACCCGTCGTGAACGCCGCGCGCCCTCGTTCCTCCCTCTCGAACGGTCGATAGCCGTCGATACGGCGTAGCGTCCATCTCTCCCTCGAAAACGGACTGGAGATGGGTTCGACGAACGACGAACAACCTACCGTCATTTGACCAAACACGAACGTTTTTGCCGATTCCGTCCGGGGATATCGTATGGGACTCGACGAGGACGCACTGGAGTATCACCGGACGGAGCCCCCCGGCAAGATCGAGATCGCGACGACGAAACCGACGAACACCCAGCGGGACCTGCAGCTGGCCTACTCGCCGGGCGTAGCGGCGCCGTGTCTGGAGATCGACGAGAACCCGGCCGACGCCTACGAGTACACCGCGAAGGGCAACATGGTCGGCGTCGTCTCGAACGGCTCGGCCGTGCTGGGGCTGGGCGACATCGGCGCGCAGGCCTCGAAACCTGTCATGGAGGGCAAGGGCGTCCTGTTCAAGCGCTTCGCCGACATCGACGTCTTC
>JBDGSU010000183.1:0-3437 GCA_042217395.1 Halosimplex sp.
CTGGCCGGCCAGAGGCACTAATGCTCCTGGTTCCGCCAGTCTACTGAAGAGCGAAACAGGAACTCCCGGACGGTCTGGGCGTACAGGCGCGGCGTCCGCTTGCGCGACCCCGAGAGCGCGTCGGCCAGCGCGTCGGCCGCGCCCGTCATGACGCCCTCGCCGTGATCCACCAGGACCCGTTCGGGCGAGTAACGACCGAGGGCCGTCGGCGGCTTCAGCCGGAGCGCGGGGTGGACGCCGAGCCGTTCGTCGCTCGTCCGCATGAACGCCGCGGTGCCGACCGCCTCGGCGACGACCAGCGTCTCCGAGTCCTCGTCGTAGAGAACCCCCTCCTTCCAGACCCGGTTGTCGACGAGCTTGTGGAGGTCGTAACCGCTGTCGGCCAGGCTCCGGCGGATCGGCTCGACCGGCGCCGAGACGTCCCGGCGCACGTCGTCCAACCACTCGGGGACGTAGACGGGCACCTCGTGGCGGCGGGCGAGCGTCTCGGCGTCGCGTTCGTGCCGATTCAACAGGACGACGACGCCGCGGACGGTTCCGTACTCGGCGAGCATCTCGTCCAGGCCGTCGCAGTCGACGGGGTCGACGAGCCACACGTCCCCGTCGGAGACGAGCGCGTGACTCGCCCGCTGCATCTCCTCGTCGGGGTAGGCGATCCAGCCGGTGCCGCCCTCGAACCGGTCGATCTCCCGCCACGACGACGACCGCCCGGATCCTTTCATCGGCATGGCCGCACGTTGGCGCGCCGACCACATAAGCGACGACGCCTACGAGTTGGACCGCTGCGCGTCGGTCTGGCGACGGCCGGTCACTCCAGCCGGCTCGTGTCGATACCGACGCCCGGCGGCGTCACGACCAGGAAGCCGCGGAACTGCATGAGGTCGCCGCCGATCTCCCGCACGTCGCGGGCGAACCCCGCGGCCAGTTCGTTCACGTCACCTTCGATCGAGAGGGCGAGCGTCCCGCCGTCCTCGACGACCTCCACCCACTCCCCGTCGGGCGTCGTGCCGTCGAGCACGCCGAGAACGACCCGCCCGCCGGCGTCGTCGCCGCCCTCGTCGTCGTCGGTCAACTCTTCTTCGACCGTCTGGAGGTCGAGGTCGATCTCGCTCATACCCGCTCCCTCGCGGTCGACCGAGAAAAAGGTGTTCGCCGGGGTCGGGTCGACGGACGGAGCGAGCGGCGACGGCCGAGACTGATCCGCGCTCGGCGCGCACGCGACCGCCGGACTCAAACGCTCCGGGCCGCAAGCCGCGGGTATGAGCGATACCGACGACTGGGCCGACGAGCTCCGGGCCAACCGCGCCGAGAAAGACGAGTTCCTCGCCGACCACCCGCAATCGCCGATCCCCCCGGGCGAGCGCGAGGGGTTCGACGGACTGGACTACTTCGAGCCCGACCCCGAGTACCGCGTCGAGGCGACCGTCACGGTTCACGACCGACCCGACCCCGTCGAGATGGAGACCTCCGACGGCCGGACGGTCCGCTACGAACGGGTCGTCACCTTCGCGTTCGAGCTCGACGGCGACTCGCTCGAACTCCACGGCTACAGGCAGGGGTCCGACGACGAGGCGATCTTCGTCCCGTTCCGCGACAAGACGACCGGCCAGCAGACCTACGAGGGCGGCCGATACATGGAGCTCGAGCCCGACCGCGCCCTCGGGGACGGCGACGAGGTCGCGATCGACTTCAACCTCGCGTACTCGCCGTTCTGCGCGTTCAGCGACACCTTCTCCTGCCCGTACCCGCCCGAGGAGAACTGGCTGGAGACGACGATCGAGGCGGGCGAGCGCTTCGAGTAAGGCGGCCGCCGGTCTCGTACGGATTCGGAGCAAGACATTCCGTAAGACGGCCCGGGATCGAACGCACGCGGTCGTGCGTCGATCCGGTACACGCGTGCTCCGAATCCGTATCAGCCGGTCGACGGCGCGACGGAGAGCTCCGGGAGGTTCGCTTCGATCTGCTCGCGCCGGTCTTCGAGCCACTCGGGGAGCATCAGTCGCTCGCCGAGCGCCTCGACGTCCTCGTCGACGGTGTACCCCGGCGACTTCGTGGCGAACTCGAAGAGGACGCCGTCGTCCGTCCGGGCGTAGATCGACTTGAACCACTTGCGGTCGATGATCTGGGTCGGGCGCAGTCCGCGGTCGACGAGCGCGTCGTGCCACTGGGCCTGCTCGGCGTCGGACACCTGGAAGGCGACGTGGTGGACCGTCCCCGCGCCCGGTTCGCCGCGGGGCGCCTCGGGGTCCTCGAGGACGTCGACCACGTACCCCAGTTCGCCGCCGGCTTCGAAGCGCTGGCGCTGGTTGCGCCTGTGGCTCTTCGTCGGCTGGAACCCCATCGTCTTGAGC
This sequence comes from Halosimplex sp., assembly GCA_042217395.1. Classification (GTDB taxonomy): domain Archaea; phylum Halobacteriota; class Halobacteria; order Halobacteriales; family Haloarculaceae; genus Halosimplex. The sequence goes on from JBDGSU010000183.1 coordinate 2,352, forward strand.
AGGTTGGCAGTCTGACTCCCGGTCGCGAGCGAGAGCGTCACGCCGAAGAAGCCGCGGATCGCGTGCTCGGCGGGAACCGGCCCCTCGGGGGGATCGCCGTCGGGCGCGTCGGCGCGCGCGACGAGTTCGAGGGAGAGTCCGTCGGGGTCCTCCAACCCGATCACGGTGTCGCCGAAGCGCTCGCGCGGTGGGGCGGCTTCGACGCCCTCGTCGTCGAGTCGGTCCACCCAGTAATCGACCGCCGAATCGGGTATCAGGAACTGGACCGTCGTGGCCTGTCCCGTCCCGATCTCCCCGGGACGGGCGTCGGTGTACGGGAAGAAGGTCATACTCGTCCCCGGCGACCCGCCGCGGTCTCCGTAGAACAGGTGATAGACCGACGTGTCGTCCTGGTTGACGCTCCGTTTGACCAGGCGTAACCCGAGCGTCTCAGTGTAGAACTCGTAGTTGCGACCGGGATCGCTGGCGATCGCCGTCACGTGGTGGAGTCCGGGGATGTCGGCCGGCATACCTCTCGGTTGGAGTTCGGCACCGATAATCCCTTTGTCAAACCCGTCGTCCCCCCGATATCGGCCGAATCGGGCGCTCTCAGACACGGCCGTTCGACCCGTTCAGCAGGCCGTTCGATCCCGGTCACGTCGGCGCGCTCGCCGACCGTCGTCGACTCGACCCCGGCCGAACCGCCGTCGTCTCCGCCCGCCCGTCAGTCGGCGGCCTGGCCGCCGTCGACGGGGATCGTGACGCCGGTGATGTACGAGGCGTCGGACGAGCAGAGGAAGGCGACGGCGCCTGCCATCTCCTCCGCGAACCGGCGTGCGGAGGCGCGTCCGATTCCCGACCCGGCGCCCGTCACGAGCGCGGTCTTTCAGACGAGGCGGTTCATGTCGCGACTACTTCGCCGACCGGCCACTCAAGTGTTCCTCCGGTCACCGCTCGCGTCCGACCACCGCCGACGGTGGCGAACCGGAGCGACGGTGACCGGCGCCGTGATCATCGCCCCGATCGCCCCACAGAGCGGGGCGGCCTAATAGGAGAGGCTCTTGCATAACTCAGCGAAACACGTTGACGACGAAGCAGTCGAGAAGT
>JBDGSU010000166.1:0-3382 GCA_042217395.1 Halosimplex sp.
GCGTCGTCGAGGAGATATACGACCGCATCGACCCCGACGCCCGCATCATCTGGGGCGCGAGCGTCAACAACCAGTTCGAGGGGAAGATGGAGACGATGATCGTCGTCACCGGCGTCGAGAGTCCCCAGATCTACGGGAAATCGGAGGCCGAGAAGGAGCGCGCCGCCAAGGAACTCGGCGACGATATCGACTACGTCGAGTAGTCGCCCTCGTTCGGTCGGATTCTCCGCGTTCTCTCCCCGAGCGAGTCGCCGCCCTGTCGCCCGTTGGCCGTTCGTTGTCTCCTCTCTCGCGGCGACGCCCGCCGCTGACCGCTCACCCGAACACTTCGGTAAAGCGGTTGGTCGCTTCGTCGGGGCCGGCGACGATGAGTTCGTCGTCCGCCTGCGGCCGGAAGTCGGGGCCCAGATCGGTGACGACCTCGCCGTCGCGCTCGACGGCGACGACGGTGACGCCGGTCCGCGCGCGGACGTTCGCCTCGCCGAGCGTCTTGCCGACCAGTCCCGGCGCGCGGGTGCGGACGACCTCGACCTGCGTGTCGAGCGAGATGACGTCCTCGTCTTCGAGCACCGCGGAGGCGACCATCCGTCCCGTCACCGTCCCGAGCGAGAGGACGTAGTCGGCGCCGGCGCGGTACATCTTCTGGACGGCCTCGGCCTCTTCGGCGCGGGCGATGATCTCGACGCGCTCGCTCTCGTCGCGGACGACGAGCGTCGCGAACTCGGTCGCGGTGTCGTCGGGGATGGCGAGGATGACCGACCGGGCCGACCGGAGACCGGCGGCCTCGAGCACGTCGGGGTCGGTGGCGTCCCCGACCACGTCGACGCCGGGGCCGTCCTCCCTGTCGACGACGGTGTAGGGCAGGTCGACCGCGTCGAGGATGTCGGTGATCGTCCGGCCGACCTCGCCGTGGCCGACGACGACGGTCTCGCCGGAGGTGTGCCGGCGCACCTCCGAGCGGGTGCGGTCGGCGAGGCGGTCGAGCTAGTCCTCGCGGCCGGTCATCAGCAGCACCGTCCCGGCCTCGATGACCGAGTCGGGCCCGGGCGGGCTCTCGAACTCGCCGTCGAACCAGGCGCCGATGACGTCCAGCTCCTTGGCGGTGAGGACGATGCTGGCGTCGACCTGGTCGGAGACGTCGGCGACCAGCGCGCGGGCGTCGCCGACGTTCGCGGCGGTGAGCCCGTCGGCCGTGTCGGGGTCGGCGTGGATAACACGGTACCCCTCCTCGTAGAGTTCGGTCGCGCGGTCGCGGTCCGGTTCGAGGATGACCCACTCGACGTCGCGGGCGTCGAGTTCGTCGATGAGCGTCTCCACCCGGGGGGTGTAGGTCGCGACGATGACGTGGTCGTCGAGGCCGCTCGCCGCGGCGGTCGGGACGGTCGTCGAGAGCGCCTCCTCGAGCAGCGGGAACAGCAAGACCGGGAGCGCGAGGAATATCATGAGCGTCCCGCTGGTCATCATGAGGATGACGAGGACGGTCATCGGCGTCGAGTCCCACCCGGCGTCGGTGCCGTACCCGGTCGTCGTGAACGTCTCGACGACGAACTCGAACGATTCGAGGAGCGTGATCGAGTCGCCCTCGAAGACCCGCATCCCGTACCGGTAGGCGAGCGTGAACCCGAGCATGGCCGCGGTGAGGACGCCGACGTACGCCAGCGTCCGGCGCTGCCACGTGTCCATTACCAGTGTGGTTGCCGCTGGGGCGTAAAACGGTTCTGGGCGACCCCGCTCGTTCCGATCCGGAGCACGCCGTCCCGGGTCGACCGCGCAAACGCGGTCGAACGCGTCGATAGGAACCGGTCGATCGGCATCAATAGATAGAAAAGGTCGGGGCGGCAACCGCTCGGCATGAACATTCCCTACGACCTGAGCTCCTACGTCCGCGTGCTGAAACTGGCGAGCACGCCGTCGTGGGAAGAGTTCTCGCAAGTCGCGAAGATCGCCGGGGCCGGCATCGTCCTCGTCGGTATCCTCGGCTTTCTGATCTTCGTGATCATGAACTTCGTGCCCGGCGCGGGTGGTTTCTGATGGGGATCTTCGCCGTCAAGACCACGGCAAGCCAGGAGCGCACCGTCGCGGACATGATCATGAACCGCGAGGAGGAGTCCATCCACGCCGCCCTCGCCCCGGACTCGCTGACATCCTACGTCATGGTCGAGGCCGACGACTCCGCGGTGTTCGAGCGCATCTCCGACGAGATTCCCCACATGCGCGGCGTCGTCCCCGGCGAGTCGGGCATCGGCGAGGTCGAGCACTTCCTCTCGCCCAAGCCCGACGTCGAGGGCATCGCCGAGGGGGACATCGTCGAACTCATCGCCGGCCCGTTCAAGGGCGAGAAGGCGCAGGTCCAGCGCATCGACGAGGGCAAAGACCAGGTGACCGTCGAACTGTACGAGGCCACGGTTCCGATTCCCGTGACGGTTCGTGGGGACCAGATCCGGGTGCTGGATAGCGAGGAACGCTGACTGTTGTCAGCGTTCCTCGGACCACGTGAACGGGCGCTCCGCGCCCGTGAACGGACGGCGAGGAGCGGTAAGTGGGCATCCGGCGGCGAAGCCGCCGGTTCGTCGCGACGAGCGCAGCGAGTCGCGTCTTTTTGCCCCATCTTTTTCGAGGAGTGGTCGCCGTCGGCGACCCGACGAAGAAAAAGGTGGTCGCACCAGATCCGGGTGCTGGATAGCGAGGAACGCTGACTGTTGTCAGCGTTCCTCTGACCACGTGAACGGGCGCTCCGCGCCCGTGAACGGACGGCGAGGAGCGGCGAACGAAGTGTACCGCTCCTCGAAAGGCGTCGCTCGGACGATCGCGGGCGGTCTGACCGCGACCCGGCGCGGTCGCGGCGATAGCTTTTCGGTCGGCGTGGGCGATCGGACGCCCGGACTATGGGTCGGAAACTGCTGCTCGCGGGGATGGTGTCGGCCGCGCTCGGCCTCGCACTGTACGGGAACTACTCGCTCGGCGGGCCGACGTTCCCCCGGAGTCCGGCGGGCGTTCTGGGATGGGCGTTCCTGCTGGGCGGACTCGCCGCGATGAAGGCCGGAGCCGGACGCGACGGCCGATGACGGCGGTCTCTCGTGACGGGCGAGCGACCGCGCTCGCCGGACGGGCAGTGTGAGGGGGCCGCACGTTGGGTCAAACGGTCGCTGTACAAACGGGAAAACACTTACCAGGCCCCTGCAACTCGGAAACGAGAGAGACATGCCCTCCATCCAGACGGACGGACTGACGAAGAGCTTCGGCGGGGACGTGGTCGCCGTCGACGACCTCGACCTGACCATCGAGGAGGGGGAGATATTCGGCTTCCTCGGCCCCAACGGCGCGGGGAAGTCGACGACGATCAACATGCTGCTCGATTTCATCCGGCCGACCGCAGGGTCGG
>JBDGSU010000035.1:0-3156 GCA_042217395.1 Halosimplex sp.
TCCTCTGATTCGACCGCTATTCGTTTGTAGACGCTCTACATCCCGAAAACGTGGCCGAAACTCGAACGCGTTCTATATAGCTGCATGAGGTTTATCTGAACGAGGTCAGATGCCCCGTCGCGAAATATGTTGCATCGATCCGGTCACAATTCTCGAGGACGCTGGCCGAACACCGGGAGAATTCGGCGTCCGGATCAGAGGAGGCGGTAGATGTTCGCTTCGTAGACCTCGCGAACGCGGTCGCCCCAGTCGTGGGTGTAGGTGTCGATGACGTCCTGGGCGACGTCGCCGCGGAGGTACTTGACGATCCCGCGGTCGCCGGTCCGATCGCGGAGATGTGTCGTGAAGAAGTGGCGGAAGTAGTGCGGCGTGACGTTCTCCTCTGGGCCGCCGCCGTCGCGGTACCAGCCCTGGTCGCGAGCGTGCGTTTCGACGAGATGGTGGGTCATGTCGGGTGTGAGGCGCTTTCCCCAGTCGTCGGTCGTACTGAGAAACAGCGGTGCCGCGTCCGACTGCGGGTCGGGACGGACGGCCAGCCACTCCACGAGGACCGACGCGAGCTCGTCGTCGACGGGGATCGTCGTCGCCCGTTTGCGCTTGTTCGACGCGGTGCGGGTCTCACCGTTGTACTCCGCGTCCGCCGCCGGTGCGTCGTCGACGTATATCGAGTTCGGTTTCCCGTCGAGTCGCGGCCGATGTCCGCTGTCGAACGGGTCGTCGTCCAGGAAGAGGTCGCGAACGTCGAGATTGCAGAGTTCGCCGGCCCGCATCCCGGTCTTCAGGAGCGTTACGACGACGGCCCTGTCGAGCGGATGCGCGACGTCGGCGACGAACGCCCGCATCGCGGGCACCGAGATGTCGCGCCTGTCGGGATCGACGCTGATGGACTCGTCTATCTCCTCGAGGACGAGTGCCATCGGGTTGTCGTCGAACGCCCCGACCTCGGTCATGTATCCGTAGAAGCGGTGGAGGTACGAGGCGTACGTAGCGACGGTGCTCTCGCCGACGGCCCCGCGGAGCCGGTGGATCCACGCCATGCAGTCTCGGTGGTTCGCTTCGCCGAGGCCGAGCCCCCTGTCCTCGAGATACGACTCGAACTCGCGGAGGACTCGCTCGTAGGCCTCGCGCGTCCGACGGCTCTTGCCCTGGAAGGTGATATCGTCGAGGAAGTACGCGACCGGGTCTTCGGTCGCGGTAGCCTCGCGGTCCGCCCTACTCATCGATCGTGTACCCCCCGTTGCGGCCGCTGTAGGTGACCCGGCCCTCGGACTGCAGTTCCTGAAGCGCCGCCTCGAGTTCAGCCTCGATGTCGTCGGCCACCGCTTCGAGCAGTTCGTCCCACGAGAGATACTCCCCGGTTCGGAGGGTCGCTACGACCCGGTCTTCCATGTCTATACCCTGGGGGTCAGCGTCCGATGACGGCCCTTCTCCGTGTTTCTCGAAATCGGAGTTCCGATCGGGCGCCTCGGCGTCGCTCACGGCCGATCCCGATTCGCCGAATCCGCGACGGCCGGCCTGCACCATTGTCCTGACGAATTCGCTCCGACTCATCCCGAGCTCGTCCGCGTGGTCGTCCCACCGCTCGCGTTGGTAGGCGGGGACGTACGTGCGAACGGTAGTCCGCGACGTATCCGGATCCGACTCTGCCATTGACGAGGGATCGTACCCCTCCGCAATCAACCTGTCGCCACATTCCCGGATAAATGCCCTTATTTGTGAGTCAAGGGCTAAAATACGACGGCCGATGTTTGAATGATCTGTGAGCACGGGACTATAATTCGGATCATGACTCACGTACACAACTAATTGAGAATGCCTCGATTCGCCTCGGAGGTATCGATCGGGACACCTCCACCAGAGATCGGGCGTCACCGACGAGGATCGATCGGATCGGAGCCCAGACCTGATGAACCGGATCGAGCGCTGTCGCGGCCCTCAACGAGGTGCTTCCGGGGCGAACGCGTCGAAGTTCTCGTACGGATTTGCAGGACAGTCCGTGATCGACCGCACGCAGTCCTGGGTCGACCCGGGAGACGCTCACACGGATCGGCATCAGTGAACGCTCGGAACGGGTTCGAATCTGGACCCTTGGGGGTGGGTCGGATCCGCAGGAACACCCGTACGACGACAGAGTGGCGAGGGCATCGTAGAACGTGGGCGGGTTCGCACGGTCGACCCAGGGAGGCCTGCGATCCACCGGGCCACGGGTTCCAAATTCCGCTGTCGTTCGGTATTCGTAGCCCGGTCGATCTCGCCCTCCGAACCAGTCGTCTATCCGAACGCTGCGTCGGCCTGTCCGTAGCGGAGCGGCGAATCTGGCCCCACCGATACGCCGACCGATACGTCCGGCCTCTCTTCGACCCCGGTTCGTACAGATCGAGTCTCCGAGCGAAGTCACGGTCCGTCCGTGAGGGAACGAGGACAACTGGACGACGAACCGCCCCTTCGTGGACCCCTCCCGGCTTCGACGCAGACCGTGGTCTGTCAGCAAGCGACTACCCCCGAACCGAATCCGGGCCGGATACGGACAGTACGGGACAGTTCGGGATCGATCCCCCGCAGCTGGGTCGACACGGTACGCGCTTCTTCGAATCCGTATGAGGGCGCTACGAGGGCGTTTGAACTCCCGATAACCGAAGGGGCCGTCTCCTTCTACAGGCCGCCACACGACCGTCTGTGACCCCGTAGAGGGCTGAGAGGTGGTCTACTCGGCATCGGCCCGTCTTCACCGGCCCCCGCCGTCCAGATCGCCGTCGAGCGCGATGGGTCTCGTCGACTGTGAACGCGTCTGCACGATCACCGACGCAGTCGTGCGATCGTCCCAACCGTCTCCTTCCGATTCGACGAATTCCTCCAGCGAGTGGGCACGCGACGACCTCTCGACAATTGCAGTGACGGCCGATACGGATCCTGCACGACAGTTCGGGATCGACCGCACGCAGCCCCGGACCATCCGGAGAACGCCCGCGAAATTCCGTCTCGGAACCTTCGTCCGCGGACGGGATCTCGTGGATCCGTCCGACCGTCGGAGCGCGTTCCGGGCCGCCGTCGATTCGAGCGTCGCCGCTCACGGGACATCTCCCGGAATAAACGATAAATCGATTGGTACGTGTTTACCCCCAGATCGATTTCGGTAGTCTCTCGTAGGAGACGCGA
>JBDGSU010000144.1:0-3144 GCA_042217395.1 Halosimplex sp.
CGGTGGCGTCGTAGGCGCGGACGTACTCGGCGCGGCTGTGCTCGTCGAAGGCGTGACGGATCGCGAAGTAGCCGTCCGGGAGGACGGTCCCGCAGACCTCGCACTCGATGCGTTCGTGGGCCGTCGACTGGTGGACGATCAGGTCCTCGACGCGGTCGAACTGCTCGTCGTCGCCGTCGATCGCGCACTCCCAGGGGGCCATCGTGCTCGAGTGATGAGTCCCGATTTATAAAAGGATTCTCCCTCGACCGGGTGGGGGGTCGGGCCGTGGCGGGCGAGCGCAGCGACCGACGGCGGTAGGGGCCGGAGCCGTCGGACGCGGGGTCGGTCAGACCGGGAGCGCGACGCCTTCGGGGAGGTAGGTGGGGAGGACGTAGACGAGTCCGGTCGCGACGACGAGTTCGAGGGCGGTGATCGCGAGCATCATCGCGTCGGAGAAGTCGCTGCTGACGGGCACGCCGACCGGGGCGCCGAACTCCTCGTCCCAGAGCGGGTAGAAGAGCGCGATCCCGCGGGTCGTCCCGAAGATGTCGAGGACGTAGTGGGTGAGCACGCCCAGCCAGACCCACTGGAGGTTCCCGAAGTAGATCGGGTAGGCCGCGACGATACCCAGGACCGGCAGGTTGTGCAGCGTCTTGCGGTGTTTGCCGAAGTGGGTGTCGACGTCGGGGAACAGCGCGCCCAGCACCAGCGGGACGAACACCGCCGCGACCGTCCGGAACGTCGCGGCGTCGCCGGCGGGTTCGAGGATGAACCCGAGGCCGACGGCGAGAAAGACCGCGTTGAGCACGTGTCCGCGCTTGTCCATCGGAGGGAGGGATGGCCTCGGGGGTCACAAAGGTTCCCCTTCCGCGCCCGGCGGTCCCTGTGGGCGGTCGGTCCCACAGACGGCGCTCACTCGGGGCGCTCGCGGGCGGCCGTCTCGAGGTCCCGGAGCGCGCGCCGGGCGAGCCGTTCGCGGACGGCGCCGCGGTCCCCGTCGAACTCGTAGCGCGAGACGGTCGCCGTCGAGTCGCCCGACTCCCAGGGCGCGGCGTAGGCGACGCCGACGAACCCGGTGCCGACCGGTTTGTCCTCTGTGCCGCCCCCCGGGCCGGCGACGCCGGCGGTGGCGACTCCCCAGGTCGCGTCGGCGGTGTCGCGGGCGGCCCGCGCGAGTTCGCGCGTGACCGGTTCGCTGACGGCGCCGTGCTCGTCCAGCGTCTCGCGGGCCACCGCCAGCGTCGTCCGGAGCGCGTCGTAGTCGTAGGGGACGACCGCGCGGTCGAGGTAGTCGCTCGCGCCGGGGACGCTCGTCAGCAGCGCGCCGACCAGGCCGCCGGTACAGGTCTCCGCGACCGCGACCGACTCGTCGCGCTCGCCCAGCAGTTCACCCACCCGCCGCTCGACGGGCGGGTCGTCGGCGAATTCGTCCATACTCTCGCGTCGGACGGCGCGCGGAAAAACGCAGGGGGCGACTCGAGGAGTCCGGACGGCCGACCGGTGACAGGGACCGGGGACGCGTACGGCTCCGGAGCAAGCGGTTCCCGAGTCGACCGCGCGACTGCGTGCGGTCGACCCCGAACTGTCTCGCACGACTCCGTATCAGCGGCGTTTGGCGTCGACCACGGACAGGTCGTCGCCGACGGTTAGGGTGAGCGCGTCGCCGTCGATCGCGACCGTGAAGCGCACCTCGAACGGGTCGGTCGAGACCACGTCCTCCTCGAACCCGTTGTAGGCGCGGCTGATCGCCGGGAGCGTCTCGGTCGTGGGGGCGAACGGGTTCAGTCCGCGTTCGAACAGGAACTCGAGGAGCGCGTCGGAGTCGGCGAAGCCGACGGCGGCCCCGCCGCTCTCCTCGTAGATGCAGTTCGTACACCGGAGGTCGAACGCGACGGCGTGGCGGCGCCCGCACGTCCCACAGAGGTCGTCGCCGCCGTCGTGGTCCTCGCAGATTCGGACGTCACGGTCGAGCGCGGCCGAACAGCGGGGACAGACGCCGGCCGCCGCCGAGAGCAGTTCGAGGTGCCCCCAGACCCAGGCCGAGCGCACCACGTCCGCGGGGCCGCGCTCGGCGACGCCGACCGGCGGGAGCGGGTGGTAGCCGAGGTAGCCGCGGGCGGGCGCCGTGTCTCTCCCGGGGGCGTCGTCGGGGGATCTCCCGGGGGCGTCGTCGGGGGAACTCGACCGCGCGTAGGCGCCCGGGCACTCGGTGCAGTACAGCTCGACGCGCTCCTCGCGGAACCGGACCGCGACGGGTGCGCCACAGAAGTGACAGGGGTGGTCGATCACCGTCCGCTCGAGGACGGGCGCGTCCGTGACCGCCCCGGAGAGGACCGCCTCGACGACGCGTTCGCCCGGGCGGCCGAGCACGTAGCCGCTGTCGCGCTTCAGGACGAAGTGACCGACCAGCCGGTCGAGGTGGTAGTTGAACCGCCCCGAGTCGGCCGTTCCGACGCGGTCGCGCAGCGCCGTGAACGAGAGGGGTTCGTCGACGCCGCCGAGCGCCCGGAGGATCGCAACGCGCGTCTCGTCGCCGAGGACCTCGAACGCCTCGTCCGGCGAGAGCGTCCGGGCCGAGTCGTCGGTCATGGGTGTCGGTATCCGATACTGCTACCTAAAAACTCGCTCTCGCGGCCGCGGCGGAGCCGCCCGGGGCCCGAGTTGGCGGTCCGGAACTGGCTGACGGCTACCGGTCCGGGGACGCGGACGGTCGCGTCAGCCCTGATCCTCGATCGCCGTGCCCCGCGCGGTGACGCCCTCGTGGACGGGCAGACCGACCTCGAGGATGCCGTTGCGGTACTCGGCCGTGATCTCGTCGTCGGCGTCGTTCGGGAAGGGGAACCGCCGGTGGTACGTCTTGCGCCGCCCCCGGGCCTCGTCATCGTGCTCGGCGACGACGTTCAACACGCCCTCGCGCCACGTCACGTCGATCCCCGCGGGGTCGAAACCCGGCAGCTCGACGCTCAACACGAACTCGCCGTCCTCCTCGTAGAGTTCGTAGTCGTCGCGTCCCGTCTCGAACGGTCGACGCGGGAAGTCCATGCCCTGGAACCACGGGTTTCCCGGTCGATCCGGTGGCGCTACGGCTTCTCACCGCGCTTCGTCACGTGGTATGTGTTTACCCCGAGGACGCAACAGCGGGCACAGCCTGAGCTCGTGAAA
>JBDGSU010000045.1:0-2861 GCA_042217395.1 Halosimplex sp.
CAGTTCGCCAGCAGAGAATTTTGCTGGGGCTTTATCAACTCAGAACGCGACAGTCGGGGGTGTGTTCCCCGAGGATCCAATTAAGCGATCCCATACGGCTCGGCGGTCCGGTCTTCCTCGCGGCCGCGCTCGACCGACTCCCCGACCGGGAGACCGACGGGCTTTAGCCCGGCGGCGGCCACTCCGCGACCGTGCTCGCGATCGTCGTCAGTCGGGCGGACAGCGCCTCCGTACACGTCGGCCGCCAGTTGCTCGAACTGGGCGACTGGACCGAACGCACCGACGGAACGCGCTCGGACGCCGAGGGCGGCGCTACCGTCTACCGCGCCCACGGCGTCGAACTCCGCGAGTTCGACGACCTCCACCTGGATCTCGACGGCGTCGGCGAGGCCTTCGGGCGCGTCGACGGCGAGGACCGGACGGAACCGGACCTGCTCGCGTTCGCCTCGCGCCACGCGGGCGAGACGGGCCCGCTGTTGACCGCCCACCACACCGGCAACTTCGGTCCCGCGGAGTACGGCGGGGAGACCGGTCGGTTCGCCCGCGCCTGTCCGAACGCTCACCGCCGGGTGGTCGAAGCCCTCCGCGAACACGCGCCGCCGGGCTACGAGGTCGGCGTCGAGTGCACCCACCACGGGCCGACCGACGTGGGCGTCCCCTCGATGTTCGTCGAGGTCGGCAGCGACGAACCCCAGTGGGAGGACCCCGACGCGGCGCGGGCGGTGGCGCGAGCGATCCTCGCGCTCCGCGGGGTCGACGCCGACGCGCCCCCGGAGAACGGCACTCGCCGCCAGCTCGTCGGGTTCGGCGGCGGCCACTACGCGCCGCGCTTCGAGCGGGTCCTCCGCGAGACCGACTGGTCGGTCGGCCACGTCGGCGCCGACTGGTGTCTCGACGCCATGGGTGACCCCGCGGCGAACCGGGCGGTCGTCGAGCGCGCGTTCGAGGCGAGCGCCGCCGACTACGCGCTCGTCGAGGGCGACCGACCGGCGCTCGTCGAGGTCGTCGAAGACCTCGGTCGCGAGGTCGTCGGCGAGACGTGGGTCCGCGAGACGACCGGCGTCCCGCTCGCGCTGGTCGAGGCCGTCGCGGACCGCCTCGGGAGCGTCGACGAGGGCGTCCGGTTCGGCGACCGAGCCGTCGGCTACGAGGGCGACCCGCGCGCGGACGACCTGCGCGCGGTCGCGCTCCCGGACGAACTGCTCGCCGAGGCCCAGGGGATCGACCGGGAGCGGACCCGCGCCGCCCTCGAACGGGCGACACTGGCGTTCGAGACGACCGAGAGCGGGACGCGCGCCCGCGGTCGCGCGCTCCTCGGGCCCGGTCGCGACGGCGGGGCGCTCGTCGACGAACTGGTCGCCGTCCTCGCGGAGCGCTACGAGACCGTCGAACGCGAGGGCGACGCCGTCGCGGCGCGCGAGACGGCGTTCGACCCGGAGCGCGCCCGCACGCTGGGGGTCCCCGACGGGCCGAAGTTCGGCCGCCTCGCCGACGGCGAGAGCGTCACCGTCGACGGCGAGGAGATAGACCCCGCCGTCGTCCACGTCGAGCGCGAACACCGCTTCCCCCTCGGTGACCTCGCCGACCGGTGAGACGGATGCCCGCGAGACGGTCCGGGATCGAACTCGAGACGCCCGCGATCGGCCGTGCGAACGCGTTCGAATTCGACGATATCGGCCACTCCGAATGCGCTTCTCGACGACCAGGACCGCGCGCCCGACGTATCCGATCCGTACACCGACAGTATCAGATGCGTACACCGGTAGTATCCGATCGTATCCGGTTCGCAGCTGGTTCGGACGCCGTCACGTGCCGCGAGCACCGTGGTTTCACCTGGAGATCGGTCCTATCGCCGGTTCTCGGGAGTAACGGCGGCTTACGCGACTGAACGGAGCGGTACGGGCGCGTTACTCCTGTCAGACGGGCGTCTGACGCCGGGGAGAAGCTTAATAAATGTTGCCCAGCAACGGAAACTTAAATTATGGACTCTATAATCGACGACGCGATCGACGAGGCGGAGGAGGAGCGGGAGCAAGCGCGCCAACAGGCCCAGGAGACACAGGAGAGCGGGGGGTCGACGGGTCGAGAGGAGATGTCGACCTCGGGGGAGATGTCCGACGAGGAACTGGCGGACGTCGTCAAAGATCTGGAGACGAAGATCACCGTCGTCGGCTGCGGGGGCGCCGGCGGCAACACCGTCACGCGGATGATGGAAGAGGGGATCCACGGGGCGAAGCTCGTCGCGGCCAACACGGACGCCCAGCACCTCGCCGACGAGGTCAAGGCCGACACGAAAATCCTCATCGGGCGCAAGCGCACCGGCGGTCGCGGCGCGGGGTCGGTCCCCAAGATCGGCGAGGAGGCCGCCCAGGAGAACATCGAGGACATCCAGCAGTCGATCGACGGCTCGGACATGGTCTTCGTGACCGCGGGCCTCGGCGGCGGGACCGGGACGGGGTCGGCGCCCGTCGTCGCCCAGGCCGCCCAGGACAACGGCGCGCTCACCATCTCCATCGTCACCATCCCGTTCACCGCGGAGGGCGAGCGCCGGCGGGCCAACGCCGACGCAGGCCTCGAACGGCTGCGCGCGGTGAGCGACACCGTCATCGTCGTGCCGAACGACCGCCTGCTCGACTACGCGCCGTCGATGCCGCTGCAGGACGCGTTCAAGATCTGCGACCGCGTCCTCATGCGCTCGGTCAAGGGCATGACCGAGCTGATCACCAAGCCCGGCCTCGTCAACGTCGACTTCGCCGACGTTCGCACGATCATGGAGAACGGCGGCGTCGCCATGATCGGCCTCGGCGAGTCCGACTCCGAGAACAAGGCCCAGGACTCCATCCGCTCGGCGCTGCGCTCGC
>JBDGSU010000126.1:0-2697 GCA_042217395.1 Halosimplex sp.
CACACCTCCACGTTCCGCATCTACCTCCGCAAGTCCAAGGGCGACAAGCGCATCGTCAAGCTCGTCGACGCCCCGAACCTCCCCGACGGCGAGGCCGTCATGCGCGTCGAGGAAGACGGGCTGATGAACGAGTAGGCCGTCGAGTCCGCGACGCTCGCCTCACCGGCCTCACGTTCGAGAATCGACCCGCGCAGGTTATACCCACGGAACGCGAGACTCGACGTAGTGACCACCGAACGCGACCGGGAGCGCCGGCACTCGACGGACGGCGGACACGCCCTCGTCGGCGCGGCGTTCGACGCGCTGCCGGCGCAGGTGGCCGTCGTCGACGCCGACGGCGAGATCCTGCGGACGAACCGCGCCTGGCGGTGTTTCGGTGCGGAGAACGGCCTCGACGGGGACGCGAACATGGTCGGCGAGAACTACCTCGCCGTCTGTGACGCCTCCGACGACGAATCCGCGAGCGACGCCGCGGCCGGCATCCGGTCGGTGCTCGCGGGCGATCGGGCGGAGTTCACGCTGGAGTACCCGTGTCACTCCCCCGAACAGCGGCGCTGGTTCCTGCTGCGCGCGCTCGCTCTGTCGGAGTCCGACGAGCCGCGCGCGCTGGTCATGCACGTCGACATCACCGACCGCAAGGAGATCGAACTGCGCGTTCGGGCCGACAACGAGACGCTCTCGACGGTCGCGAACGTGCTCAGTCACGACCTCCGGAACCCGTTGAACGTCGCGATGGCGCGCGCGGAACTGCTCGCGAACGCGCCCGACGCCGGCGCGGAGACGGTGGCCCAAGAGACCGCGTCGATCCGCTCGGCGCTCGAGCGGATGACCGCGATCGTCGACGACGCACTCGTCCTCGCGCACGGATCCGAACACGTCGATTCCGAACACGTCGACATCGCGACGATCGCGCGCGACGCCTGGTCCCACGTCGAGACCGGCGACGCGACGCTCGAGATCGGTGCCGAGACGACGCTGATCGCCGACGCGAGCCTCCTCACACAGCTGTTCGAGAACCTCTTCCGCAACGCCGTGGAGCACAGCTCCACGAGCCCCCCTTCGGACACTCAGCGGGACGCCGTGGAGCACGCGGACCCCGGCACGACCGTCACCGTCGGCGCCACCGCCGACGGCTTCTACGTCGCCGACGACGGTCCCGGCATCGCGTCGGCGGACCGCGACCGCGTCTTCGACGCCGGCTACTCCACCGGCGACGGCGACGCGAACACGGGGATGGGGCTGGCCATCGTCCGGAATATCGCCGAGGCCCACGGCTGGCACGTTCGCCTGACGACGGCCGACCCGGAGGACGGGGAGTCGGGCGCACGCTTCGAGTTCGAAGGTGCCCTCGGGAGCGGGTGACCGTGGGGCCGACGAGCTCCGCTCGTCGGCGCCGCGTTCGAGCGCTCGGCCGCAACGCACTTGCCCGTCGCTTCCGAACGACCGGTATGGCGCTGACGCTCTACCAGCTCGACGGCTGTCCGTACTGCGAGAAAGTCGCCGACCGCATGGACGATCTCGATCTCGATTACGAGAGCGTCTGGGTCGAGGGACTCCACTCGAAGCGCAACGAAGTCAAGGAGGTCTCCGGCCAGCGCGGCGTCCCGGTCCTCGTCGACGACGACCGCGGCGTCACCATGGCCGAGTCCGAGCGCATCCTCGAGTTCCTCGAGAAGAGCTATACGTAAGCGCTACCCGTCGTTCCGCTCGCGGTACACAAGTCCCGCCCCGAGCGTCGCGAACAGCGCGGGGTAGGCGAACGCGAACACCATCAGCAGATAGCGGTCGGCGACAACCGTCACCGCTCCCGCGAGGCTGCCGACGACGGCCGAGAACAGCACCGAGGCCACGAGCATGACGACCACGTATCCGGCGGCGACGGCGACCCCGAACCGCGCGACGTCGGCGAACGTCTCGGTCACCGCGTCGTCCCAGTGACTGTCGGCGAACTCGTAGCCCGCGCCCGTCAACACGACCGGCGGGAGCAGGTAGTAGACGATCGTCGGCACGTCCGTCCCGCGCCGGCGCTGGAGTTCGACGAAACTGACGTGGCCGATCTGGTCGGTCTGTCCGGCCAGGATGCCCGCGACGTGGTCGAGCGGTGCCCCGTGGCCGATCCCGTAGGTGAACAGCCCTCGCAGGAGCCGCCCGATCCCCGGAACCGCGACCACGGGATCGGCCACGGGCTTCAACAGTCGCGGCACCGCGCCGGTCGTCACGGGGATGTTGTGTACGTTGAACACCACGAGCCCCAGCAACGAGAACCGCCGCGGTAGCGACCCCGAGCCGAACCCGCCGACCGCCGCGACCAGCGCCGTCAGGACGAACACGGCGAGATACGCCCCCGGCGCCCGCGCCATCCCCGCGCGCCACGGGAACGAGACGAACTCGTCTTCCAGAACGATCTCGGTACCGAGCACCGACACCGTCCGCTCTCCGCCGACCTCCCCCACCGTCGATGCCTCCGCGTCGTCGGCTGTCATACCTGTCCAACCGCTCAGGTCCTCAAAAAGGTTTCCGGCCGATTCGATCGATCTGATACCAGTCCCGACGCGAGAGCCCGTCGAACCGGCGCTACTCCTCGCCGTTCGCTTTCCGAGGCGCTCACTCCCCTCGCGCCTCGCCCTCGCTGCTCACGGCTCGCTTCGCTCGCCGTTCGCTTTCCGAGGCGCTCACTCCCCTCGCGCCTCGCCCTCG
>JBDGSU010000184.1:0-2399 GCA_042217395.1 Halosimplex sp.
GCGCCGAGGCCATGCGGTCGATCTCCGAGAGCGCGAACTGGAGGTTGCGCTCGCCGGCGTCTTTCGTCCGGATGCGCTCTTGCCACTTGCGCAGGCGGTGCATCTGCGACCGCTTCTCCGGGGACAGCGACCGACCGGAAGCGTCCTCGTCCTTCCAGTCGATCTGGGTCGTCAGCCCCTTGTCGTGCATGGTCCGGGTCGTGGGGGCGCCGACCCGCGACTTCACCTCGCGCTCGCTGTGGGTGAACGCCCGCCACTCCGGCCCGCGGTCGATGGTCACCTCCTCGACGACCAGGCCGCAGTCCTCGCAGCCCAGTTCGCCCCGGTCGGCGCTCGTGACCAGATCCGCCGACCCGCAGTCCGGACAGGCCTCCGTCTCCGCGCGTTCTCCTCCCTCGTTCTCGCTCTCGGTCGGTCGCTCTCGCTCCCGCCGGGGGCGTGACCGTGTCATCGGACCTCGTGATACGTCGTCACAGGGGTTAAACTCTTAGTTATATATCTTTCGGAACCACGGTATTTTGCCGAAGTCTGAAATCCCGAAGCGGAGAGGACTGCGCTCCCTCGCCTCTCGGCGCGGATCCAAATTCCTATGTCCGGTCGACGGCGAGTATCGAGCGATGCCGACGGTCGAATGCGACGTCGAAGCGGCCCGCGAGCGGCTCGCCGATGCCGGCGTCGAGGTCGAGGCCGGGAACACTGACCACGAGCGCTGGCGCGCGACACGGGGCGAGGCGACGGCCGTCGCCTACGACGACAAGGTCGTGATACAGGGGGCCAACCCGGCGGACCTGGAGGGGCTGATCCGCGAGGGGGGCGGACGCGCGCACGTCTACTTCGACGGCGCCTCCCGGGGGAACCCCGGGCCCGCGGCGGTGGGGTGGGTCGTCGTCGACGGCTCGGGGATCGTCGCCGAGGGCGGCCACGCGATCGGCCGCGCGACCAACAACCAGGCCGAGTACGAGGCGCTCATCGAGGCCGTTCGAGTCGCCCGCGACTACGGCTTCGACGAGATCGACGTCCGCGGCGACTCCGAACTCATCGTCAAGCAGGTCCGCGGCGAGTGGTCGACGAACGATCCGACCCTCCGCGAGCACCGCGTGACGGTCCGCGAACTGCTGACGGCGTTCGACGAGTGGTCGCTCGAACACGTCCCCCGCGAGATCAACGACCGCGCCGACGACCTCGCGAACGAAGCGCTCGACGACGCCTGACCCGTCGAATTCGATACAGAGACACACGATGCCCGACGAGACACCAGACCCCAGCCAAGTGCCCGACCCGCTCGCCGACGACGCGGCCGAGCCCGACGACCTCCCGCCCGAGTCGGTCGTCGAGGCCGCCGAACGCCTCACGCGACTGGCCCGCGAGGCGGTCGACGAGGAGGAGGCGGCCGCCTACCGCGACGACCGCGACGAGCGACTCGCCGACCACGGGTACACGTCCCGCGTCCGCGAAGACGAGACACGCGACGTGCTCGTGCTCCACCCCGAGACGTGGCTGGAGGACGGCGAGATCCGGACCGACAGGATCGAGACTATCGAGCGGGGGATCGAGATCCCCCTCTCGGGCCCCGGCGAGGGCGACGACTGGCAGGAGATCGACGACTACAACCGCGAGATCGCCGCGGACGTGCGCGAGGAGTACGGCGAGGACCACGCCGCGAACGTCGCGGCGCTCGCGGACTTCATGGGCAACCACTACGCGAAACCGATCGACGCGGCGACGGCCGACGAGCTGCGGGAGTTCCTGGCGGAGTACTACCCGCGCAACGCGTGGCCGACGGCTGCCCAGCGCGCGGTCGTCGAAAAATCGGTCGATGCGGCGTTCGACGTGGCGGACGAGCGCTGTCCGCTCGACGAGTAACTTACTCCTGGACGGCGTCGACGAGCTCGCGGAGGTCGTCGGCGCGGTCCTCGCTCGTGACGAGCTTCGAGAACTCCCAGGAGAGCTGGTCGAGCACCGTCTCGTAGCCCTCGTCGGTCAGCGCGTACTGGTTGGTCCGCTTGTCGAGTTCGCTCTTCTCGACCAGCCCCATCTCGACGAGGTCGTCGAGGTTGGGGTAGAGCCGGCCGTGGTTGACCTCGTCGTCGTAGTAGTCCTCGAGTTCACGTTTGATAGCCAGGCCGTAGCGCGGCTCTTCACCGAGGATCACGAGAATGTTTTGCTGAAACGCGGTCAGTTCGCGTGCGATTCCGGGGCTGTCAGTCACCGATTGTGCCTCTGACATGGTTAGTGGAATGTCATCTGGCTATTTAACACTTGTTAAGTTTCTTCCGTTATCGCCCGGATTTATACCCGAGTGATGCCCCTCCTCTCGAGGATTATCACGCGCTGATAATTCCGACGACGCTCATCTGTAGAAGTCAGTACTCAGGATTTTCTCGAACCAGCGGTCGGTG
>JBDGSU010000017.1:0-1810 GCA_042217395.1 Halosimplex sp.
CGCCGACGCGGGCGACGATCTTCTCGTTGACGTCGGTGAAGTTCTCGACGTGGCGCACGTCGTAGCCGAGGTGCTCCAGCCACCGGTGGATCACGTCGGTGTGGGTCCACGTCCGGGCGTGACCGACGTGGGCCGGGTCCGAGGTGGTCAGCCCACAGAGGTAGAGCAGGACTTCGCCGTCTGTCTCCGGCTCGAAATCCTCGCGCTCGCCCGTGAGCGTGTTCGTCAGCTGGAGCGTCATTACCGGGAGTCTGTCCCCCGCCGCGCTTCAATGCGTCGGATGCGAGTCGGACGGTGGCACGGTCGGGCGGTATCAGGCCGATAGAGTACTCGATGGTCCACGTTCTCGTCAGCCAGCAACGGGATCGTCATTCGAGGTCGCCGGGACCGGTGACCGCCCGCTCGCGGTTCGCTCCGATCGTTCGCTGGCGTTCGCGCTCGACTTCTCGCATCCGCTCTGGGTGCTCGTGGTAGTACGCGAGCGCGTGGTAGACCGCGGCGATATCGAGATTGTGCTGTGCGGCCACAGCTCCGGGGTCAGTGTCGCGCTCCTCCACCCACTCGCGGACTGCCCGCACCGTGATCCGGCTGTCCGCGATGTGCGGTTCGTCGTGTACCGACGACTCTCCGTCGTCGACGATCCAGTGCGTCTGCGTGGCCATACCGTTCGAGCGGTCGCCTTCCGACTTGAATTATCGGTCCGTTTCGAGTGACCGCGTCACGACGAGAGCGCGTCCTCGACCGCCCGCACGGCGTCCGGTCCCTCGCGGCGCTCGACGACCACGACCAGCGAGCCGCCGCCGACCGCCGCCGCCTCGACCGGGACGTCGGCCGTCTCCAGCCGGCCGAGCACCTGCCGGAGCGCCGCGGCGTCGGCCTCGCCGCCCGCGGTGATCGCCGTCAGCGACCCCTCGTCCGGCGCGAGCGACAGGTCCCCGACGGTCATCAGCGCGTCGGCGGGGTCGCCCTCGCCGAGGCCGCTCTGCATGCCAACCGGTGGATCGGATCCGGGCCGGTCGTACTCGGGCAGGTCCTCGGCGAACCGGCGGAGCGCGGCGACGACCGCGTCGGTCTCGCCGTCGACGGCGAGAAAGCGGGCGGCGGCGCTGTAGTTGACCACGTCGGCCCGGAGCGCGTCGTACAGGAACGGGTGTCTGCGTACCGCTTTTCGGGTGTCGGCGGCGAGCGTCATATCTCCGGATCCACCCCGACCGCGAAAAATCTCCCGGCGAGCCGTCGCGGGCGACCGGCTCCGACCGCGGCCCGTCGGCGTCGACCAGCGAAGCCGATAAGGGGCGAGTTTCCCTACGGACGGGCATGGAAGCGCTCGTCATCGTCGCCCACGGCTCGCACCTCAACCCCGGGTCGAGCGAGCCGACCTTCGACCACGCCGACACCGTCCGCGCGACCGGCGCCTTCGACGAGGTCCGCGAATCGTTCTGGAAGGAAGAGCCCTCCTTCCGCGAGGTGCTCCGGACCGTCGAGAGCGACGAAGTGTACGTCGTCCCCCTGTTCATCTCGGAGGGCTACTTCACCGAGGAGGTCATCCCCCGCGAGTTGCGCCTGGAGGAGTGGGACCCCGAGGCCTGGAACTCCGACGGCACCAGCGCGACCCACGCGACGTTCCACCCTACCGACGTGGACAAGACCGTCCACTACTGCGGGCCCGTGGGCACCCACGAGGCGATGAGCGACGTGATCGTCCGACGCGCCGAGTCGGTGACCGGCGATCCGGAAGTGGGAGAGGGGTTCGGCCTCGCCGTCGTCGGCCACGGCACCGAGCGCAACGAGAACTCCGCGAAGGCCATCG
>JBDGSU010000036.1:0-1748 GCA_042217395.1 Halosimplex sp.
GCGACGCGGGGCGTGTCGTAGTCGTCCTTCTCGAAGTCGAGCGCGAGCAGGGGCTCTGCGACGGCGTCCCTGGCGGGGTAGCCCAGTTCGAGCTTCTCGGCGATCGGGTCGACGTGCGACCCGTTGCCGATCACGGCGCCGCGGTCGGTCAGCCGCAGGCAGTTGTACTCGACGTAGGGGTTGTCCGTCTCGGGGGCGTCGGCCGTGGGACCGACGGTGACGGTGCCCGGCTCGCGGCCGGTCGCCTTCCGGTTCGGGAACGAGCGCGAGGAGACGCGGTAGGCGCCGATCTGTGGTGCGACGACGACGAAGCGTCCGACGTACATGCGCGTTGCTCGTCCCCAGTCGCGAAAGTAGGTGTCGATCTGTCCGAGTTCCCCCAGCGAGCGCGGGCCGACCACAGCGGTCCGGCCGTCGGAGAACGCGGGTGTTATCCCCCTCGCGCCCGTCGATCCGTCGATGACTGGGGATCTCGACGTGGACGTCGTCGGCGCCGACGCGGCGGCCGAGCGCCGCGACGAAGTGGTCGCACATATCACCGACCACGCCGGCCGGATCGCCCGCGAACTCGCCCGCCTGCAGGGCGGCGACTACGGGCAACGGGAGTTCGACACCGATCGGGGCACCTGGACGCTCAAGTACGAGGGCGGTGACGTCCAGTACCTCCGCTTCGAGGGGCGCGGCGCCGACACCTACGTCGTCTCGACCCAGCAGCCGCCCGAACCCGAGGAGCTGGCCGCCGCGATGGCCGACTACGACGCCTTCGTCGAGGCGTTCAACGACTACGTCCGCTCGCTCGACGGCGTCCTCGACGGCGTGGCCGACGACCTCCCCGAGATCGCCTCGGTCGACCCGGTCGTCGAGCAGCGCGAGCGCATCCTCTCGCGGATGCGCGAGGCCTGTAACGGGATGGCCCAGCAGCTCAACCGCGTCGAGGGCAACGACTACGTCACCTTCTCCGCCCGCGTCAACGGCTCCCGCTGGGAACTCAAGTGGGAGGACGGGCGGGCCAGCTACCTCCGCGTCGGCGGCGAGGGCGGCATCTACGTCCTCTCGCAGTACCAGCCGCCCGCCCCGAAGGACCTGCGCGCCCACGTCGACGACTTCCCCGCCTTCGCCGCGGCGTTCAACGACCACGTCGCCGAGATCTCCGACTCGCTCGACACCGTCTCGCTGTAGCGGGACTCCAGCGGTGTTCCGGTCTGTCCCACCGTAGATCGACGACGGCTCTGGCCCCGAGCCAACTCCGTCGGGGCGGCCGGCAGACGTTGCCGACCTCGCCGTGTTGTTCAGGTACCGCGGCGCAGGTGCAGGTGTGTCCGATCTCACGCTCCGTCGGTACGAACCCGCCGACGAAGACGCGGTCTGGGACCTCCACGAGCGCGCGCTCCGCGATATCGGCGCCTACGACGAAGAATACGCCCACCCCGACCGGAATCTCCGGAACGTCGAGCCCGAATATCTCGACGCCGGCGGGGAATTCCTCGTCGGCGAGGTCGACGGCGAGATCGTGGCCATGGGCGCCGTCCAGCCCACTGCCGGCGTCGACCACCACGAGACGGACCCCCAGACAGCGGTCGTCCGGCGGATGCACGTCGACCCCGACTCCCAGCGCCGCGGACACGGCGCGGCGCTCCTCCGGGAACTCGAAACTCCCGCGGCGGACCTGGGGTTCGAACGGTTGGTGCTGGACACGACCGTCGACCAGGAGAGCGCGATCGGTCTCTACGAATCGTTCGACTACGTCG
>JBDGSU010000186.1:0-1642 GCA_042217395.1 Halosimplex sp.
TTTTGGATGTAATCAAAATAATACTGTCGCTGTCTTGCGATCAACAGAGGAACTCGTAGTGGTCGTAGTGTTCCCCCACTTCGTCGCCGATCTCGCCGTAGTGGTGGTCGACCGCGCGGCGAACCTCGTCGCCGATCTCGAAGTCGTGGGTCTCGTAGAACGCCGAGGTGGCGCCCATGTTGCGCATCAGCGCGTAGAAGTTGAGCGGCTGGAAGAACAGGAGGGCGTCGTGCTCGGAGTGGGTCGCCGGGTCGACGTGCGTGTCGAACCCGTTCCGGTCGAAGTCCTCGATCAGCAGCTCCGTCCGCGCGCTCAGGTCGATGTCCCGGACGTCCCGCCAGAACTCGGTGTCGCCGTCCGCGTAGGCGTAGTGGACGCTGATGAAGTCGTAGATGGACTCCCACGTCTGTGAGACCCACGCGTTGTAGCGCTCGCGGACCGCGTCGTCTGCCACGCCGCCGTGGCCCGAGAGCAGGGTCGCCAGCGTGACCGACGCCTTCGCGTTGGCGGTCAGTCCGGTCGACTGGAGCGGTTCGACGAACCCCTCGGCGTTGCCGACGGCGACGCAGTTCTCGATCCACGCCCGGTCGTGATAGCCCGAGGAGAACTCGTAGGTCACCACGTCCTCGGCGTCGATCCCCTCGCAGTGATCGACGAACTCCGCGCGGGCTTCGCCCTCGGAGAGGTAGTCGGAGGCGTAGACGTAGCCGCGGTCGCGGTTGTCGAAC
The DNA here is from genome assembly GCA_042217395.1 of Halosimplex sp. Classification (GTDB taxonomy): domain Archaea; phylum Halobacteriota; class Halobacteria; order Halobacteriales; family Haloarculaceae; genus Halosimplex. The sequence continues at coordinate 729 of JBDGSU010000186.1, forward strand.
GTGTCGATCTGCCAGAACCACCCCGCCTCGCCCGTGTCGATGACTGTCGCCGGCACGACCTCCTTCAGCGAGAGATCGGACCGGGCATTGAGCGCCGTGTCCAGCGGCAGGTCGAACTCGCGGAACTCGCTGTCCTGTTCGCTCCGCAGCACGCGCGAGAAGCCCGTCGCGTCGAGGTACAGATCGGCCTCGTAGGCCTGGCGCTTGCTCCGCAACCGTCGGATACGGTCGCCGGCCACGTCGACGGTGACGATCTCGTCGTCGACCAGCGAGATGCCCCGATCCCGACACAGATCGCGCAGGAAGCCGTTGAACCGCTCGGTGTTGAGGTGGTAGGCGACGCTCTCGTACTTTCGGGTGCCGCCCTCGCTCGGCTCGAAGTACCACGGCGATTTTTCCTGGGAGACCAGCTCCTCGCACTTGGACTGGTGGTCCTCGCTGTCGTACAGCTCTTCGTAGTAGAAGTAAAACGCCTCGTTGGTGTCCGGTTCGTCGGGATTCGGGAACTTGCGGTTCTGGTCGAACGGGTAGTGGAAGTCGCCGTAACCACACCAGTCACGGAAGTAGACCGACGCCTTCCAGACCGGCTTGACCGTCGTGACGAACTCCTGTTCGTCGATATCGAGGGTCTCGTGCAGGATGTGCTGGATCGCCAGAAACGTGCTCTTTCCCACCTGCGGGACCTCCCGTCCGAAGTTGTCGATGACCGATACCTCCATTCCGGGATTCATCTTCTCGACGGCCAGCGCCGCCAACAGTCCGGAGTCGCCGCCCCCGACGACTGTGACGTCCTCGATCCGGTCGCTCATCTCTCTCTATCTCGCGATTCGACGTATTTCACGTTTATCCCTATCGATCTACGCTCATCCGTAGCATATTGTTGATTTCACAGCGTCGCTCGAACAGCGTGTTTG